>JAHEII010000089.1 GCA_024639485.1 Alphaproteobacteria bacterium
CATTCTTCGCGCATATTTAGCGATAACATGCTCGGCATCGCATTCATGTTGATGTCGGTACTTGCCGGACTTGTCACGGCTTCTGCTGTTAAATTTCTGGCCGAAAATCACACCGTACTAGCTGTTTTATCTATCCGGTTTATGTTCTGCATGCCTTTTCTGATCATGTTTGGCATCATTATTCGCGGCAAAGGCATGTGGCATATCAACCGCTGGAACCTGCTATGGGTTCGGGTTGCATTTGGTCATATGGGCATTTTTTTCTGGTTCATGGCGGTCAGCACCACAACTTTAGGCCAAGCCACGGCATTGTTTCAATCCTCTGCCATATTTGTCACCATCATGGCGCCGTTTCTGCTCAAAGAAAAAGTCGGGATATGGCGCGGCGGCGCGGTGGTTATTGGGTTGATCGGGATTGGCATGATCACCAACCCGTTTTCAGGGGCAATTACTGTTGGTTCATTCTGGGGATTAATGTCTGCGCTGGCTGGTGCTGTGCTGGTTATTGCGCTCCGGAAGCTTGGAAAATCTGATGAACCTATCACCGTTGCGCTCTGGCATAACGGGATTGGCGCCATCATGTATCCGGTTATGCTGATCCTCTGGCTTCCGGCCGGTGCCATTGATCTGATCTTATCCATAGACTGGATATTTTATCTTGTCTTTGGTGCTAGTGCCAGTCTGGTTCAGCTTGGCTTTGGTTCTGCTTATCGTTATGGAGAGGCAACGGTGCTGGTGCCAACCCGGTATCTATCTGTGCCTGTATCTGCGCTGATTGGCTGGATAATCTGGCAGGAACGCACATCTGCGGTTCAGATACTGGGGATGGCCATAGTTATTGCCAGCTGTATTTTTATATCTATCAGAGAATACCGTCTGGGGCGGGCTAGCAAAGCGACGGAACCATTTTTACATAAGGGTTAGTATTGTCTTGCTTCTGACTGGCTTGACCAATTTCCGTTTAATGTTATTTCAATGGTAACACACTCCTATTTTATTGAGGTTAACATGATCCGCTATATCCGCTTTACCTTTGCTATGCTGGCTGTTCTGGGAATGGCATCCCATTCTGTGATGGCTGATCCGATTGCCGATAGAAAAGAAAACTTTCGCAATAATGTTAAATCACTAAAACTGATACAGCCTGCGCTAGCCGCCGGTGATATGGATGTCATTTCCGGCGAAGCTAACCGCATCGCGGATTGGGCAAAAGTCATGCCGGATTATTTCCCCGAAGGAAGCGATATGGGCGACACTAAGGCAAGGCCTGAAATATGGAAAAACTGGGCAGATTTTATCGCTAAAGCTGAGGCCAATCATGATGCCGCCGTCACCTTGGCCGATCTGGCCGCCGCCGGTGATACCGATGCCCTGCCCATGGCGATGAAAGCGTTGTCAGATACTTGCGGTGCCTGTCATAAATTATATAAATACTAGAATTCAAACAGACCGCACCACCAGCATATCTATCGGTAATAGCTATGTGGTCAAATATGGCGCGGGTGATAGTTAAAAATAATATCGCTCACCTATTAACCCCAGACATTGGGCGGCGGCTATCATGGCTAGCAGCAATATCACGCCGGTGATCTGATGGGTTTTAGAAAAGGGTTTCGGTGATTTATCCTCACCACCAGTAACCATGGCCGGAACCAGATTGATTTTGAGCCATAGGCGATACATCAATAACGCCACAATATGCGCGGCCAACACCGCAAAAAGTATCGGTTCCAGCGCGTTATGCCAATCTGTTGCAGTATCGGAAAATTCCCCTGCCCCATATCCATTTGCAGTTGCCGCCAACGGGCCTTCAAATAGAACATCATTATGTGCCATTGTGCCAAGACTGGCCATGCCGCCAAGCACCGCTAACAGTAAAATTGTTGCCCATGCGCCGGTCGGGGCATGTCCGGGGGAACGGGTTTTATCACCTGCCAGCCGGGAACGGATATAACCAATAACGTGACGCGGCATCAATCGGAAACTGGAAAACCGCGCATATCGGGTGCCAACCACCCCCCAGATGAGCCGGAAGCCAATTAGCCCCAATACCGTAAGCCCCATTTTTTCATGCCAGAACCAGTTTTGCGTCTTACCAGATGCAATTGCACCAATCACGGCCAGCATAAGCAACCAGTGAAATAACCGAAGCGGAATATCCCATATTTTACCAGCTGGGCGAGTAACCGGTTGTTGTCGGGATGAAGCAGAAGATAATTTTTTTTGCATTTTTTCTTTCTATCATGTCCGTTATCGGTGCATAAATATAATATCGTATTTGAACAATATCAAATTTAAACAATATCAAAAAGGATACGACTAATCATGCCACAAATGGAAAAAACCATGGCGATGGCGCTGATGGGTGAACATGGCGCGTTACGCCAACTGGCCATGCTGGATCAGGATATTGCGGCGGCTATCAAGAAATACGGAACCCCGCCTGACCGCACCATGCCACAAGGCTTTACCACATTAATCCGTACTATTATCGGCCAGCAAATCTCCCGTCAGGCGGCAACCGCCGTATGGAAAAGAATGGAAGCAGCCGGACTGGATGATGCTAGCCGGATTACTGATGCTGGCGTGGCTACGCTCAAAGCCAATGGTCTGTCGCAACAAAAAGCCGAATATGTCCACGGCATTGCTATAGCCATCACAACAGGGGCGCTTGATCTGAATACATTGGCGGATAAACCCGGTGATGAGATTGCCAGCATACTGACAGCGTTGCGCGGGGTTGGTGACTGGACAGCGGATAATTACCGGCTCTTTGCTTTACTGGATATGGATGCATGGCCATATAATGATCTGGCTTTGCAGGAAGGCATGAAAATCCTGAAATCATTGAACAGCCGACCTGATGCCAAAACCATGCAGAATATGGCGATGGATTGGCAACCTTATCGGGGCGCGGGCGCATTAATGCTATGGCATATCTATGCTCAATATAAAAAAGACGCATCACCTGCGGCTATTTAAAGACCTGCTTTGCTTAAAATAAAGATGGTTGCGGATCATGCGCCGCCGCATCATAGGCCTCAATCAGTCCTTCATGATTTTCTGTATTACGGCCAACATCTGGCGATACCGGATGCCATGTCAGCGGCGCGGCAGATGACGGGGCTGTCATGCGGTTTATCTGTTCAGCGGATTGGGACGGGTCGAGCCACGCGTCAATAGCGTTATGACCGGTGTTAAATGCAGGATGTCCCATTCCATCAACAGGTATCTGAAGCGGCGCCCGATGATGAATATCAGCAAGTCCGGCATCCGCCGCCGTGGTAATGATCACAGTCGATGATAATTCCCCACCCCAGTAAAGGCCAGCGAAGGCCATTGGCGCGCCGTCTGTCCGGCTGATATAATAGGGTTTTTTCGGGGCTTTCCATTCATACCAACCGCTAGCCAGCACAACACAGCGCCGGCCAAGCGCGGCCTGCTTAAACGTTGGCTTTTCGGTCATGGTTTCTGCGCGCGCATTGATCAGTAATCCCCGGCTTGCGGCTTTACCGCCAGAGATATTGGTCGCCGGAACTGGTGATGCTATCCCCCAATGCATATATTCTGCTTTGCGCGTGTTATCACCAGCTAATATCACCGGAACCGGTGTTCCGGGGGTGATGTTATAGGCTGGCAAAGGGCGACTATTGGAAAGCGGTATGGCGGTTTGAAACAACGCGGTCAGCGCAGTGGCATCAAAAGTATTAGCAAAACGTCCACACATGGCTGATAAAACCTCTTATCCTATTGAAAGGAAGCATAGCCAAACTTGTCTGATAATCCAAGTCCTGCTCAATCGCTTTCAGAAACGCTGATCAGATAAGACGTTGGGAAATCATGGAATAAGGTTGCTCCTGTCTATGGTTATATGCGAAAAGAGTATCTGGAAATGGAATACTCCCGAACAGGTGAAAACACTTTATGCGTCTTGATCAAAACCAGCGACAAAGCCTCATGGGATCAGTAGAACAACTGGCTATGGATGCCGGGCTTCGTATTCTGGATATTCGGGCAAAAGGCGCTGTTGTTGAAACAAAACCAGATGGCAGTCCGGTCAGCGATGCGGATTTGGCAGCGGATGCAATTATCCGTGACGGCCTTAACCGGTTAACCCCGTCTATCCCCATCATAAGCGAAGAAACATGGACAGAAGACACGGATGATGATCCGGATTGTTACTGGTGCGTTGATCCGCTGGATGGCACACGCGGCTTTTTAAATGGTGGGCGGGATTTTACCGTCAATATTGCATTAATTGATGACAAACATCCTGTTTTAGGGGTGATTATGGCACCAGCGCATCAAAAGATCTGGTTTAGCGATGGCCAGATCGCAGCAAAACGGCAATGGGACAATCCACATCATCCTGATCCAACGCCGCAACAGATCATCACAACACGCATATCACCACCTGATCAGCCTGTTGTTGTTACCACCATGTCAAGGCGTAGTCAGATATTGCAAGACTGGCTAGATCGCATCAATCCCGGGGATTATCTGGCTGTTGGCTCATCATTAAAATTCTGTGTTCTAGCCGAAGGCAAAGCGGACCTATACCCGCGCATAGGCACCACCATGGAATGGGATACCGCCGCCGGACAAGCCATATTAGAGGCCGCAGGCGGCACCATGATTGATAATGATGGCCAGCGGTTTTTTTACGGTAAAGCCGGCCGTAAGAATGCGCGGTTTTCCGCTATGGGGTCAATATCCGCGCCTATCCCTGCCCATTGGCATGCGCCTTTGTCAGATGCCCCAGCAACTTGAATCCGGACAATGCCGATGCCATCTGTAAAACCACTAAATCAGGACAGCATAATCGAAGCGGTGCAATACTGGCGCGATGGGCATCTGGTGGCTTTTGGCACTGAAACGGTCTATGGATTAGGGGCAGATGCCGGACAAGCGCGGGCGGTAAGCCAGATTTTTGCAACAAAGCAGCGTCCGCAATTCAACCCGCTGATCAGCCATGTTGCTGATCCCGATACCGCTTTCACATTGGGACATATCACGCCACTCGCCAAAACACTGGCTGATGCGTTCTGGCCGGGGCCGATGACGCTTGTCTTGCGGCGGTGCGATAGCAATGCCATCTGTGATCTGGTTACTGCCGGCTTAGATACTGTAGCGTTGCGCGTGCCCGAACATAAAGGCGCTCAAGCCCTGCTTGCCGCCGCAAATATACCTATCGCCGCCCCGTCAGCAAATCCGTCTGGCCGTTTAAGCCCGACCACCGCGGAACATGTGGCGACAGCGTTTGCGGATTATTCCGAACCCAGATTGATACTGGATATGGGCGCATGTGACAAAGGGCTTGAATCCACGGTCATTGACGCGAGAGCTGATATTCCGGTGCTATTGCGGCCGGGTAGTATAACAGTTGAAATGATCACCACCGCAACAGGCCATCCACCATTAGCACCCGATGCCCAAATCCTCAGCCCCGGCCAATTGGTTAGCCATTACGCGCCTGATGCCATGATCAGATTGAATGCTGATGCCCCGCGTTTAGGTGAGGCATGGCTTGGGTTTGGCGATGATCCCGATTTGTCACATGCGGCGGTATCATGTAATCTCAGCCCCGAAGCTGATTTGAACGACGCGGCGGCACATCTGTTTTCCATGTTGCGGCAACTGGATCAAAGCGGTGCGAAAACCATTGCTATCGCCCCTATTCCTGATCATGATTTAGGCGTTGCTATCAATGACCGGCTCACCCGCGCCGCCGCCCCTAGAAATCAATAGCAATACATATTAATCTTCACATCACCGCAAGTTCGGATTAAATTATGGTAATAATACGTTCGGAATTTACGAAAGATACCCATGCCATTTGATAAAACCAAAGCCATAACCGCGCTTGAACATATTATCGGCGCTAAACATGTCATTAGTGATCCGTCTGATATGGCTAGCTGTTTAACAGACTGGCGCGGCGATTATCAGGGCAAGGCGCTGGCCGTGGTCAAACCGGCAAATACCAATGAAGTATCCGCTATCCTGCAATGTGCTGATGCGCTGAACATGGCGGTTATCCCGCAAGGCGGTAATACCAGCCTTTGTGGTGGTGCAACGCCGGATGATCAGGAAAATAATCTGATCCTCAGCACCGAACGGTTAAATACTATTCGTGATATTGATGTGGCCGGACAGACCATAACCGTAGAATCCGGCTGTATTCTGGATGTGATTAAATCCACAGCCGCAGAACATGATCTGTTATTTCCGCTTGATCTTGGGGCTAGAGGAACCTGCCGGATTGGCGGCAATCTTTCTACCAATGCTGGCGGTTTGAATGTAATTCGTTATGGCAATATGCGTGATCTGACTCTTGGGCTTGAGGTTGTATTGATGGGCGGCAAGGTAATGAATCTGCTATCCAGTCTGAAGAAAAACAACACCGGCTATGATTTGAAAAATCTGTTTATCGGTGCCGAAGGCACGCTAGGCGTTATCACCGCCGCCACCCTAAAACTATTCTCTCGCCCGAAAGCAACAGCCACCGGTTTTGCCGGATTGCGTGATATCAATGCTGGTATAGAATTGCTGAACCGTTGTCAGGCGGCAAGCGGCGGCAATGTCATCGCGTTTGAATTGATGCCCCGATCCATTATTGAAAATGTGCTTCATTTTTATCCGGATTGCCAGCCACCATTGAATGATATTCCGCCCTTTTCCGCACTAATCGAGATTGCTTCAACAGCAGAGGCCGATCAACATCCTGATCCGGATGGTGGTATGCCGTTGACCGCTATATTGACCCAAACGCTGGCAGATGCGCTGGAATCCGGCTTGATCACAGATGCCACCATTGCCAGCAATCAGGCACAACAGGATGCGCTATGGGCGATCAGAGAATTAACACCGGAATCCGAAATCAAAGCCGGAAAAGCCTATAAATCCGATATATCAATCCCTTTACGGCATATGGCGGCGTTTTATGCAGATGCGGTAACAGCCGTGCATGCTATCGCCCCTGATGCACGGATTTTCGGATTTGGTCATATTGGTGACGGCAATCTGCATTTCAATCTATGTGAGCCTGTTGGCGGTAATGCTGATTTTCGCCGTCATTATCCGGATTTTGATGTTATCATGCTTGATCTGCTCAAAACCTATGAGGGTTCGATTAGCGCCGAACATGGCATTGGCCAGAAAAAACGTGATATGTTACGCGTGGTCAAAGACCCCATCGCGCTGGAAGTCATGCAGGCCATTAAACAGGCACTTGATCCCAAAGGTCTGATGAACCCCGGCAAAGTGATTTAGGTTAAACTAGCAGATTAGGACATAAACATGCGCCACGAAACATCTATTCCGACCGTTTTGTCATTCTGGTTTGACGAAACAGAACCCAAACAATGGTTTATCAAAGATGCCGATTTTGATGATCAGATCAAGACACGTTTTGAGCCATTAATCAAACGCGCGCTGGCCGGACAACTGGACAGCTGGTCAGAAACCGCAGAAGGCAATCTGGCCTTGATTATTCTGCTGGATCAAATGACACGGAATATCTATCGCAACAATCCCATGAGCTTTGCCGGTGATGATATGGCGCTGGCATTCTGTTTAAAAGGCATAACCCGCAATGATCATATCACGCTGGCGGATGGCGATAGCAACGCTAAGGTTCGGTTTTTGTTCATGCCAATGATGCATGCGGAAAATCTGGATATTCAGGACAAGTCACTGCCATTATTTCAAACCTATTGTGATGAAAACACATATAACTATGCCGTGTTGCACCGCGATATTATTGCCCGTTTCGGCCATTTTCCCCACCGCAACGCCATATTGGGGCGGCCATCAACAGACGAAGAAATACAGTTCCTGACAGAACCAAACTCGTCCTTCTAGGCGTATCTTTCTAGGTGCATCTTTCCAGAATATTGGCTTAAATGCCGCCAAGCGTTGATAATCTGGCCATGACTTCGTTTGCGGTAACATCAGCAATATTATCATGACGCACCCATCTGGCATATTCCCCGACTGGCG
>JAHEII010000003.1 GCA_024639485.1 Alphaproteobacteria bacterium
TACCCTTATTTTCAAGCACGGCGGCGGCGGCGTTCACGATCACCACGCGCACCACGACTTTCGCCTTCTGGTGCTGGCTCACGATATTTCTTGATCCAGCGGCGGCATTCCGGGTCAGTGCCCATCATAACATCAGCGCCCATAATGCCGGACATTTCTTCGGCATGCAGAGGGTTCAGAATAGCGGAAGTCATACCAGCACCAACAGCCATCGCCAGAAACGCGGCATTCATGCCATGACGGTTAGGTAGGCCAAACGAAATATTTGACGCGCCACAAGTGGTATTAACCTTTAGTTCTTCGCGCAAACGGCGGATCAGATCAAGCGCCGCCCGTCCAGCCAGATTGATAGCACCAACCGGCATGATCAATGGATCAACAACAACATCTTCTCTTGGGATACCAAAATCGGCGGCACGTTCAACAATTTTCTTGGCAACGTCATAACGGACATTCGGGTCTTCGGAAATGCCGGTTTCATCATTGGAAATAGCAACCACCGCCGCGCCATATTTTTTCACCAGTGGCAATACGACTTCCAGTCGTTCTTCTTCACCGGTAACAGAATTTACCAGCGCCTTGCCCTGATAAACAGACAATCCGGATTCCAGTGCTTCCACGATAGAACTATCAATTGCTAGCGGCAGATCAACATTGGCCTGAATAAGCTGTATACATTCGGCCAGGATTTTTGGCTCATCTGCCATCGGGATACCGGCATTGACATCCAGCATTGTTGCACCAGCCTCAACCTGTGCCAGCGCGTCTGATAGCACACGGGAATAATCACCTTCGGCCATTTCAGCGGCAAGCAATTTACGGCCAGTCGGATTAATTCGCTCACCAATAATGCAAAATGGTTTCTCGAATCCTATTTCAATTTCTTTTTTATGTGAAGATACGCGTGTGATGGTCATATTGATCTCCTGATTGTGACTTTTAGCTATGTGATCTAGCGTTAAGTAGTTTCAATTTATGATGCTTTGCTACCGATCTATTCAAGCACCTGAAACCCGCCCTTGGGTAATAACTTTACTTGGCTTGATGCCACTTGCGACGCCCATACCGCTGTTTTTGCAACACCACCAAAAGGATAATAATGAAAATGATTGAGCTTTGTTTCCGGATCATTAGCCATAGCTTCGGCAAGACCGGCAATCAGCAGATGCGGTGATTGAACCGTCAGCAATTTGGTCACATTACGCGCTTGTTTGGCAATAAACCGCATAGATGGCCCAATACCGGAAATCTGGGCAAACCGGAAAAGCGTTTTAATGGTTGCCGGCCCCGGAATACCAATGCGGATAGGTAGCATATTACCATCGGCGCGAATCCGTTTTTCCCACGCAACAACGGCATCGGCATCAAAACAGAACTGGGTTTCGATATATAACTCAAGACCTTCTTTTTTGGCATAGTCGTTTTTCCATGCCAGTGCTTCGGCCAGCTGATCATCATTGATATCCGGACTGCCTTCGGGATGGCCGGATACGCCAATTTTGCGAATCCCTGCTTTTTGCAGGATACCTGTTTCCAACACTTCCATGGTGGATGCAAACTCACCGACCGGATTGGTTACACCACCACCAATGACCAGAACCTCATCAACATTGGCACGCGAAGTCATATCAGCGACCAGATCAGCTAGCTGTTCTTTGGATGTCAGCGACCGCGCCGCGATATGTGGCACCGGAACAAGCCCCGCGTCACGAAGCCGTTTGGCAACATCAATTGTATCAACTGGGTCAGTCCCCGGCAGGAACGTCACATTAACGGTTGTTCCTTCGGCAAGAATAGCGGAAAAATCATCAATCTTTGCAGCTCCCGGCGGGGTGACTTCTATTGACCAATTAGCGCCAGCTTTGGCAATCGCATCTATTGTGGCAGTCATGGGGGTGTCTCCTCAGACAAAAAGTCTAAACTATCTAGAATTATTTAATGTGGTTTTATCAAAGACATTGGCCAGATGACGGCAATCTGTCTCTTATTTGCGACAAGACAGAATATGATCGATTAGCATATGTTGAAATGGTGATGCAGATACATCCTGATTTATTCAGCCAAACCACCAGCGGCAACTAGCTTGGCCACTCTGTCTTGCGGATATTCTGCTTCCAGCTGGGCGGCTTTGGCCTTGGCTTCTGCTTCTAGGTCATCACCACATGAAACAGGGTCGGATTTACGCCATTCAGCCAGATAGTCATCGGTGCTATCCGCGCCGTCCCGCATGGCGGCGGCATCAATAGCGATAGCAAAACGTTGCGGCAGTTCTATTTTTGCCTGTTGACGTTTACGGCCACGGCCTTCCTCGGCCACCACTTGTGCTGGGATATCGCGCCAATATATAACGGTTAAGCTTGCCAATTTAAATCAGGCCGCTGTTTTATCGGATACCATGGACTTTGCTGTTTCCACAGCAACCGCGGCATCCCGACAATACGCATCAGCACCAATTGACGTTGCAAACGCTTCGTTCAATGGCGCCCCACCAACCAGTACGATGTAATCATCACGCATGCCTTTTTCGACCAGCGCATCAATAACTACTTTCATATATGGCATAGTTGTTGTCAGCAATGCCGACATGCCAAGGATATCTGGCTTATGTTCTTCCAGTGCTTCGATGTAATTTTCAACCGGATTATTAATGCCGATATCAATCACCTCAAATCCGGCGCCTTCCATCATCATGGAAACCAGATTTTTGCCGATATCATGAATATCGCCCTTAACAGTGCCAATCACCATCTTGCCCTGTTGCGGTGCGCCGGTTTCGGCAAGCAATGGCCGCAAGATAACCATGCCGGATTTCATGGCATTTGCCGCCATCAGCACTTCGGGAACAAATAGAATACCATCACGGAAATCAATGCCGACAATCGTCATGCCTTCGACCAATGCTTCGGTCAGAACCCGGTAAGGTGTCCACCCACGGCCAAGAAAGATATTCACGGCTTCTACGACTTCTTCTTGAAGCCCATCATAAAGATCATCATGAATTTGCTGTACAAGCTCATCATCGTCTAGTTCATCGAGTACGATATCATCTTCGTCAGACATAGCAGACCTCATTCCAAAGAGTAATTTGATCACATTAGCTTCAATTTTTAAAAAACGAATAAAATAATTACGACATTAACTTATCTGGTTTCGGCATGTTTGCCGATTTGTGTGGCTTTATCATTATTTTTCACTGCTGGTATTGATATCCATGTCTTTTTGATAGCGATGAAGAATGATCATAATAACAATGCCAAATAGTAATGATAGTCCGGACAGACCAAACACTTTGAACGTAACCCATTGTTCTGTTGTCAAATTTCGCCATGCCAGCTCATTCGCTATGGCCAGCGTAACCATCATGCCAACAAAGCTGAAAGTAAGTTCACGCCAGACCCCTGATTCGGGTGGAATATTCAATTGTTCCATCATGGCTCTAACCGGATTATAGCCTAGAATATATCCACCCATAATGCCGCCAGCGATAGCAAGGCTGGCTACTGTTGGTTTGATTTTGATATAGAAATCATCTTCCATCAATATTGTCAGGCCGCCAAAAAATACCACCATGACACAGCCCATTGCCGCCATTTTCGGGATACGCCGTTCCAGATGCCATGACATCATCAACGCCAGAATAGTAGCAATAACCAATGTTGCGGTGCCGGCATAGATACCGAAAAAATAATTAACGCCAAAAAACACCAGCAAAGGCCCAAATTCCAGTGCTGACCGCCATTTGCTCTGGGGCGGTTTATTTAGGGGTTTATTTGGGGATGACTTAGGCGTGTTCATATCGTTATCTCTATCATTTCCGTTATCCGCGCTCATGCTGCTTCCTCATGTTCTTGATTTAAACTATCCCATGCCATGCGTATCAAATCCCCCCGACTAGCCGGATCACGCGCGTCTTCGGATAATGTCCGGCGCCAGCGTTTTGCGCCTTTTCTGCCATTAGCAAATCCCAGCATATGCCGCGTGATGGATATCAGCCTTGCGCCATTCGCTATTTCCGCGTCGGCATAATCCGCCATCGCCGCCATGACGGTATCGCCATCAACCGGTTCATGATCAAATACTTGTGCCGCCCAGACCGCCAGCTTTGCCGGTTGCTGATATGCAGCCCGGCCTATCATTACGCCATCCACATGATCCAGCCCCATCCGGATATGATGCCAATCGGAAAAACCGCCATTTATGGAAATGGGTATATCATCAGCACCGGCCGCCAGCCGTGATTTCAACCCGTATACCCGATCATAATCCAGCGGTGGGATATCTCTATTTTCTTTCGGGCTAAGACCATTTAGCCATGCTTTGCGGGCATGAATAATCATATGATCCACCCCACTTTCAATGATCGTATCAATAAATCTGTCCAGCGTTTGTTCGGTATCCATATCATCAATACCCAGACGGCATTTGACACTAACCGGTCGGCGGGTAGCCGAACGCATGGCCGAAACCAGCTCACCCACCAGAACCGGATCAGCCATCAATGCCGCGCCGAACCGGCCAGATTGCACCCGATCAGACGGGCAACCAACATTCAGATTATATTCCGCATAATCATAGGATTCTGCCATGGCTATGGCCTCTGCCAACGCGACCGGATCAGCCCCGCCTAATTGTAATATGATGGCGTTATCGTCTGGTTTATCCTGATCCATATGATGGCCATTCAACAACCGGTCACGCGCCCCAAAACGGATTGCATCTGCGGTTACCATTTCGGTATAAAGCGCGGCTTTTGGTGCTAGCAACCGGTGGAAGTAGCGGCAATGCCTGTCTGTCCAGTCCATCATTGGCGCGACCGATAACCGATGTGCCGGCGCGAATGGCAGGCGTGTTTTATCTGGATGCGAGGAAGTGATATCTTGTGTCATCTACACTATAACCCAATGAAGCTTTAACCCAATGAACCTTTAATGATCATCCTCAATGAACGCCAAGATAATAGCGCTAAAAAAGTGCAGGATGCTATTATTCCAATATAGTTGCTTTATCATATTGGGCAAAGGGATTAATGCCATGCGGCGTTTCCACCGCCACGACCCAGCAATCCGCATCATAGGATATCTGTTTTTCAACCAGCTCCGCCGCCTGCATGGACGTGACGCGGTCATCCTGATGAATAGCAGACCAGATTGCGCCATAATCCGGATCATGGTGGCGGCTTTCTACCCTTACCATGCCGTCATTTGATTCAAGCCGGACAATAATTGCGCCGCGTTCCTTATCCCCACGCTTTTCCAGCACCATAGTGACGCGTTCCTGATTAGCCTCAGCCATCACACCTGCGACCAGCATTGCTGTGGTAAGACGTGCCATGCGTTTAATGCTCTCTAGAAATCAGAACAACGGCCATTTTTTTCCCAATCCCCAAAACGGGTGGGCTCAAGCCCCTTGGGGCCACCATGTTCGGTTACGTCAGAACCGGTTTCGGAACTGGCCTGCTCAGATTCCATAGCGGTATCTTGTGCCTGAACTTCGACATGATCTTCCGTCAGGTCTTCCGTTGGGGATTCTGTTTGGGCTTCAGATGACATTTGATCTTTGTTTGATGTGCTCATAATTACCTATATGGTGATATTTTTGCGCAAGGACAAGGATAAAGAACAAGGATAAATTATTCAGTAAACTGGACAAATGCTTTCTTCTGCCTATGATCGCGTCATGAAATCACGACACCTACATCCCGAACCCGCCAGAGAGATTGCCTTATCAGGGCTGAAAGCGGTCATGTCATCCGGCAAGGCGCTAGATGAATGGCTGGAAAAAAATGAACCCTATCACCAGCTAGAACCCAGAGATCGCCGGTTTTGCCGACGACTGCTTGCATCCAGTTTGCGGCATCATGGTCAGGCGATGCAGGCGTTACGCCATTATATCCCGCGTCCACCCAAAGGCCGTCAGCATATGGCAACCTATGTGTTGTTGCTGGCGTTGACGGAACTGATCTGGCTGGATGGAAAATCACATGCCGTTGTTGATCAGTCTGTCCGGCTAATCCGGTCTGTGGGGCTAGAGCATCTGCACGGGCTTATTAATGCCAGCCTGCGCCGCTGTGTGAAGGATATTGATGCAAACGCCGATATCATTGCCACATGGCGTCATGATCACGCGGCTAATTTTCCAGACTGGATATCTTCGCGGCTGATCGCTGACTGGGGCCAAGACAAAGCCAATGATATCATGGCCGCATCGCTAATGCCGCCGCCGCTTGATCTGACCATGGCGGCAAGCGAGGTCGGAACAACGGATATCTGGGCAGAAAAGCTGGGGGGATATGTGCTTCCCCAAGGAAGCGTCCGGCTAAATGATGGCGCACCATACCGGCTGGATGGTTATGCAGATGGCAAATGGTGGGTGCAGGACGCCGCCGCCACGCTACCAGTGCGGATGATGGGTGATATTCGCGGCAAACATGTCATTGATGCCTGTGCCGCACCGGGTGGAAAAACCGCACAATTGATTGCTGGCGGCGCAAATGTTACCGCTGTTGATCTATCTGCCGGACGACTGGAACGATTGAAAGAAAATCTGACCAGACTGAATATGTCAGCGGATGTAATAACCGCAAATATATTGTCATGGTCGCCAGATAAACCGGTTGATGCGGTGCTGATTGATGCCCCCTGTTCGGCTACCGGAACTATTCGCCGCAATCCCGATAAGCTGGTGCATGCGAAACCGTCAGATATAGCTATGCTGGGCAATTTACAGACAGATATGATCAGCCATGCCGCCACATGGTTAAAACCGGGCGGGATTCTGGTCTTTGCCACCTGTTCGTTATTCCGCGCAGAAGGTGAGGATATTGCCGCCAGAATAGCTGAAGATACCGACCTGATACCTGATCCCGTTGATCCGCATATTTATGACGGATTTGCGCCAGCGGCAGGCAATGATCCGCATATGTTACGGCTTTTCCCCGATGCGCTGATCATGCCGGATCATGCCATTACAACCGCTGATAATGAAAATACCATGACACATGGTAATGACGGGTTTTTTATGGCACGATTTCACCGGCAATAATTGCGTTTAGCGTTTCATATTAATCGGAAAACAAAATGAAGACCCCAAACAGGAAAACAATAGATACGCGCCATGACGACTGGTCTGTTTCCCTGTTCACGCAAATCTTGCGGCGCAGTCAGTTTTTTCACTGGCAGTATAAAAAAGCGGCCAAATCCGCCAGAACACTCAGCCAGCATATCGCCGCCACCAATATGCCAATGACCGATTTATGGAAAGGTGACGCAAGCAAAGGACAACCCCTTGCCACCGGCATCACCCCCCTGACCATGCTTGAACAACAATGGCATGATTTCGGCTGGCTTCGTGATATGCGTGAATATGGCGGCCAGAACGCCCGGACTTATGCACGCCGCTATTTACTGGATTGGATTATGCATCATGGCTACTGGGATAAAACCCTATGGCATCCGGCGCATCTGGCCAATCGGGTTCGGTTGATTATTCTGACATGGAACTGGTATGGGCAATCCGCACCAGAAAGCCAGCAGATGCAGATATTAACCAGCCTGATCATTCAATCCGAGATGCTTCAGAAAGATTTATCCCGATTGGCTGATGGCAATAATCAGCTTAATGCCATATCAGCGTTATTGCTGGATCATGCGTTCCGGCAGTCTGGTCATGATGTCACCGACTTTATCAACAAGGTTTTTGCCATCCTTGATAACATCATACTGGATGATGGCTGTCATGCCACAAGGCGGCTAGACAGGCATATGGTCTGTCTTAGCTATCTGCATGAAATCCGCTATGCGCTTATGATCATCCAGAAAACACAACCAGATAGCAATATTGGCGACACGCTCACCCGTATTGATATTCTGATCGGACAGATGGGTGCTGTCGGCAGAATGTGGCGGCTTGGCGATATGGCATTACTTGCCATGCGGCATGGGCTGGATGCACCACATATGCTTACAGAAAGCGTGCTGGATAAAAGCGGGCCCAAGGGAAAAATCTGTCAACATGCCCACACCGCCGGTTTTATGCGATTAGCCAGTGGCCGTAGCGTTGTTGTCATGAATACCGCACCCCACGCACCTCATGCGCTCCAGAACGCGTCTAGCAATAATCCGGCCAGCATGATGGAACCTGATGCTGCCGCCAATGCCATTGAGTTTTCGTTCCAGAAACAGCGTATTCTGATCAGTGGCGGGCATCATGACGGCTTATTCAAAACACATCCGCATCTGGATGAGTTAATGCGAGGCACATCCGCCCATTCAACGCTGAGCATTGATATGATCAATGCCAGTGAGTTATCCGAACCGTTATCTGGTAAATCATTTGGCAAATCATCTGGACGGGCGCGCTCCGGTTCTGGATCAAACAAAAGTCCATTAGCCAAAAGCCCTTTAGCCAAAAGACAGGCTTTTTCCACCACGGCCGAATGTGGCCCTGCTACCGGCGGCATGCTGGCGGTCGCCACACATAATGGGTATCAAAGCCTGTTTGGTGCTTTGCATGAACGAAAACTGTTTCTGACGACTGGTGGCAACATGTTGAAAGGTCAGGATATCATCCGTTACACAGGCGACCCCGGCAATATCCCGTCTGAGGCATTGATCCGCTTTCATCTGCATCCCAAAATTCACGCCAGCCAGACAAATAACCGGACTATTCTGCTAAAACTGCCAGCCAGCATGCCATCATGGAAATTCATCTGTTCCGAAGGCCGTATCAGTTTAGAAGACAGCATCACCGCCATAAATGGCTCTCCTCAACGATGCCAGCAGATTGTCATTTCTGTTGCGCTATCAGACTTTAGAGAGCATATGGAAGTAGAAACATCATGGGGGTTGATGAAACTAGCACGCAAACCTGCCCGAACATGACAGAATTCAGGGGCAATATTGGGCTTTTATACCCTGATAATATCCAAAGACAACATAATATCCTAAGCCAACACGGACGATAATGATGACATCCACACCACATGTACCCGTTAAAACCGCGTTAATTTCTGTTTCTGATAAAACCGGAATTATTGATTTTGCCAAAGCGCTTGCCGATAAAAATATCCGCATATTATCCACCGGCGGAACAGCACAATTACTGGCTGAGGCAGGAATAGCTGTCACGCAAGTTGCTGAAATAACCGGCATGGCAGAAATGATGGATGGCCGCGTTAAAACATTGCATCCGGCTATTCATGGGGGAATACTGGCCCGCCGCGACAATGATCAGCACATGGCCGATATGACCGCCCATGATATTACCGCTATTGATCTGGTTGTTATTAATTTATACCCCTTTGCCGATACATTAAAACGCGCGGATGCTAGCCGCGATGATCTGGTCGAAAATATTGATATTGGGGGCCCCGCCATGATCCGTGCCGCTGCCAAGAATCATGATTTTGTGACCATATGCACCGATGCCGGTGATTATGACCGGATACTGGATGACATGGACACCCATGCCGGCATGACGGTGGACACGCGCCGCGCACTGGCCGCTAAAGCCTTTGCCCATACCGCCGCTTATGACAGCATGATCAGCACATGGATGACGCAAGATCAATCACTATCACCACTGCCGCAACAATTCAGCCTTGCCGGAACAGCGGATATGGTGATGCGATATGGCGAGAACCCCCATCAGGACGCAGTGCTATACCGCATGGCACAGCGCACCCCACGGCATGGCGTGATGACCGCTGAGCTTATTCAGGGCAAAGCGCTCAGCTATAATAACATTAATGATACCGATGCCGCGTTTGAGCTGGTGGCCGAATATGACCGGCCAGCCATTGCCATTATCAAACATGCCAATCCATGTGGCGTTGCTATGGCTGATGATCTTATGACGGCATGGGATGCGGCGCTAGCCTCTGATCCGGTGAGTGCATTTGGCGGTATCATTGCGCTAAACCGGCCGTTAACCGCAGACGTAGCCAAAGCCATCACCAGCATTTTTACCGAAGTGATCATTGCCCCCGATGCCGATGATGCCGCGAAAGCCGTGTTATCCGGAAAACCGTCCTTGCGGTTGATGCTGACCGGCGGTATGCCGACCGGTGCCCCCAATCACGTTATGATCAAAACCCTTGCTGGCGGTTTTCTGGCGCAAAATGCCGATGCCGGACAGCTTGCTATGGCTGATATGCGGGTTGTTACCAAACGGCAACCGGATGCCCGTGAATGGGCAGATATGATATTTGCATGGAAAGTGGCTAAACATGTCAAATCCAACGCCATTGTCTATGCCAGAGATGAAGCCACCAAAGGCATTGGCGCCGGACAGATGAGCCGTCTGGATTCGGCACGCATCGCTGTTGCCAAGGCCGAAGACATGGCTAAAGCCGCTGGCATTTCCGGCAACCCGTTAGCACAATCCGCCGTAGCATCAGATGCGTTTTTCCCATTTGCTGATGGGTTGATTGCCGCCGCTGATGCCGGCGTTTCGGCGGTTATCCAACCGGGCGGGTCTATCCGTGACGATGCGGTCATTGCCGCCGCCGATGCCCGTAATCTGGCCATGGTATTTACCGGCATGCGGCATTTCCGGCATTAGACCGGATTAATCCGGTTGAAGCAGTTGGTTGGCTTCCAATAGCATAACGACCTTACGCATGACGCTTGGCAATGCTTCTGCCCCTAGATCAGCTAGCGGACACCAGATCAGCTGTTCATATATTGCTACATCCTGTCGGGCTACATCCTGACGGGCAACATCCTGACGGCGCAATCCGGTAAGCACGGTCACGTTCAGCGTTAATTCAAAATGGCTAAACACATGCTCAACCGCTGCATTCATCCGTTGCGGGGTGGCCGCATGTTCATAAACCGCCTGACATCTGGCGATCAGACTATCGGGTTCAACCGGATAATCAATTTGTCGGCGCGATCCATCCGGCCAACCGGTTGTCGGAAATAGCATCATGCCGCCAAGCAATCCTTTATCCGGACGTTTGATCAGCGCGATATGTTGATCATCTGATATCAGAATAAGAACCTCACCTTGCCGTTTGGCACGATCTGGTTTTGCCGGTTTGCGCGGCCATGAGGCAGGGTTGGCATGTCGCCCCTGACAGCCGGATGCTAACGGACATATCAGACATTGCGGCTGAGAATACTCGCCTGCTTTTTTTCGTGGCGGAGTGCATATCCGGCTTCCGATATCCATCAATGCCTGTGCAAAATCACCTGACCGATCAGATGGAGTCATTATATCCAGCGCCGCCCGAATAGCTGGTTTAGCGGCTGGCAACGGCGCCGCGATAGCCGCATACCGCGCCATAATCCGTTCAATATTGGCATCAATCACAACCGCACGCCGGCCAAATGCGATAGCCGCTATCGCCGCCGCCGTGTAGCTACCAATCCCCGGCAGATTTAACAATTCAGCCTCATTATCCGGAAACTGCCCGTTATAATCAGTCATAATGGCTTGTGCCGCTTTGTGCAGATTGCGGGCGCGTGAATAATATCCCAATCCTGCCCATAGCTTCATCACATCATCCTGCGATGCCGCCGCCAGATCAGACAATCGCGGCCAGCGTGCCAAGAATCGGTGAAAATAGGGTTTCACCGCCTCAACCGTGGTTTGCTGGAGCATAATCTCAGACAACATCACCTGATACGGGTCTGCTAATTGACCCGGTGGCATCCGCCATGGCAAATCACGGCGGTGGTGTTCATACCAGTTCAGCACCTTTTCTGTCATTGCTCTATGGTCTGGTGATAGCATAGAAGGCACAGGGGCAGGTGTTGAGATTTTTCTTTTGGATTGCGCGGTCATGACGTTTATATAAATACCCTATGAGCACAGACAAGAACAAACGGATAAAACGGGCAACGCGATTAAATCGGGTTGCTGAACATATTCTGGCACCTGTTTTGCGCAAACAGGGCAAGCTATTTGAGATTATTGTCAAGAACTGGACACATATTGGCGGCAACGCCGCGCCATGGTCATTGCCGCTTGCCATTCATTTTCCTGATGGCGGGGCAAAAACCGGCAATGATGGAAATGATCCGGGCGTATTGAGCATTGGCGTTCCTTCCGCACGGGCACCGGAATTACAGATGCTATCAGCCGATATCATAGAACGGGCTAATGGACATGTGGGGTATATGGCATTAAGCCATATTCGTATTAATCAATCCCTGCATAACATTCACTCACCGGCATCATCCGGCACTACAGCCACCACACCAGCCGTATCAAGGCCAACCGTATTAACGCCACCAGTGCAACAACCAGCATGGCAAATGGATGAAACCCAGAAATCGGAATTGGAAGCCATGATCAGCACGATCAAAGATACCAGCTTGCGCCAACAGCTTATGGCCATGTTATCGACACGATTATCTAGTACAAAAACACCATAGACTGAACGCTGAGCATACCTTATAATGAGGTTTGTATTCGAGCATATACCGCATCTTGTGAAAAGAAAGGGCCTATCATGGCACAAAAACACATAAAAAGACGTCATTTCCTTGCCATGGGTTTAGCCGGTGGCGTGGCCGCACCCTTTATTTCTAATGGGCTTTCACATGGTTTCACAAAAGCCAGTTTTGCTGATGATACGGCTGATGGGCTCAATCTTGAGGCCGCGTTATCACCACGCATTATTGGCGATCCTGATGCGCCAATCCTGATTGCCGAATATTTTTCCATGACATGCGGATATTGCGCTAATTTTCATCTTGAAACTTTTCCTGCGGTCAAAAAGAACTGGATTGATACTGGCAAAGCGCGATTCGAATACCGGGATTTTCCATTGTCGGAATTAGCCATTTATGCACATGCACTGGCGCGCGCCGTCCCCGAACGTGCCTATGAAGACATGCTTGATATCCTCTTATCCCAGCAATCCGAATGGGCGGCATCACAATACCCATTACTGGAATTGCAAAGCATGGCGCGTATTGCCGGCATTAATGAGGATGAGTTTTCCGGATTGATGAATAACCGGCCTTACCTAGAGGGTATTGTAAAGATTGCACAAGATGGCTATGACCGTTTTGCCATTAGCTCAACCCCGACTTTTGTTATAAACGATAAGGACATTATTGCCGGATATAAACCTTATGATGAATTCGAAGCTGATTTAAACGGCCTGATGACCTGATTAAGATCAATCTTCAGATTTAGAAAATTCCAGAAAGTATTTTAAGCCTTGGCATTTACGCATCTAAAAATAACCGGTTTCAAATCCTTTGCTGAACCCGAAGAAGTAACAATCGATGCCGGCTTGACAGGAATTGTCGGGCCTAACGGATGCGGTAAATCCAACATCGTTGAAGCGATGCGCTGGTTAATGGGGGAAACATCTGCCAAATCCATGCGTGGTGGTGAGCTGGATGACGTGATCTTTGCCGGAACAGCCAATCGGCCAGCCCGTAATTTTGCCGAAGTAACGCTATATATCGATAACAGCGATGCCATCATCACCGCCTATGCAAACGAAGACAAGCTTGAAGTTTCCCGCCGGCTTGATCGCGGCAAAGGCAGCACTTATCGCATTAATGGCAAACCGGTGCGCGGCAGGGATGTGCAATTGCTATTTGCTGATCTGGCCACAGGTTCCAGAAGCCACGGCATTGTTAGTCAGGGGCGTGTGGGGGCGTTGATCAATGCCAAGCCAACCGAACGTCGCGGATTACTGGAAGAAGCCGCCAATACCAAAGGCTTGCAACACCGCCGTCACGAAGCCAATCTGCGGCTTAATACAGCTGAACGCAACCTTACGCGGGTTGATGATGTGCTAACCCAGATGGATGAACAAAAAGCATCCTTATCAAAACAGGCACGGCAAGCGGCACGCTATCGATCCATTGCTGACCGGATTCGTATGGCCGAAGCCCAATTGCTGGACAGCCGCTACCGGCTGGAACAATCGCATCTTCACACGGCTGAGGCAGATGACAGGGAAAGCAAGCGTATCGTTGCGGAGGCTACCACCACCGTCAGCGAAGCCGCCCGTATCCTGCAAAGCGCAACCGAAGCCTTGCCGCCTTTGCGTCAGCGCAATGCCGAGGTAATGGCCGAAAAACAGCGGCTTGATATGGCTATGGCCGATATCAGCAAAGAAGAAGACCGGATCAAACAACAGACAAGCGATGCCCAGACACGGCTTGCCCAAATTATATCCGATATAGACCGTGAAACCCAGCTTCAGACAGATGCCACCAGCGCGCTGGAACAGTTACGGCAGGAAGAAAACGAGCTGAAAGCATCCGAGCAAGACGAACAGCCTGATCTGGCCACCGCACAGGAAGACCGCGCCAAAGCGCGTGATCTGGCCAATAAAACGGAAACCGAGCTGGCCGACATTACCGCGCGGTTTCATGCGGCTGACCGTGATCAGACAACACTGGAACGCCAGCGTGATGATATGCGCCGGCGGCTTGATGATGTTTCGGCAAAATCTTCGGCACTGGATGTAACATCCCTAACCCAGAGCAGAGACGCGGCAAGCCAGGCGCTTAATGCCGCCGAAAAAGCCGCAAATGATGCGATTACCAAGCGTGAAAAAGCGATGGCTGATCAGGACATATTGCAAGAAACCACTCAGCAAAGCCGGGATGCCGCCAATGAAGCCGATGCGCTGGAACGGCGCATAACAGGTGAGATTGACGCGTTGGCATCATTACTGGTTGATCAGAATGCTGATCAAAACGGGCCTGCGGTTTCAACAATGATTACAATCAGGGATGGCATGGAACAAGCCCTAGCCGCTGTTCTGGCCGAAAGCTTATCCCTGCCGGTTGGTAAAGGCGGTGACGGATATTGGCGCCAAGACCTTGATCCGGCAATAACCGCTGATGTTCCGGCTAGCACAACACCATTACTGCAATATCTGGATGTGCCGGACGTGCTGATGCCTGCGCTTTCCGGCGTTGGCGTTGCGCCAGATGCTGACACCGCTATCACGATCCAGCCCAAGCTGAAACCGGGGCAGATGATAACGACATCAGCCGGAGGATGCTGGCGCTGGGATGGCTATATTAAATTGCCCGGTGCCGCCGCTAGTACCGCCGAACGGCTGCGCCACGAAGCGCGCCATAAAGAGCTGTTAAGCCAGATTGATGCTATTCGTGCTGATGCCGCCAGCGCCCGTGATAAAGCCGATGCCGCCAGTCTGTCTGTCCGCGAAGCCGAAGCACATATTGCCAATCTGCGTGAGCAGGAAAGACAGGCACAACAACAGGTGCTTCACACCACACGTCAGTTCGAACAGGCACAAGCCGCGCTTGTTGCCGCCGAAACCCAGAAAGATAATCTGGCCAGTTCCGCCACTGAGCTAACCGATAGTCTGAAACAGGTCGAAACTGATCTTGCGGCTTTACCATCACGCGATGAGCTAGCCACCCAGTTACAGGCAAAACAGCTGGAAACCGATCAGGCAAGAGCGCAATTGGCTGAGGCTATGAGCGCCGAAAACACAATCATGCGGTCACGCGAACAACGCCAGCAGAAATTACGCGACATCACCCGCAATCTGGACAGCTGGACCAAGCGATATGATGGCACGTTTAGCCGTCTGGCCGAATTGAAACAGCGGCAGGATCATGTCGCCCAAGAGCTGGAAAAAATGAAAGAACAACCCGGCTTGCTGGTGGAAAAACGTGACGCGCTGGCAGAAGCCATTGCCGCATCCACTGAACAGGTGCGGCAGGCCGGTGATCAGCTGGCCAGCGCAGAAACCGCACAGAATACCGCTGGTGCAAATCACCGCACCAGCGAAGCCGGACTAGCACAAGCGCGTGAGAAAATGATCAGAAAAGAAGGTGAGCTGGCCGTTGTCCAGAAAGCCATTGAAGAAACGGTCAATCGCATCAGGGAAAAACTGGACACGACACCAGATAAGCTTGCTGATATCACTGGAAACAGTGACCCTGATACGATCCCCGACCATAGCCAGATCAATATGCTGGAAGGCCGGCTGGAACGACTATTGCGCGAACGTGATAATATAGGCCCTGTTAATTTGCGCGCCGATCTGGAAATGGCAGAAGTCGAAGAACGCATGATTGAGCTGACCACTGAACGCGATGATCTGGTTAAAGCGATTGCAACCTTGCGTGATGCGATTAATCAGCTTAACCGCGAAGGCAGAGAACGTCTGCTCAAGAGCTTTGCTGATGTAAACAGACATTTTGGTGATCTGTTCAAACGGCTATTTAATGGCGGCACGGCTGAACTGGTGCTAACCGAAGGCGAAGACCCACTAGAAGCCGGACTGGATATTATGGCCAGCCCGCCCGGGAAAAAGCTGCAATCCCTCTCTTTATTATCTGGTGGGGAACAGGCATTGACCGCATTGGCGCTGATTTTTGCTGTCTTTCTGACTAATCCGGCACCTGTCTGTATTTTGGATGAGGTTGATGCCCCGCTTGATGACCGTAATGTGAGCCGATTCTGTGCCATGATTGATGAAATATCAGCTGAAACCGACACCCGATTTATTGTTGTTACCCATCATCGCCTGACAATGGCACAAATGGATCGGCTATTTGGGGTGACGATGCAACAGAAAGGCATTAGTCAGGTTGTGTCTGTTGATTTGCAAACAGCTGAAAAATACAAACAATCTGCCTGATTCTGGCCTGCTGGGACTATTTGCCTCAGCATATGCCGGATATTGGTTAAAATCTCCTTTTATGATCACTTGACATAATGGTGCTGTAATCATACTTTGCAAGCGCAAATAGACAGTATCTGTATATGGCTTGCGCCTAACGGATAGATGCTGTTTAAGTTATATTTAATTGGAACGGAATACTGCGAAAGGATAGCTATCATCACCAATAAGCCCAAGCAGGGGTCGGTGGCTAATGATGATAATAACAAAGACAGTTTGGACAAACGTATTGGTCAAGCTGAACATCATCACGCCAATCCAGAAAAAGCTCACCGTTCGAGAGCACGAATGCCCGCTGACGCCATGGCATTAATCGGCCGCATAGCAACCGAACTGGTTGCAGGTATAGCAGTCGGAACATTTATCGGATGGATGCTTGATCAATGGCTTGGAACATTGCCTCTGTTTATGATTATCTTATTTTTCTTGGGCGCAATGGCTGGCATGGTAAATATCTGGAGAATGGCAACAGGCCAAGGGTTAAAATTAGGGTACTTTGATCAACACAGACCAGATCAGAATGATAAAAACCAGAACTGACTGTATAATCATAGCACCACAAGACAGGATAATGAGGAAAGAACATGCACTCACCGGTTGAGCAATTTACCATCAAATCCCTGATGCAGCTTGAGCTGTTCGGATATGATGTTTCATTTTCCAATTCTGCCTTATTCATGATGCTGGCAGTTATTGTCAGCACCTTGTTCCTCACCTTTGCCATGCGCGGCCGAAACATGGTTCCCGGCCGTATGCAGGGCGCCGCCGAAATGATGTATGAGTTTATTTCAGACATGGTTAGCGGCACCGTCGGTAGCGAAGGCCGGCCGTATTTCCCGTTTATCTTCACCCTGTTTGTGTTTCTTCTATTCGGAAACATGCTAGGGCTTATTCCGTATTCATACACATTTACTAGCCAGATTGTTGTGACATTTGTTCTGGCGTTATTCATTTTTATCGGTGTAACGCTAATTGCTATTTTCAAGCATGGCACTCATTTCCTGACATTCTTTGTGCCGCCCGGTGCACCAAAGGTTCTGATCCCGTTTCTTATTATCATCGAAGTCGTATCCTATTTTGTTCGCCCGGTTAGCCTTTCTGTCCGACTATTTGCCAATATGCTGGCCGGTCATACCATGCTGAAAGTGTTTGCCGGCCTGGCCGTGATGATCAGCGGTGCTGGCGGTGTTTATGCGCCGGGTGCTATTCTGCCATTTCTTGCCTTGGTTGGCCTGACCGGACTGGAAGTCCTGGTCGCCGCGCTTCAGGCATATGTGTTCACTATTCTGACCTGCATGTATCTTAATGATGCTATTCATCTTCACTAAGACATGCGGAAAACGAATTCCGTTGAAAGGCGGATTGTTACCCTTAACTCTAAATCAGTAACGGAAGGAAAAATCCATGGAAGCTGAAGCAGCAAAACTCATCGGTGCCGGTATCGCCGTACTCCCTCTTTTGGGCGTTGGTATTGGTATTGGTAATATCTTCTCATCACTGGTCAACTCGATTGCCCGCAACCCATCTGCACGTAATGACGTGTTTGGCATCGGTATTCTGGGCTTTGCCCTGACCGAAGCGATTGCGTTGTTTGCTCTCGTTGTTGCCCTGTTGCTTCTGTTCGTATTTTAATACGAATAGAAACAATATAAGACAGACACTTTAAGCCATAGATCAGGGATTCGCGTCATGAAACCATCAGGTCAGACGGAACCGCGTCAAAACAAACCTTACCTTAACGGCCTGCTGGCCGGTAGCATTGTCATGACTGTGTCACATGTTGCGTTTTCTCATGTTGCCTTGGCAGCATCGGAAAAAAGTGAGGGAAGCGGCGGTCTGCCCCAGCTGGATTTCTCTACATGGCCGACCCAGATCTTCTGGCTTGGAGTGAGCTTTCTGTTAGCCTATCTGCTCATGTGGCGTCTAGTTGTTCCACGCATTGGATCAGTACTAGAAGAACGCCACAACCGCATCGAAGACGATTTGCGGCGCGCAAGACAGGCTTCTGATGATGCTGAGCAGGCTCGCATGGCTTTTGAAGCTATGCTGGCAAGCGCCCGTAACGATGCGAGTGAAACCACACGCAAAGCTACGGAAAGCATCAGGAAAAAAATGGACCGTAAAATGGAAACGGCCAATGCTAATATGGCCAAGAAAATGGCATCTGCAGAAGCAGATATCGCCACTGCCAGACAAGCGGCACTTAAAGACGTTTCCGATATTGCGGCATCATCTGCGATTGATGTTGTTAGCCAGCTGACCGGCCTCAAGGTGAATAAAACCGATGCTAAGAAGCAGGTAAAACAAGCCGAAAAAGCAATCGCATAAATACAGCATTAACTGGAGGACGTTGACATGGCGGCAGGACCTGGCGGACCAATGATTGATGAAAGCCTTTGGGTAGCGATTTCTTTCGGGGTATTCGTTGCTCTGGTTTGGAAAAAAGCGGGATCAGCGATTTCCGCCGCGCTGGATAAGCGGACAGAAGATATCCGCAAGAATCTGGATGAAGCCAAAGCACTTCGTGAAGAAGCACAGGTAGAACTGCAAAAATACCAGCGGCTTCAGCGTGAAGCATCTGATCAAGCCGCTGAGATTATTTCCAATGCGGAAAAAGCCGCGTTTCAAATAGAAGAAAACGCTAAAGTCAGCGCCGAAGCCAGCATCAAACGCCGCAAGGATCAGGCCGAATCCAAAATCAAGGCACTGGAAGCCGAAGCCATGGCAGAAATCCGCAATCGCGCGGCTGAACTGGCAACAGTGGCGGCGGCTAGCATCATTTCTGATAACATGGATAAAGCCGCATCAAATAAATTGCTCAAAGCTGATATCGCGTCTATCAAATCCATCAATTAAATTGATATATTGATACGGTATGCCCCCCTAGCTATGGGGGCATAAATCCCGAAACATCTTTCTTTTCTAAATCTGGCCGGTGATATCCGGTATATTACCATTTACCGATTATTCGGTTTCGGCGGCGCGCCCTAATGCCAGCACGACTCTATGCCCATCGGGAACATCCAGACGGTATTTTAAATCTGGCTGTGATAAATCCATGCCATCTTTAAAATTGCCTTTGTCTGCAAATGTCTCACGACTGACAACGTTATCATTTTCATCAATGATGGCGGCCGTTACATAAAACTCCGTGAGTTCGATATTACTACCGGTGGTCATATCACGGCGCAATAACACATTCATGAATATCCGGGTGTCCGTATAACCATCACGGGCAACACATTGGCTAGTAATCCCGTTAAACCGAAGCTTGACCAATTGCCCCAATTTTGAGCCAATAACAAAGCTTTCTTCTGCGCCATTGGCGGCGCTAATTGGGGGGCATTGTCCATATTCCGGTTCAAATGCGCTACATCCTATTAATCCGGCCATAATACCGGCCGCAAGAAGCGGTTTTGTCATCCGGCTGAATATTTGCTTTGTTTGTAAGTATGATCGCATTATGTTTGCCCTTTATTACACTGTTATATGCACTATACGCCTTTATGGCTGTGTTTCAAGTTGACCAAATTCAAAACTTCAAGCAGAACATAATCATGACTGAAGATTTTACAAATAATAGCATGAAAACCATCATCCTTGCCGAACCCAGAGGATTTTGCGCCGGTGTTGATCGGGCGGTTCGTATTGTTGAAGAATCGCTGAATAAATTTGGCGCCCCTGTTTATGTCCGGCATGAAATTGTTCATAACAAACATGTGGTCAATCGTCTGGCGGCGATGGGAGCTGTGTTTGTCGAAGAACTAGACGATATCCCGGATGGCGAACATGTGGTGTTTTCAGCGCATGGTGTGGCCAAAGCGGTTGTGGATGAAGCCGCTAGACGCAATATGATTGCGGTTGATGCGACCTGTCCTCTGGTCACTAAAGTCCATGTTGAGGCCACGCGGCATCATGAGGATGGCGCGCATATTTTGCTGATCGGGCATGCCGGCCACCCCGAAGTCAAAGGCACAATGGGGCAAGTTAAACCTGACGCTATGACGCTGATAGAAACGGTTGCCGATGCAAGAGCCATCATGCCAGCCGACCCCAGCCAGCTGGCCTATGCGACCCAGACAACATTATCTGTGGATGACACAGCTGAAATCATTGCTGTCTTGCGTGAACGGTTTCCATCTATTAAGGGACCCCGTGGCGAAGACATCTGTTATGCCACCACCAACCGGCAACAAGCTGTTAAAGATATTGCTGATCAGTCTGATCTGGTGCTGGTTATCGGGGCTGAAAACTCATCCAATTCAAAACGGCTGGTTGAGGTCGCTGAGCGATTTGGGGCAAAACAGGCCATGCTTATTGCCAATGCCGATGCTATCACTTGGCCGCTTGTTGATCAGGCGGCAGCCATTGGCATTACCGCTGGTGCATCCGCGCCCGAAGAATTGGTCGAAGACGTGATTGCCGCGATTGCCAACCGCTATCAAATCACCATTAAACGCCATGTATCCACAACGGAAACAGTAACGTTTAATATTCCATCCGTTTTGAGATCATAATTCCATGGCCGTTTATACCATCATCACCGATGCGATGATCGACCGCTTGCTGTTGCAATATGATATCGGCAAGCACCGCGCCTTAACCGGCATCACGCAAGGTGTTGAAAACACAAATTACAAACTGGAAACAGATCAGGGGCATTATATCCTGACCATTTACGAAAAACGGGTTGATCCGGCGGATTTGCCTTTTTTTATTAATCTGAAAACCCATCTGGCCGAACAGGGCTATCCCTGCCCAACCCCGGTTAGAGCTAATGACGGCTATGTTTTGCAAAAAATTCAGGGCAAATCCATGGCTATCGTCAGTTTTCTGAACGGAACGTTTACCGCATCGCCAGAACCGCCACATTGTCATGCGGCAGGCGCCGTTCTAGCCGATATGCATCTTAAGGGGGCGCATTTTGATATGCAGCGGCCAAATGCGTTGGGAAAGCAGGCATGGCGGCCATTAGTCGAACAGATTAAAGATGATGTGGCACATACGGATCATTCGGATCAGATGCCACAGATAGAAAACTGGCTCACCGGTATTGAGCAAAACTGGCCTGATCGCTTACCGCAAGGCGTGATTCATGGTGATCTGTTTCCGGATAATGTGTTGTTTGATCATACTACCATCACCGGCGTTATTGATTTCTATTTTGCCTGTCAGGATATGCTGGCCTATGATCTGGCGGTAATGATCAATGCGTGGTGCTTTGATCAATCGCAACGGTTTAATCCGGATAAAGCAAAGGCATTGATCACCGGCTACACATCCAACCGGTCATTACAGGATGATGAGCGCAAGGCAATGCTAGTGCTGGCTAGAGGAGCAGCGTTGCGGTTTTATCTCACCCGTCTTTATGACTGGATTCACACACCAGCTGACGCGCAGGTAAAACCACATAATCCTGATGATTACTGGCATCGGCTTATGTTCCTGCATAGCATGGATGATTCGGCAGAAATTGGTGTTTCACATGCATGAACAGATGAATGATCAAGCCAATGATAAGGTGCTATATATCTATACCGATGGGGCTTGTCTGGGCAATCCGGGACCCGGCGGCTGGGGTGCTATACTAGTCTGGCAAGGTCAGGAAAAAGAACTGGCAGGCGGCGCGGCGGATACAACCAACAACCGGATGGAACTAATGGCCGCTATTCGCGCATTAGAAGCGGTTAGCAGGCAAGTCCCCATCATACTAGTATCCGATAGCGTCTATGTTCGTGACGGGATCACAAAATGGATACATGGATGGCGCAAGAATGGCTGGAAAAATGCAAATAAAAAGCCGGTAGCCAATCAGGATTTATGGCAGGAACTTGATACACTCAGCCAGCCATTTGATATTACATGGGAATGGGTCAAAGGCCATTCCGGTCATCCCATGAATGAACGCTGTGATCAATTAGCCAGAGCAGAAGCAGAACATATTCGTTCGCCGCTATAATCTTTCCAGCACATATTCTGCTGATGAAACCTCATAAACGGCTGGTTCTTCTTTGTAGATATGCGTCACGATCCTTGATTTTGCCACTAATGCCAGCCGTGCCGCTCTTTGGCTGCCCAATACCGGCGTGCTAACCACATCAATCCCCAAGGCATGCGCCGCCAGACCATTAGCATCCGCAATCATATCAACTCGGCCATCGGCACCGCTTTGTTTGCCCCATGCCGCCATGACATAAATATCATTTACCGACAGACAGCCAATCGCATCAATGCCTTTGGCTTTCAGCGCATCAGCATGGGTAATATATCCGGGTAAATGTTTTTCGGAACAGGTCGGGGTAAATGCCCCCGGAACCGCAATCAGAATAACCGTTTTATCCTGTCCCCATTCGGCCAGGCTTGTTTCAACGACTTTGCCATCACGTTTGATATGAACCATGGCATCCGGCAAAGACTGTCCGACAGCAATTGTCATTATTATTCTCCTGATTGCTATTTTTCTGAATTAGGTTTTATATCAGCGGTTTCAATGGCCGCAAACACGGTTTCTTCGGTCAACAATTCCGGCAGGGTAATGCCATCAAGAGCATCGGGCCCATAGACAATATTAAACGGAATACCATAACGGCCAAAGCTGGATAGATAGTCAAGAATATCATCATCCGGTTTTGTCCAGTCTGCTTTCAGCAGAACCACGTCCCGTTCGTTCAAGTAATCCTGCATATTTTGCAAATCCAGCACAAGAAACTTATTCGCCTTACATGTCAGACACCAATCCGCCGTGACATCAACCAGAACAATATCACCGTTTCGGGCATATTCCTCGGCAAGCCCCGGTTGCCATTTTTGCCAGTTACCAGAATAACTGGATGGCGCATCGGTAATCACGGTTGCCAGAACAAACCCCAGCCATGCAGCGGTTATCAACAACCCCACCGCCAGTACCTGCCGCACATAAATCAGCCAATTACCCGGCCGCGGCAAATATCCGGCCAGTTGCGGAAACATCGCTACACATAGCCATGGTGCCGCCAGACCCAATCCCATAGCCAGAAAAATAATCAGCATGGCAAATGGTGGTGCCGTAAAAGCAAAGGCAATGGCTGTCCCCACAAATGGTGCCGAACACGGCGTGGCCAGTATCGTTGCCAATGCCCCGGATGCCATATCATGCCAGCCGCCCGTGCCAGTCGTTAGCTTACCAGACCAGCGGCGCGCAAAATCAGGTACCGGCAATATCACGCGGTCAATCATCATCAGCGCAAATCCAACCATCAGCACCATCATGACACCCAGAAAAACCGGATTCTGGAATTGTATCCCCCAACCAATAGCCAGACCGGCCGACCGCATGGATAGCAAGCCGCCACCCAGTGCCAAAAAAGACAGAATAATACCAGCGGCCGACATCAGAAAAGACCGTCTGATCTGTCGCTGGCTAGCATCGCTTTGCTTGAGTATGCTAGTGAGTTTAAGCGACAAAACCGGCAAGACACATGGCATGATATTAAGAATAACCCCACCTAGAAAAGCAAATATCAGAATGGGGAAAAGCGCCGCTAATATTGAACCAGCTGCGCCCTTTTCTATGCTGATCTGTTGTTCTATCAGAAAATCCGGATGAATAACCGTCACAACAGCATCAATGCCGATAAGTGGCGCGGCGGCAAGGCCGGTGATGGCTATCTGGCTTTTGCCTTCACGAAAAACAGGGGCGGCAAATCCATATCCATCTGCCTCCGCTTCTACTAGAATATCGCCACGGCGCATGGTATATGCCATGCCCGCCGGATCACCGATAACCACCTCCAGCTGATCATTAATAATGCTGGCAGTTTTGATATGATATCCATTGCCCGTGGTTTGTGATGGAACTTGTGACCGCGCCTGCGCAATGGCAAATGCATGATCTGATGGGGAATATCCCCGCCCCGATGCCGCCGCCATGGTCAGCGTTTCTTCTATCGGGATGCAGATATCTGCACAAACAAGACCGTTAAAATCTGCGACCAGAATCAGTTTCTGATGACCGGCCGCAATATCCGGATCAACATCAATTACCAGCGGGAAAATAACATGTTCCCCATAACCGAATGTATCCAGCCCAAAGAGATTGAACCGTTCGGGCGCTGGGAATAACATCTGGTGATCAGTCACCGCCGGACTAGCCGTAAAATCCAGCTCAGGCGGCAGGCCAGCGTCACCGGGGCTACGCCAGTAAATCTTCCAGCCTTTTGCCAGTTTTACCTCAAGCGCGGCATCAAGCCGATAATCATTGCCAGCCAGATCATGATCAATACTGGCGGATATCAGCCGCAATTGCACCTCAGCCCCGCCCTGCCAGGGGCCGGTTGCCGCATGCGCTGCCAAACTACCGCCAAAAAGCGCGAATATAATTGTCAAAATGCCAATGTGATTTTTGAAGACACGCATCATTAGGGTTTACCAGAACCGTTATTCTTTGATTATAGACATGACTGACATAAATCATCTGGTCAAGTGGCTGATTTGTCGCTAGCATTTATTCATTATGATGAAACATGCACTAACCGGACAATTACTGATCGCATCCCCGCAAATGGATGATCCCCGTTTTGCGAATAGCGTCATATTGATCTGTGAGCATGATGCCGATTCTGCTATGGGTTTGATTATCAATCAGAAAACTGATGATCTTGATCTTGATGAACTGGCCACCCAGCTAGATATTGGAACGCCGAAATGTAATGGTGACGTGCCTATCCATTATGGGGGGCCTGTTGAAAAATCGCGCGGCATTGTTCTGCATTCCACCGATCATATGATACCGGAATCAATCACTATTGGTCACGTTGCCGCCATGACAGCCAATATTCGCATCATATCCGAAATTGCCGGCGGTCAGGGTCCTAGTGAGTTTATCATCGCGCTTGGGCATGCCGGATGGTCAGCAGGCCAGCTAGAAAGAGAGATCAAGGATAATTGCTGGATCACCATGCCATATGCTCATGATCTGGTATTTAGCTGTTTAAGCCGCAATCAGTGGCAGGATTGCTATTCCCGACTGGGGATTGCCACCGAACATATGTCTGCCAGCATTGGTCATGCTTGAATATTTCATAAAATAATGGCCGTTATGCACCAGCTATCGGATCAGTTTATCCATCTTTTCGGGTGACATCAATGCGTTAGCCCGGCTATCACCAATGGCCGCCAGCACCGGATATTCAGCCAGAATTTTCTGGCTGAGTTGTTCAATGTGATGCCGGTCAATGGCGTTGATCGCATCCAGTTGACTGTTTGCGTCTTTCAGCTCGCCATAACGTATCCATTCGCGCGGCATCATCTCACAGATATTCATAACGCTTTCGCGCCCCATCAGAACGGCTGAACGCATCTGGGCTTTAGCGCGTTCCAGCTCATCACCGGTCGTTTTTTGCGCCAGATGCGCCAGCTGATCCATGGCAACAGTAATCAGCTCATTGCCATCTTTGGCATCGGTACCAGCATAAACCCCGAAAACACCACAATCTGACATCATCTGGCCAAACGAAAAGACGCTATAACATAACCCGCGTTTTTCCCGTACTTCCTGAAACAGCCGCGAAGACATGCCGCCACCATACAAAATGGAAAGCGCACGCAATGCCCATCGGTCATGATCATTTGTCGGTGCAACCGGCCAGCCAAAAACCAGATGCGTTTGTTCCAGCTCTCTGATCAGGATATCCTGCCGCTTGTCTTGCTGATCTGGCCATTGTGGTACGCGGCGTTCGGGTACATCCACCGCTCTGATCAGTTTTTTTTCAATGGCATCAATATGTGTCATCAAATCATCATGATCAACCCGCCCTGCCGCTGACAGGATCATGTTACCAGCCCCGTAATAGCGGTTCATGAAACCTGATAAATCTGACCGGCCAAAATCGTTGACGCTGTCCGTTGTTCCCAGAATCGGCCGGCCAATCGGATGCTGGGGGTAGCATAATGATTGAAACTGGTCAAAAACGATATCATCGGGCGTATCATTTGCCTGCCCGATTTCCTGTATGATTACGCCTTTTTCGCGTGCAATTTCTGTATCGGGCAAGGTTGATTGCGTCAGGATATCAACCAGCATATCCAGCGCAAATTCCAGATGTTCTGGTAATAGACGAATATAATAAGCGGTTTCTTCGCGGCTGGTATGGGCGTTTATAAATCCGCCTATATCCTCAACCTGTCGGGCAATAGTTTCGGCATCGCGGCTTTCTGTGCCTTTAAACGCCATATGTTCCAGCATATGGGCAATGCCATGTTCATCTGGCCTTTCATCCCGACTGCCAACTGAAAGCCATATCCCTATCGCCAGACTATTGGCATGAGGCATATTTGTGCTAGCCACAACAAGACCGCTATCCCGTTTGGTAAGACGGGATTGTGGCTGGCTGGTGAGTGATGCGGATACGGTCATGAATGTGTTCAAACTTACCGTTTATGCTCAGTGATCAGATCAGCCACAGCATCAGCAGTTGCCGCAATAGTCATGCGTTGATGTGGGCGTTCCATCAAATCAGCCAGATGTGGCGGTAATTCCGGCCGGATACCCGTTGCTTTTTCAACAGCATCCGGAAACTTTGCCGGATGCGCGCAAGCCAGTGCAACGATATGATCATCATCGGATGTTGCCGCCGCTGCCCTTGCCGCCGCCAGCCCAATCGCGCTATGCGGGTCAACCATAATGCCATCATTGCGCCATGTCTGGCCAATTTCATCCAGCGTCGCCGCATCATCACAACGGAAGCCGGTGAATAAGTCGATATCGCTACCCATCATATCGCGGGTCAGAGTAAACTCACCCGATTGATTAAAACGGTTCATAATATCACGCGTCTGATCACCATCACGGCCAAGCAGTTCAAACATCAGCCGTTCAAAATTGCTGGATACCTGAATATCCATAGACGGGCTAAGACTAGGTTCAACCATCCGCCGTTCCATTTTGCCAGTGTCAAAAAACCGTGTCAGAATATCATTACGGTTTGACGCACAGATAAACCGTTTCACCGGAAGCCCCATTTTCATCGCGGCATAACCGGCAAAGATATTGCCAAAATTACCTGTTGGAACAGCAAAAGTTAAAGGACGTTCCAATCCGCCCAAAGCCAGCGTAGAAGTCACATAATAGACAATTTGTGGCATCAGACGCGCCCAGTTGATAGAATTAATCGCTGATAATCCCACCTGATCCCGAAAATCCAGATCACCAAAAAGCGATTTTACAATAGCCTGACAATCGTCAAAATCACCACCAACCGCGACGGCATACGCACCATTAGCTATAACGCTGGTCATTTGCTGTTCCTGCACGGGTGAAACGCGACCATCCGGATACAGAATAAAAATATCCACCATGTTGCGGTCACGAAAAGCTTCTAATGCCGCAGAACCGGTATCACCACTTGTCGCGCCCAGAATAACCGCTTTAGCTCCACGTTTTTCCAGTTGATGATCAAATAGCGGTGATAGCACCTGCATAGCCACATCTTTAAACGCAATGGTGGGGCCGTGATAAAGCTCACATAAATGTATCTGATCATTGACACGGGTTAATGGCGTGACGTCTTCGGCCGAAAACGTTGCATAGGCGTTGCGCGTCATAACCAGCAATTCATCAAATGATATATCGTCACCGGTAAACTTTGCCATGATTCGGGCAGATATTTCTGCATAGGGCATGCCAGCCATGGATTCCAGCTCACCGGCGGCAAATTGTGGCCATGCGGTCGGCAGATATAACCCGCCATCACGCGCTAATCCGGCCAGCAAAGCGTCAGCAAAGCTGATTGGTGCGTCTTGGCCGCGTGTGCTGATATACTGAATGCTGGATGTCATTGGTTATGTTTTCACTCGTCCCAGTCGGCCTGCTGATCTGTGCCATGCAAAATAGACCCCGATCAAACCAAGCGCAAGCCCATACCATGTTAACGCATATTGCAGATGATTATTCGGAAGCGCAATATCCACCGCCGCACCAATAGGCAATTTATGCGCCCCATCGCCACGCAAAGCATCTACCGTAAAGCTGGTGATCAATGTATCATCCAGCGATCTGTAACGGGCGATATCGCCGATAGAAAGCGTAAACCAGTCATCTTTTTCCAGATTGTTTTCCGGAACAAAATAACCTTTCTGGGCTGGCAGACGGATAATGCCTTCGAATGTCACCGGATCACTGGTCTGCGTAAATGGACGGCTATCGGGCATTCTATAATCCTGTGATACCCATCCCCGATTGATCATGACCATACGCCCATCATTCAACATAAGCGGCGTGATGACATGATATCCGGCGGTGCCTTCGAATGTGCGGCCAATCAATTGCACTTCATGCTGATGCAACCATGTGCCAGCAACCTGAACCCGCTGATAGCGAACAGGATTCTCAACATCAATAGCCATAACATCTTGCGGGGCGGCATGTGCGCGTGTTTCAAACTCGGCAATCAAACCGGCTTTCCACTGCATTCTGTACATCTGCCAGCTACCAAGAGCGATTAATATAACCAGAGCGATAACCGAACAAATGGTCATCCATAAGGCTGGACGAAATCCCATCCTTTATATGCCTTTCTAAAAATACTTTTTATCCGGATCATGTATCCGGAATTGCCATCCAATCATAATCGCTTTTAGTGGCCGCAAGCTTTTCATTGTGGCTAGCAACATGATCAATCCCCATAACACGGCTTGCACCCATAAAGGCGGAGAGAACAACGCTTCTAGCAAAAAAGCCAGCGGCACAACAATAGCGCCATAAATCAGAACAAGAAATGATGCCGGCCCATCGCCAGCATCAAGTTCACTTAAATCAAATTGGCAGGACGAACAGACAGGCGCCATCCGAAGCCAGGACGTAAACAACGCCCCCTTACCACAATTCGGGCAAGTATTGCGTAAGGCACGCCTTACGGGCCCGGATGGGCTTTCTTGTTTCATCCCGATCAACCGCCCCAGATATAGACAGCGACAAACAGGAACAGCCAGACCACATCGACGAAATGCCAGTACCATGCAGCGGCTTCAAATCCGAAATGATGTTTGGCGGTAAAATGCCCCATTGCCCCACGATACAGACAGACCAGCAAGAACAAGGTACCAATAATAACATGAAAGCCGTGAAAGCCGGTTGCCATATAAAAGATAGAGGGATAAATACCGTCAGTGAAAGCAAAATGCGCGTGATGATATTCATAGGCCTGAAGTGCCGTAAATAACGCGCCAAGCCCAACCGTAACCGCAAGTCCGATCATGAAATCACGGCGGTTATCATGCAACAACGCATGATGCGACCATGTTACCGTACAACCGGATAGCAACAGAATCATGGTATTGATCAGCGGCAAATCAAGCGGGTCAAAGGTATGAATACCTTCAGGTGGCCAGACGCCACCTACGGGAAACAATGCCCGATCAAAAAATGCCCAGAAAAAAGCAACGAAAAACATAACCTCAGACGAGATGAACAACATCATGCCATAACGCATGCCAATTTGAACTATCGGCGTGTGATGACCTTGATATTCGGCTTCGCGTACGACATCACGCCACCAGTAAAACATGGTCGCCAGAACCAGCGCCAGACCGATCATCATCAAATAGATGCCGTAATCATGTTCATGCATAAATAAAACGCCACCAATAGCCATTGTTAACGCGGCCATTGATCCTAATGCTGGCCATGGGCTAGGCTCTACCAGATGATATGGATGCTTCTGTTCTGCACTCATGTTTTCCCCCTTCGGTGTTCACAGATCGATTATATGATCAACTTTCAGTTTTCTACAGCAAAAAACGTGTAGGACAATGTTATTTCAGGAACTTCCTGTGTGTTAATATCGCTATCAATTTCCGGATCAAGATAGAATAGCACCGGCATTTCAACCGTTTCACCGGGTTGTAATGTCTGTTCTTCAAAACAGAAACAGTCAATTTTCATAAAATATGCGCCAGCCTTAAACGGTGTCACATTGAATGTTGACGTGCCAGTAGTTGCTACATCAGACAGATTTGTAGCCGTATAATAAATCAGCACTTCTTCGCCCGGCACAACCGAAACCGGCTTATCAGGGCCTTTGAAATGCCATTTCAGATCAGGCTGAGTGGTGGCATTAAATCGGACATCACGAATAATCGCCCCAGTTGCCGCCCCCGGTGCTTCTAGGGATTGCTGGGTTGTGCCGCCATAGCCTGTGACCTGACAGAACAATTGATAAAGCGGAACCGACGCATAAGCCAGACCAACCATACCCATAACAATTCCCATGATAACAACCATCATGCGTTTGTTCCGGTTTTGCGTCATGGTCAGATCATTATGCATCATGCAGTGCTCATCTTAACAATCGTAATCACAAAAAACAGCACGGCCAGACCAAGCACCACACCAAGCATCACCAGATTCCGGCGACGCATCATCGCATTTTGTGCGGCCTTCTGGCTGGCTTGTTCAGACAGCTTTTGCCCATCATGTTCTGATTTTGCCATTGGTTAAAATCCAGTCCAGAATGGCGCTATTGCCGCATCAATGCCAAGCCCCAGAAAGATAAGAAACAGATACAAAATAGAAAACCGGAATAACGCCATTGGCGATTGCATATCGTCATCTGCTGACCGCCAGACTGTCCATGACAGCATAACAAAACGTAGCCCCAGAACCGCCGATAACGCCAGATAAGCATAGCTGGACATGCCGATAAATGATGGCACCATTCCCACAACACCAACGATCAATGCGTAAACAAAAATCTGGTCTTTCGTGGCCTTAAAACCATGTACCACCGGCAACATGGGAACCCCGACACGGGTATAATCATCATTGCGCACCAGTGCCAGCGCCCAGAAATGCGGCGGCGTCCATGCAAAAATAATCAAAAACAGAATAAACGGGGAAAGCCCGATATCACCGCCAGCCGCCAGCCAGCCAATAACCGGTGGGAATGCCCCAGCGGCACCACCAATAACAATATTCTGTGTTGTGCTACGCTTTAGCCAGACCGTATAGACATATCCATAGAAAAATATGGTGAATAGCAACATGCCGGCGGCCATAGCCCCACCGGTAAAATACAGCACCAATACAGACATGCCGGAAATAATCAAACCCAGACTTAATGCTTCATCCGGATGAACCAGCCCACGCGGTAATGGCCGGTTTGCTGTTCGTTCCATCTGTGCATCAATATCGCGGTCATACCATTGATTGATCGCCCCAGATGCACCTGCTCCTGCCGCAATTGCCAATAATGAAATCAACATCAGAACCGGATGACTATCCATTGGTGATACCAGCATCCCCACCAGCGCGGTGAAAATCACCAAGCTCATGACACGGGGCTTCATCAGGGCAAATACATCCCCCGGTGAAGCCATATGTGGTTGTGTTGATATTGCCTGAGCCATAATACGTCCTGATCTGTTGGCTGATCGTGTCTGATGATTAGCCGAGGGTCTGGTTAGACCTTCGGCAATTCATCAAATGTGTGATAAGGCGGTGGTGAAGCCACTTTCCATTCCAGTGTCGTTGCGCCTTCGCCCCATGGGTTAGCCGCCGCCCGACGCCGTGAGACAAATGCCTCAGCAACCAGAAACAGGAAGATCAATACACCAAACGCGCTGATATATGAGCCGATAGAAGCCACCATATTCCAGCCAGCAAACGCATCAGGATAATCAATATAACGACGCGGCATGCCTGCTAGTCCAAGGAAATGCATCGGGAAGAATGTCAGATTTACACCAACAAATGTAATCCAGAAATGCAACTGCCCCAGACGCTTGCTATATTCAAACCCTGTCATTTTGGAAAACCAGTAATAGAAACCGGCAAACAGACCAAACACAGCACCAAGTGAAAGAACGTAATGGAAATGGGCAATCACATAATAGGTATTATGCAACACCTGATCGATACCGGCATTAGACAGAACAACTCCGGTTACACCGCCAACGGTAAACAGGAAGATGAAACCAATCGCCCATAACATCGGGACTTCGAAACGGATAGAACCGCCCCACATGGTCGCAATCCATGAGAAAATCTTGATCCCTGTCGGAACTGCAATCACCATTGTTGCGGCGGTGAAATAGGCTTGTGTATCCACGCTCATTCCGACCGTATACATATGGTGCGCCCATACGATAAAGCCAACCGCGCCAATACCAACCATCGCGTAAACCATACCCAGATAACCAAAGACCGGCTTACGGCTGAAGGTTGAGATAATATGGCTGACAATACCAAACGCCGGCAGGATCATAATATACACTTCCGGATGTCCGAAAAACCAGAACAGGTGCAAGAACAGAATAGGATCACCACCTTCGGCAGGAATAAAGAACGCTGTTCCAAAGTTCCGGTCTGTCAGTAGCATGGTAATCGCACCAGCAAGCACAGGAACCGCAAGCAGAAGAAGAAATGCCGTGACCAGCATTGCCCAGACGAAAAGCGGCATGCGATGCAAGCTCATCCCCGGTGTCCGCATATTGAAAATAGTCGTAATGAAGTTAGCCGCACCAAGAATGGAGGAAACCCCGGCAAGGTGAAGCGCCAGAATAGCAAAATCCATAGACATGCCAGGCGTGCCTTCACTGCCCGATAATGGCGGGTAAATTGTCCAGCCAACCCCAGCACCACCATCAGCCACCGCTGACATCAGAAGCAGGATAAAGGCCGGCGGCAATAGCCAGAAACTAATGTTGTTCATCCGTGGAAAGGCCATGTCCGGCGCCCCGATCATTATCGGAACAAACCAGTTACCAAAACCGCCAATCAACCCCGGCATCACCACAAAGAACACCATGATAAGCCCATGCGCCGTGGTGAACACGTTCCAGATATGGCCATTTTCCATATACTGAACACCCGGTTCCATGAGTTCCATACGCATGTAAACGGAAATACCACCACCGATCAATGCCGCTAGAATGGCAAAAATCAGGTACATTGTTCCAATGTCCTTGTGGTTGGTAGAATAAAGCCAACGCCGGACGAATCCTTTAGGCGCCCCGTGGTGCCCGTGATTTTCAGCAGTTGCTGTAGCCATAATATTGCTCCTCAGACGTTCTAATTACTATTCAACAGATGCCAGTTCGACTGCAGATGGTGCAATCGGGCCTGTTGCAAATTCTTCTTTAGCACCTTCCAGCCAGATTTTATAATCTTCTGCTGAAACCGCCTTGATAACGATTGGCATGTAGGAATGGTTCGTGCCACAAATCTGATTGCACTGGCCATAATATGTTGTCACGCCCATCGGGACATCAATCCATGTTTCGTTTGTGCGTCCAACCACCGTATATTTTTGAACGGCAAGTGACGGCACAAAGAAAGAATGCATCACATCCACACCCTCAATCAGTAATTTGACACGGGTGCCTTCGGGAACGACCATGGGATAATCCACCTCAAGCAGACGTTGCTGGCCTTCTGTCAGGTCCTCTTCTTCGATCATGTAACTATCAAAGGCAAGTTGCTCATCAGGGTATTCATAACTCCAATACCATTGGGCGCCTGTCACCTTAACAACCATATCAGCCAAATCTGTGCGGTCTTGATAATAAAGCAAACGGAAAGACGGCACCGCAATCACCACCAGAATGATCACTGGCACGACCGTCCAGATCACTTCGATCAGTGGATTATGCGTTGTTTTGGTGGCAACCTTGTTTTTGGATTCGCGAAACCGGAAACAGACATAAATCAGTAAAGCCAGCACAAAAACGGATATTGCCGTGATAATGATTAACAACAGATTATGAAGATCAGTTGCTTTTTCGGCAATGGAACCGGCAGGTTCCTGTAATCCCATTTGCCAAGGCTCAGGCGTTGCTGCCATCGCTGATACAGATGCTGTTATCATGGCAATAAAACCAGAAAGACCTGCAATTAGGCCAAAAGGTTTCAACAAATTGCTATACCGCATGGATATTCCCCCTAGATTCTCACATTCGGAAACCGTGATTTCCGTAACCGAACATAACGGATATTAATAGAAATGCCACGTTCTAAACAAGTTCATCTTGCCAATTTCTTGCGACAGGTAGTCGCATGAGCCAGATCAGACGCTTAATTTACACCAAATCTTCCTTTTATTTCTTCAATATCGGTGCATATGATCATATAACAGTATGATATTATCACAAATCACCACGGAAAAAATCCGGAGAGTATATTTATGGATGCCATCAGCAAGACCAATGAGCTGTTTTTTAACAAAACGGAACTGGATGAAGCGCAAATCATGCCCATAATCAGCAATGCGCTGAGTTCTAGCGACGATGGCGAGCTTTTCCTTGAGGAAAGCCACTCAGAATCGTTGGTATTTGACGATGGTCGGATGAAAGCCAGCAATTATGACCGTTCCATCGGATTCGGTTTGCGCGGCATCTCTGGCGAATCCCACGGATATGCGCATTCTGATGAAATGACACTGGATTCGTTGAAACGCGCCGCCGGAACCATACGCACCGTTAGCGATGGCTATGATGGGCATTTTGCCATACCACCTAAAGGCGGCCATAACACCCCACTTTACACCGATGAAAACCCGCTTGAAGCAACAGATTTCAATACCAAAGTCAAATTATTGCAAGATATTGACGCTTATGCCCGTAGCATTGATCCGTTCGTCAAACAGGTTAGCGTATCGGTAGCTACTACATGGCGTGCTGTTCGGATTATTCGCCCTGATGGGTTTCAAGCGGCCGATATCCGGCCACTTGTCCGGCTTAATGTTTCGGTCGTTCTGGAAAAAAACGGCCGGATGGAAAGCGGGGGCAGCGGTGCCGGCGGCCGCGTCATGCTGGATCAATGGCTTGATCCGGCGGCATGGCAAGGGCAGGTGAATGAAGCCATTCGCATTGCGCATGTTAATCTGGAATCCATAGCCGCCCCGGCGGGTGAGCTCGAAGTCGTGCTTGGCCCCGGCTGGCCGGGGGTGATGCTACATGAAGCCGTAGGTCACGGACTAGAAGGCGATTTCAACCGCAAAGGCACATCCCTGTTTAGTGGTAAAATCGGTCAGCAAGTGGCCGCTAAAGGCGTGACTGTTATTGATGACGGCACGATGATGGATCGGCGCGGATCAATCACTATTGATGATGAAGGCACGGCATCACGCCGCAACACGCTGATTGAAGATGGTATTCTTGTTGGATATATGCAGGATCGCCAAAATGCCCGATTAATGGGCGTTGAGCCAACCGGCAATGGCCGAAGACAGTCTTTTGCCCATTCCCCCATGCCGCGCATGACCAATACCTTTATGACCAATGGCGAACACACCAATGCCGAGATTCTGGCATCGGTTAAAAATGGCCTTTATGCGGTTAATTTTGGCGGTGGTCAGGTGGATATCACCAGCGGCAAGTTTGTTTTTGCCGCATCCGAAGCCTATCTGATCGAAAATGGCCAGATCACGGCACCGGTAAAAGGCGCCACGCTAATCGGCAATGGCCCTGATGCCATGGGAAAAATTACCATGATCGGCAATGATCTGGAACTGGATCACGGGGTTGGAACTTGTGGGAAAGCCGGCCAAGGGGTTCCGGTCGGGGTGGGTCAGCCAACATTGAAAATGGGCGGCATTACCATTGGCGGCACCAATATCGGCTAATCTTGCGCCGGGTCTGAACAAGCCGCGTGACACCGCGTCTTAGTTATTTGTCTGCTGATTACGCTGATATTTGCGCCAGTCTTTTGGCCGCATAAAATCACCTGCCCACATGCCGCGTTTTTCCATGCTGGCCGCACGCTCATCCTGTTTATACTGAACACCGTATTCGGATACAGCCAATCCAGCACGGATAAGCGCTTTCTGGACATCTATACCTGTCTGGATCGAACCGATATAACAGCTCCCCAGATCACGTTTATATCTGTCTTTGCCATCTAAACGGCACACCAGTATTTGATTTTGGCTTTCCAGCATAGCTCTCAGCACGTCTCTGGCCATGACACCGCAAGCCCAGTCATGCCCGTCTGCTGTCTGGCAAAGCTGTTTGATTTCTGGTGCATCAATACCCAGTAACCTGATCTTATAATCATCCATGTGAATCGTATCACCATCAACCACACGCCATGACTGGCCTGTTGCGATCCGGCTTTCTGGCCAAGCTGGTGAGGATGATAGAACGAAAATAAATACGGCTGAACCGATAAAAACCCGCCTGATAGCGGCAAAACATAAACACAACATAACAACTACTAAAAGATAAAACTAAAAAACTGATATTATCCTTAATAGGGAGTCTGGCAAGGATTATGGATCATATCCTATACAAAAGGATTGATTGCTATGCACTGCGGACTGACCGTCGCCGCCGTGGTCTTAATATCATCATGGCAATAACAACAAACAGCATAAGGCTGATCAATGCGCCAAAACCGAATGTCAGCACGCCGCCGCCAAGTTCATAAAAGGGCCCGGACAGAACCAGCCCCAGCACCTGCCCAAGTGAGCCAAGCCCCTGAATCACGCCCATAATGCCGCCAACCTCATTCTTGCGAATAACCTGACTGGCGGCGGCGGTGATGGTCGGGTTGGCCAACGCAAATCCGGTACATACCAGCGTTGTGCATATGATCATCGGCCAGAATGATGGCTGAAAGACATCCAGATAATATCCCACCATCAGCACCGTTAGCACCTGTCCGAAAACAAGCAGAAAGGCACCCATGGCGGACGCGCCCATAGTTGTCAAAAACCGCGTGATAGGGCCAATAAAGATGCCCTGCACCAGAATGATAATAACCCCGACCCATGTGAAAACATATCCGGTCTGGCGGCTGGAATATTCCATCACATCTTTCAGCACCAGCGTAAATGACGCCTCAATCTGGGCAAATGCCAGATTAAGCAGGAATACGGCAAGCCCAAACATGGCCAGCCCGCTCATCCGGATCAGAACAATACGGCGGATCAGCGATAATTGTCTTGGTCTGGTATCGCCTTTGCTTTCGGGGACAAAGAAAATGGCAATAATGAAACCCAGCAAGGCCAGTCCGGATGCAAACATAAACGGCGCCGTATGCACTGCACCGCCATATCCGGATAACAAACCGCCAATAGCCGGCCCCGACACAAATCCGAAACCAACAAACGCCCCTAGCAATCCCATGGCTTTTGCTCTGTCTTCGGCTTCGGTTGTATCGGTAATAATCGCCTGAATAACGCCAATACTGCCTGATGCAAAACCGGCTAGTATCCGTGCCACAAACATCATGCTGATATCGGTTGTCATGGCGAACCAGAAATGCCCGACAACGCTGAAAAAAATTGACCAGATCAATACACGTCTGCGGCCAAAATGATCCGATAACCGCCCCAGTATCGGCGAGCCAATCATCATGGCCAGCGCAAATGATGCCAGCAATAATGTCATGACGGTTTCGCATCAGGA
>JAHEII010000104.1 GCA_024639485.1 Alphaproteobacteria bacterium
TCGGGATAGACTGGAAACCGCCTTCGTTTAGGGCGCGCGCGCCATAGGATACGCGTCTGCCACCTTCGAAAACATCTTTGACTTTGGGATGCATTTTAAACCGCTGGAATTCATCAAACGGGGATAGATGCGGGTTTTTATAATCAAGGCCGATGACATAACCCACAGCAACCTGATTACCGTTGAGATGATAGAGAAATGATCCGCCATAAACATCACTTGATACCGGCCAGCCAACCGAATGCCAGACCTTGCCCGGTTCGGATTTGGCGGGGTCGATATCCCATAATTCTTTGATACCGATAGCATAGGTTTGGGGGTCCTTGCCTTCACGCAGATCATATTTATCAAACAGGGTTTTGGTCAGATGCCCACGACAGCCTTCAGCGAATATGGTCTGTTTACCCAGCAATTCCATACCCGGCTCAAACGCATCGGTCGGCGCCCCGTCTTTATCACGTCCCATATCGCCGGTGGCAATCCCGCGAACACGGCCTTCGTCATCATAAAGCACTTCTGCTGCTGGAAATCCGGGATAAATTTCAACGCCCATGGCTTCGGCTTGTTCGCCCAGCCAGCGGCAAAAATTACCGAGGCTGATGATATAATTACCGTGATTATTCATTTGTGGCGGTGTCGGCAGACGGAATGCGCCAGTTTTGGTCAGATACATGAATTTGTCATTTTTGACAGGTGTATCAAGTGGCGCGCCTTTTTCTGCCCAGTCAGGGATCAGCTCATTAAGGGCGCGTGGTTCCAGTACAGCACCTGATAGAATATGGGCGCCTATTTCTGCGCCTTTTTCAATCAGACACACATTGATTTCGCGGCCTTCTTCTTCGGCGCGTTGTTTTAGCCGAATAGCGGCAGACAGACCAGAAGGCCCTCCACCAACAATCACTACATCAAATTCCATTGATTCGCGTTCCATCAGACCCTCATCCCTTAGCATATCTGTTCTGAATATCCGGTTTTAACATTTTGGCCATGTTTATTTCAAACTGGATATTGTTTTTCCTGAATAACTCCATACTATTTATAAAGGATATAAAAGGAAAATAAATAATATGGTGTCGTCAGAAAATAATACATTTTCGCCATCTCAGCCGAACTCGTCGCCAGAAACGGATCAGAACATGCATATTCATGATCAAATGGATGATCCCAGACACTTGCTAGAAGCATTACGCTGGCAGGTTGATATGGGTGTAGACGAAGCCATTATGGATACGACAGATCATCTGAACCCTTCATCATCTGATACATCTGCTGATACATCGACTGTTAAACCGTCTGATAAAACGCCAGCCAGCCAGCCAGCCAATCAATCCCCCAATACAACAGAAGCTCAATCGGTCAGTCATTCCACATTGCCGGATGTATCAACATGCCAGACATTGGAAGAATTGCGCCATGCGGCAGAAAAATATGACGGTTCCGATTTGAAGCGGACAGCAACACAAATTGTTTTTGCAGACGGCAATCCGGCATCGGATATCATGTTTATTGGCGAAGCACCGGGCGCTGATGAAGACCGGCAGGGAAAACCGTTTGTCGGGGTCAGTGGCCAATTGTTAAACCGGATGCTGAGTTCCATTCATATGCCGCGTGAAGAGATTTATATTACTAATACCATATTATGGCGGCCGCCGGGTAATCGCACGCCTACCACCCAAGAAACCGCCCAATTCATGCCTATTTTGCGGCGGCATATTCAACTTATCGCACCTAAAATGCTGGTCTGTCTGGGCGGGGCAGCGGCCAAAGCTGTGCTGGCAACAGATCAGGGTATTCTCAAATTGCGGGGGCAGTGGCATGAATATGATGCTGGTGATGGTCATATTCTGCCAGTTATGCCCACTCTGCATCCGGCCTATTTGCTCAGATCGCCGCAACAAAAAGCACTAGCATGGAAAGATTTTCAGTATATTGCCAAAAAGATGCAAGAATTTCGCGCGTGATTTGTGGTATGATTTAAATATGAATATTTACACCCCCTTTATAAAGATGCAAACGCGTCTGTTGCGGATAATTCTACCGGTTATCCTGTTATTGATCTTACCGGCTATGGCAACGGCAGATGTTATTCTGCCACAACCATTATCTGCCGCTGATATTGATCGATACCAACAGATTTTTGCGCTTCAGCAAGACAAAAAATGGAAACAGGCAGATAAAGTTATCAAAACACTTGATAATGATGTGCTGATGGGGCGTGTGTTATCGCAACGTTATTTGCACCCGACAGGCTGGCGGTCAACATATATCGAATTGCGGGACTGGATGGCCAAATATAATGATCATCCCTCTGCAACACGCATACATCGTCTGGCTAAAAAACGCCGTCCGGCAAATTACAAGGATCCGCAAGCCCCGAAAAAAGGATACCTCAACGGATATGGACGCACCCATTCTGACGGTGGTTATGTTTCTATTCCCATGAGCTTTGTGAACCGGTCATCCGTATCAAAAACCCGTGCCATCGCCCGTGACGTTCGCCGCAAGATACGGTCAGGATTTCCCACTGGTGGTGTTAGAATTCTGGCTGATAAAAATAACCGCCGTTATCTGACAAAACAGGAAGAAGCCGTGCTTCGGGTTGATATAGCCCATGGCTATTTTATTTACGGCAAAGATAAAGATGCCATAAAACAGGCTGAAAAAGCATTACAGCTAGCAGGCGCGGATGTTGTTCCGCGCGCCTATTGGGTGGCTGGCATTGCATCCTGGCGCTCAGGACATATGGAACAGGCATCGGTTTATATGCATATGCTGGCTGATCTGGATAATGTCAAAAGCCATTCCTTAGCCAGTGCCGGTGCATATTGGGCTAGCCGAGCCGATTTGCGCGCTGGTAATGCCAATCAATCTATTGCCTATCTGACCAAGGCGGCACGATATCAGGATACATTTTACGGCATGCTGGCGGCCGAAGCGCTGGGGCAGGATATCACCCTTGATTTTTCTTTGCCGCAAATTGATCAGGACTATATCAACTGGCTAAACCGTATTCCGGGTGGCCAGCGGGCATTCGCTTTGTTGCAAGTTGGTGAGACATATCACGCCAGCCGTGAGCTCCGTTATTTATGGAATGAACATAGTGAGCAGGACAGAAACAAGCTCATGGCATTAGCGGCAGAAACCCATATGGCAGGCCTGGCTTTCCGGACAGCTGGCATTTTGCGTGATGATACAGGCAAGCATTGGTATGGTGGGCTTTATCCGGTTCCCGATTTTGATACTAAATCCCCGATTAGAGTGACCCAGCCGTTATTGCTGGCCATTATGCGACAGGAATCCGGTTTCAATCCACGGGCAAAATCATGGGCTAAGGCCAGTGGGCTGATGCAATTAATGCCCGCCACCGCCGCATATATTGCCCGTGATGGGGGATATCGTAACGCGAAACGGCATGATTTGCTGATCCCTGATATTAATATTCGGCTAGGCGAAGATTACATTCTCTATCTGCTTGAATCGCCAATTGTTGATGGTGATCTGATCAGATTGCTGGCGGCTTATAATGCTGGCCCCGGCAATTTGAAAAAATGGTCAGCCAAGATTAATCATGGCGGGGATGAGCTGATGCTTCTGGAATCGCTGCCAGCGCGTGAAACCCGTTTCTATGTTAAAAATGTGATGACCAATTTGTGGATTTACAGCAAATTAACCGGTAAGGATTCCAGTATGGTTGCCGCGTTGGCGGCTGGTAATGGGGCATTGATTCAAAGTCTGGATCAAAGCGGGTGCCAGATTACCAAATTATCCGACATCTGCCCGTAAGAGATATGGCAATGGGAATTGATACGGCAACACCATTTCAACCAGTATCCATAGCGGTTTTAACAGTATCGGATACCCGAACACCTGATACCGATAAATCCGGTGATATTCTGGTCAATCGCATCACCGATGCCGGACATGTGCTGGCAAATCGCGGCATTGTGACAGATGATATTGCGCTGATAGCAAAACAAATCATAGACTGGTCACGCTCAGATCATATTGATGTCATTATTACCACCGGTGGCACAGGGCTTACCGGACGTGACGTTACCCCCGAAGCCTTACAACAGATCATGGATAAACCGATAGAAGGCTTTGGTGAGGCGTTTCGCATGATGAGTTATCAGAAAATCGGAACATCAGCGATGCAAAGCCGAGCGATGGCATGTGTGGTCAATGGCGTATATGTTTTTGCGCTACCCGGATCACCATCCGCATGTCGGGATGGCTGGGATGAATTGCTGTCATTTCAGCTGGATATCAGACATAAGCCCTGCAATTTTGTGGAAATCATGCCACGGCTGATGGAACAGGGTGTTGGTGGCCGCAGCGGATGAACCGCTATCCTGATTTTAGCCTTGAGCGTGAGACATTAGCAAAATATCCGGATGCTATGATTATCGGTATAGATGAGGCTGGCCGTGGCCCATGGGCAGGGCCAGTTGTTGCCGGCGCCGCGTGGATATCCCCTGATGTGGTGGCGGATTTGCCACAAGGTCTGACCGATAGCAAAAAACTGACCGCATCACGCCGCCAGAATATGTATGATGACTTGCTGGAATTGGCGAAAGATAGCGCATATCTGCGACTGGCAACGGCCGCAACAGATGCGACTGATATTGATGATATGGGCATCCTGCCCGCGACGTTTCAAGCCATGCAGAAAGCATCAGATAAATTATTATGCGATATGTCACCGCCTGCGTCACTGGCGGCGGATATAGATCATGTGATGTTACTGGTCGACGGGTCTATCCGCCCGGATTTGTTATCACCGGCAAAAAACACACAAGTAGATGCCATCATAAAAGGTGATCTGAAAGTGCTGTCTATTGCGGCGGCATCGATCATGGCGAAAGTTACGCGGGATCACATGATGATTGATCTGGCCAATATTCATCCGGAATATAGCTGGGAAAAAAATAAAGGCTATGGAACGGCAGAACATCAGCAGGCCTTGGCCAATCACGGGGCAACGCCCTATCACCGCATGTCTTTCCGGCCATTAGCGCAATATAGATAGAGTTATTTATTATATTGTCGTAATATTGAATATTATATTTATATTTAATATTTGACTGTTAAATTTACTTATATTATATAAATATTTACTTCTTACACAAATTGCGACAATGTAATGTTACCTTATCAGCAGAATAATGATGGTCTATGGACGCGCGATGCTTTGCTAGATGCATGTGATCTAGCCAGCGATGCGGCAGGTTTGAAAAAACTGGAACGATTAACATCGGACGCACAGTATTTTCCGCCATTGATTGATGCAACAGAAGTAACAGATGAAGACAATCACCCTGTTCAGAAAAATCTGATGCAAGCCGAATTGAATAAGATTAAATCGCGGCGCGGAAAATATGTCATTGTTCAATTATGGCAACCGGATCATCGGCCAGTTATGATTTGTGCCCATGATGGCCGTGGTGCCAGAACATGGCATTTTGCCAATAAAGACCAAAGCCTGAAGGACGCTTTGCAGGATTTTATCCATATGCTAGCTGATAAAATTACGCAGCCATTATTATTATGTCTGCACGCGGAATTATCGGCTTTTCGTCATGAGCTGATCATATCAAAACCGCTTCAAATCGCGTCTATGGCATATCATGAGCAATATCATATTGCTATTGATGACCAACTGGTTCCATCAAAGCCGGCGACCCCTTTATCGCATCTTGACCGGCTTGAAGCCGAAAGCATTGAGATTATGCGCGAAGTCGTGGCAGAAACCACAAATCCTGTCATGCTTTATTCTATTGGCAAGGATAGCGCAGTGATGTTGCATCTGGCGCGGAAAGCATTCTGGCCAGCGGTGCCACCATTTCCTTTATTGCATGTTGATACTGGCTGGAAGTTTCAAGCCATGTATGAATTCCGTGACCAGATCGTGGAAAAGACAGGAATGACATTGCTGGTGCATAAAAATCCTGATGGCGTAAAGCAGGGCATAAATCCATTTGATCATGGCTCTGCCCTTCATACTGATATCATGAAAACCCAAGGATTGAAGCAAGCGCTAGATCATTATCAATTTGACGCAGCATTTGGTGGGGCAAGACGCGACGAAGAAAAAAGCAGAGCTAAAGAACGCGTGTTTTCGTTCCGCACAGCAAATCACCAGTGGAATCCCAAAGACCAGCGGCCAGAATTATGGAATGTTTATAATACCAGAGTAGCCAAAGGCGAATCCATTCGGGTGTTTCCTTTGTCAAACTGGACAGAGCTGGATATCTGGACATATATCTATCGTGAACAAATACCCATTGTTCCATTGTATTTTAGCGCTCCACGTCCGGTTATTGAACGTGATGGCACGATAATCATGGTGGATGATGATCGTCTGGTGCTGGGTAAATCAGAAAAAGTAGAAATGAAAATGGTTCGTTTCCGGACACTTGGTTGCTATCCGTTGACAGGTGCGGTGGAAAGTCAGGCAAACAATATCGAAGACATCATTCTGGAATTGCTCACCGCGCGGACATCCGAACGGCAAGGCCGAACCATAGATAAAGATGCTCATGCCAGTATGGAAGCGAAGAAAAAAGAAGGATATTTCTGATATGAACGACACGATTTCTGTTGCGGCTTATCTGAAAGACCAATCCGAACTAGATACGCTCCGCTTTATCACTTGCGGGTCTGTGGATGATGGGAAATCAACATTGATCGGCCGCATGCTTTTTGAAGCAAAAGCATTGTTTGATGATCAGGTTGATGCCCTACAAGCGGATTCTAGAAAACATGGCACACAAGGCGAAAATATTGATTTTGCACTGCTTGTGGACGGATTATCAGCAGAACGGGAACAGGGGATCACCATTGATGTGGCTTACCGGTTTTTTACGACCGATAAGCGCCGTTTTATTGTTGCCGATACTCCCGGCCATAGCCAGTATACGCGGAATATGGCAACAGGAGCATCAACCGCGGCTCTTGCTATTATATTAGTAGATGCCAGACACGGGATTCTGGAACAAACCCGCCGCCATTCCTATATTTGTCATCTGATGGGGATTCGTCAGATTATTCTTGCCATTAATAAAATGGATCTGGTGGATTATGATAAAAATGCGTTTGATAGCATTGTCACAGATTACGAAGCCTTTTCTGCTAATATGAACTTTGCCGATGTAACGGCTATTCCCATATCCGCACTCAAAGGCGATCATATCAATAGCCGATCACCGGTAATGAGCTGGTATCAAGGCCCGACATTAATATCAAAACTGGAAACAGCCCCAAATCAAATCACCGCTGATGCCAAAGGTTTTGCCATGCCGGTTCAATTGGTAAACCGGCCGAATTCTGAATTCCGTGGCTACAGTGGCGTCATTCTTCGTGAGCATGTATCTGTTGGAGAACAGGTTCGCATAGCACCATCCGGCACCATGACTAGTGTTAAACATATCTGGCTGGCCGGCACAAAACTGGATCAGGCAAAGAAAGGGTTGTCTGTCACTCTTGAATTGGCAGATGATGTTGATATCTCACGTGGTGAGGTCATTGCCTCGCATAATCAACCGGTAGAAATTGCAGATCAGTTTGAAGTTGATCTGGTCTGGATGAGCGAAGATCAAGGCATGGCTAGCCGTGGCTATCAGCTGAAACTGGCCGGACAAACTGTATCGGCAAGCTTGCTATCCATTAAACACAAACTGGATATTAATACGGGAAATAATCTGGCGGCCAAAACGCTGCAATTGAATGATATCGCGCGTGTGACCATAAATTGTCAAAAACCCATTTGTTTTGACGCCTATAACCG
>JAHEII010000106.1:0-3418 GCA_024639485.1 Alphaproteobacteria bacterium
AACGATTTGCCCCTCGGCCATTAATGCCGGGTGGAGGGACAGAGACACCGAAAATACCGGCTTTTGGTGATCCATTATGGGTTCGCAAACACAACCGGAGCAAATAGGCTATTCATGATTAAGATCAATTTCTGTTATATTGATGATTGTTGATAGGAATTATGTTGAAAAATGGCTATAAATAAAATCTGGTTTGGGGATTGCCCTTCCCCATATTATTTGAGAGTTTAGCATCGGAAAACGGATAAAGGTTGATGAAGATGATCCAGTTAGCCAAGCAGTTATGGCATAAAATGATGATAGGTATGGCGATAACCACGCTATGCGTTATGGCGCCTTTCTATACTTCTGCCTATACCCCGGCTTTTGCCCAGTCCACTAGCGAGACATCTAGTGAACCCGAAAGCACTCACAAAGACTGGGCAGCACATACCCATGGTAAAGGTGGCGAGAAACAGTGTTTCATAACTAGCACGCCAAAACAGCTAAAAGGCGAATATGATCGCAGCAATCGTGGCCCGACCCGCATCTATGTTACGCATCGTAACGGCTCACGGAACGAAATCAGCACCTATGCCGGATATCGCTATCGCGATCAGTCCGAGGTCATTTTCAAAATTGATGGCAAGACATACAAACTCTACATTGATGGCAATTATGCATGGGCATATGAAAATGACGCGTCAAAAATGATTGCGGCCATGCGGCGCGGCAAAAATCTGACCGTTACCGGCATTTCCAGCCGTGGCAATAAAACCATAGATATCTATTCGCTATCCGGTTTTACCGCCGCCTATAAAGCTATCAACGCATTATGCCCGAAGTGATGTGCCCAACCAGCGATCAGGCTGATATTGTTACAGATGCGGAAAACACAGACACCGATAGCATCAACACTATTGATACGGCATCACCGCCATTGATTGATCTGACCGGATGTGATGCAGATGATCTGGATGAAGTTGTCAAAACATTAGGTTTGCCGAAATTCCGGGCAAAACAAATCTGGCGCTGGATATGGCGGCATGGATTAACCCGATTTGATGACATGACAGATCTGGGCAAACCGGTTCGCGCGCTTCTGCCACAGCATCTGATCATTACCCGTCCTGTTATTACCAGCCGGCAAAAATCAACTGATGGAACGATTAAGTGGTTGCTTCGTTTTGCTGATGGCAATGAAGCTGAGGCTGTTTATATTCCTGATGCCGATAGAGGCACGCTTTGTGTATCGTCACAAGTTGGCTGCACGCTTACCTGTACCTTTTGTCATACCGGCACCCAGCGGCTAGTCCGTAATCTGACCGTGGCAGAAATCACTGGCCAGGTGCTTATTGCCATGGATGAGCTAGGCGAATGGCCAGCCACTCATGATGGCCGGCGGCTAACCAATATTGTCATGATGGGCATGGGTGAGCCGTTGTTTAATTATGAAAACGTCGCCAAGGCCTTACGCATCATCATGAGTGGCGAAGGCATTGGCCTATCCAAGCGGCGCGTCACGTTATCTACATCCGGCGTTGTTCCGGAAATCATGCGTTGTGGGGCAGAATTAGGGGTTAATCTGGCTATATCCCTACATGCCACCAATGATGAATTGCGCGATGTGTTAGTTCCTATCAATCGCAAATATCCGCTAAAAACCCTTATTGAAGCCTGCCGCAATTATCCGGGGCTATCAAATGCCCGGCGAGTCACATGGGAATATGTCATGCTTGACGGGATTAATGACAGCGATGCCGAAGCACGGGCGCTGGTCAATCTGATTAAGGGCATCCCATCCAAAATCAATCTGATCCCGTTTAACCCATGGCCGGGAAGTGGATATGAACGGTCAAAAGACGACCGGATAGACAGCTTTGCCGCCATTGTCATGAAAGCCGGATATGCTAGCCCAATCCGCACACCCAGAGGCGAAGATATCCTTGCCGCTTGCGGCCAGTTGAAGACCACATCCGAGCGATTGCGGAAAAGCCAGATCAAAGCCATAACCGACTGACCGGTTTGTCTTGAATTCGCCACAAAGAGTGGTTATCTTAGTGTCAGGATGAAACAGTTCGTTTTTTATCGGAGGATGACATGAACGACCATCGTTATATGAATTCAACCGTAGCTAACCAAGCCGCCATCGACGAAGGTTTGCGAAGCTACATGCTAGGGGTCTATAATTATATGACCACCGCGCTTGCTGTGACTGGCCTTGCCGCTTACGGCACAAAAATGCTTACCGTCGCTGGTGAGGTTGGAAGCATCACTCTGCTTACCCCACTTGGTGAGGCACTTTATCTGTCACCGCTAAAATGGGTCGTGGCACTAGCACCGCTTGCTATGGTGTTCTGGCTTTCTGCGCGCATTCATGCGATGAGCGTATCAAAAGCCCAAGGCGTGTTTTATGCCTTTGCCGCGCTGATGGGGATTTCGCTATCTTCCATTCTGATCGTCTATACTGGTGAAAGCGTGGCGCGTGCCTTTTTCATCACGGCGGCGGCGTTTGCTTCGCTCAGCATTTATGGCTACACAACAAAACGTGATCTGGGGCCACTTGGTGCGTTTCTGATGATTGGCGTGGTCGGGCTATTGCTTGCCATGATCGTCAATATGTTTGTTGGTTCTATGGGCATGGGGCTGTTGATTAGTGTTGGCGGCGTTTTGATCTTTGCTGGTCTGACCGCATATGACACCCAGAAAATCAAAATGATGTATATGGCATCTGATAGCCATAGCACCGCCCAGAAAAAATCCATTCATGGTGCGCTTCAGCTTTATCTGGATTTCATCAATATGTTCCTGTTCCTGCTTCATTTGCTTGGCAACCGCGAATAGGTCAACATATCAAAATCACATATCAACCCGCAAATGGCTTGCTATTTGCGGGTTTTTTATAACTGATCTGACCAGATTTTATCCAGTATACGCGGCATAATGGCCATGCCGCCCAATCCCACCATGATATCCCTGACCGGTAACAATATGGGCGGCAGTGCAAAGAGATTTCCGGCTTGGTTGGCTGATGCCAATACTGATCTGATACGGCGCATCCGCATACCCGCCCATGCAGGAATAGCATCTGTCATTGCCATACCGTCAGATAGCATCCGGCTTAAACTGGCAGCATCAATCAATGCCTGTCCTGTGCCTTGTGCCAGATGTGGCGGCATCTGATGGGCGCTATCGCCAGTCACGACAACCCGTCCCCTGATCCAGCTATCACAGCGCGGCCATGATTGTAGCGGCATCATATAGGCGTTTTCCCGCGCCAGATTCTGATCAGCTGAATCCAGCCACGGATGTGCCGCAATTAAGCTCATCACAGATGCCCAGCGTTGCGTCTGTCTGTTTTCATCATCGCCGTCATTGCTGTCATGTGTCATAACCACCAGATTAAGATGTCCATCAGCAAGCGGATAATGCACCATAT
>JAHEII010000106.1:3428-7750 GCA_024639485.1 Alphaproteobacteria bacterium
AACACTGGCGGCAATGTATCAAGCGTCACATGAAAACGGGTGGCGTAGCGACTAGTTCGTCTAGGGGTAACTTTATTGGGGCTAACTTTATCACCGCCATCGACATATTGCCGGCATAACCCCATCATGCCATCAGCACCAAAAATCCAGTCTGCCTTATAAGAGCGCTGATCACTATCAATAACCACGGCATGATCAGCGTGGCTTTCGATATGGGCGGCGGTGGCGGTAACATGCGTAATACATGGCGCGGCGGCAACAGCGGCGGCCAATGATGTGATCAATCCATGACGTGTCACAGAGGCATAAGGTTGACGACGATGTTGTTCATCCAGCGGAATACTAACCAGACTATGGCCATTAGCCAGCGACATGATCCGCATCAGCTCTAGCCGCTTTGCGTGTTCCCATACCGCCGCATCACAGCCCAGCTCACGCAAAGCTGACCAGCCATTAGCCGCCATCTGAACGCCGCCAAGCACCCGATCTGCTGGCGCTTTATTCGCGCCAATGAGCGTGACATGCTTATTGGCCTTTGCCATAGCTAACGCCATGGATAATCCAGCCGCGCCATCACCGATTATAATCACCTGATCTGTCATAGAAATGATCTTAACCTATTCCATCTATTTAATCAGTCTTTTGATTTTTTCTTCTATGGTTGCATCTGCCTCACCCCACGCGATTACGCCAGAAAATGCGCCTTTACGATCAAACATAAATACAGATGCTGAATGATCAACGGTATAATCACCCCCGCCCAGATCAACTTTCTGAACGACAATCCGATAATGATCTGCCAGTTGCCGAATAGCCGCCGGTGAGCCTGTTAACGCTGTGATATTCGGGGAAAAGTTACTAATGTAATCTGCCAGAAGCATGGCAGTGTCTCTATCCGGGTCAACTGTCACAAACACGATCCCCAGCTGATCGGTTGCGTCCAGTCGTTCGGCCATGCTGGACATACGGTAAAGCGTCGTCGGGCAGATTTCCGGACAATGGGTAAAACCAAAAAATATTAATTGCGGTTGACCAATCAGATCACGGTTAGTCACGGTGCCGCCGGTTGCCGATTCCAGCTGGAAAGTTGCGTCTTCCAGATGCGGGAAAAACGGTTCTATTTTATCTGCTACCAGCCGGTCTGTAAGTGTGTAAAGCGCGGCGGCGGCAATGGCGGCGGTGATCAGCATGGCCACAGCCATAGCAATAGTCCGTATCAACGACCCTGTCATATTCATTCCTTTTTATATATCGCTTTTGATGACAATATCCTGTCATAACCGTTGCTATCAGTAAGCGCAATGGAATTTCCATCTTGCCATATGGCCGGAAAAAGCACATGTTCTGATCATGTCATATCAACCAACTATGTTTATTTTTGGACTTGGATTTACCGGCACCATATTATCACGGATGCTGGTCGATAACGGCTGGCGCGTTCGGGGGACAAAACGGGGGGGCATACGCCCTGAAAGCGGCATTAATATGCTTCCACCATCTGTTGAGGTCTTTGATTTTGCCGCAGATGCGCCTATCGCCAATCCTGATCTTGCTTTTGATGGTGTCACACATGTGTTATCTACCATTGCCGTGATTGGCGGCACTGATCCGGTACTGGCCGCGCATGGTGCGACATTAAAAACCATAAAAGCATCGCGTGATTTATGGGCTGGCTATGTATCCGCCACCAGCGTCTATACCGAATCAAAAGGCGGTTGGGTAACAGAAAACAGCCCGACCGATGCCATATCAAAACGTGGCCAGTGGCGACGACAAGCAGAAATGGACTGGCAGGATCAGCTAGGGGCTGAGGTATTTCGTGCCGCCGGTATCTATGGGGCTGGCCGGTCGGCGTTTCAATCGCTGTTATCTGGCAAGGCGCGGATTATTCGTAAATCGGGGCATTTGTTCAACCGTATTCATGTTGTTGACCTGGCGCGGATTATTATGGCGGCGATGGAACAACCGCAACTGCAACGCGTGTTGAATTGCGCCGATGGCAACCCAAGCGAAGCCGGTGAAGTGATCCGGAAAGCGGCCGCCATGCTAGGCATGAATGCGCCTGATCCGGTTGAATTTGCAGATGCCGATATGTCCCCAATGGCACGCAGTTTTTACGCAACCGCCAGATGTGTCGATTCAAGCCAGCTCAAATCCGCACTTGGGCTGGATTTACTTTACCCCGATTATCATACCGGTCTGGCCGCGACATTAGCAGAAGAACAGCGGCTAGGATTAATTAAGGACATAGCAACATGACCGATGCCAGTATTTCATATAACGCCTTGCTAACAGATGCGCTGGATGTTGTTTCAGCATCCCATAGCCCATGTGTCGGGGTTTGTGATCATAACGAAGAACGCGGATGTAGCGGATGCCAGCGCCCCCATGATGAGGTGGCGGTATGGCGTGAGGTTGAACCGGACATCCGCCAAAAACGCTGGCAGGAATTGCCAGCTAGTCTGGCTGATCATGGCATAAGCACCATGCGCTTACCGCTTTCACAAGAGGCTATTCTGCAACTGGCTGATGCGCGGCTACATGATGGCGGAACATGGATGCTGGGCGGTCGGGAATATGCTATCAAAGCCAGCAAGCCGCTTAACACGCTAACCGCAACCAACACAGATCAATCAGCTGTCATAAACCTAGCCGGTGACATCAAAATGCGCGCCGTGTTATGGGCGCCGCATGGTCATAGACTGGATGAAGATATTACCCGATTGCCAATTATTCTGGTAACGCCGCGAATACGCATTGAACGGAACGAAGGCTGGCATCAGCGGCCACAATCAGCGCGTTATCCGGATATCGCCTACCAATCCGAACGCATACGGATATGTACCAATCATGACGGCGGGCTAATGATGGAAAGCGTTATCGCGGCGGCGGAAATCAAACCAGAAACCAATCGCCATGCATCATTGCCGCGTGAATTATCTGACCATGCCGATATACCGAATGGATTGCGTCTGCCGGAAAGCTATGTTCATGGACTGACGCTTCTGCCGCCAGATATGACGATCAGCTAAACTGGCCTTCGTTAAGCATCCGGCGCAATTCGAATTTCTGCATTTTACCCGTGGATGTTTTGGGGATGGTCGTAAAGACAACTTTCTTCGGCCGTTTGAATGATGCCATATGCTCACGGCAAAACGCGATTAACTCATCTTCGCTAGGGGCTTCCTGGCCTTTCAATTCAACAAACGCACATGGCACTTCGCCCCATTTTTCATCAGCCATTGCAACCACTGCCGCCAGCGCAACCGCCGGATGTTTATGCAAAGTCGCCTCAACCTCAACCGAGGAAATATTTTCGCCACCTGAAATAATGATATCTTTCAATCTGTCCATGATCTGAACATAACCATCAGCATGTTTAACCGCCAGATCACCTGTGTGGAAAAATCCACCAGCAAAGGCCGTATCCGTGGCATCCTGATTTTTGAAATACCCTTTCATCACCGTATTGCCGCGAAAAACAATCTCACCAATGGTTTTGCCATCTGCCGGAACCGGTGCCATGGTTTCGGCATCTACAACATCCTGTTCTTCGAGGAACGTCATAGCTACACCTTGCCGGGCTAGCAACAGATCACGGTTTTTGCTGTCATCCTGATCCCATTCATCATGCCAGACATTCATTGTGACATGGCCATAGGTTTCGGTCAGCCCATAAACATGGGTTACCACAAACCCCAATGCTTCCATCTGGGTGATAACCGATGGTGGTGGCGGTGCACCGGCCGTTACCACCTGAATACCCGCCGGAACAGGCCGTCTGTCTGATTCTTCGGCATTAATGATCATGGATAGAACAATCGGTGCGCCACCAAAATGTGTCACGCCATGATCAGCAATCGCATCAAAAATTACCTTTGCCGAAACAGCACGGGCGCAAATGATCGTTCCACCTTGCGCCGCCATTGTCCAGCTATGCCCCCAGCCATTACAATGGAATAAGGGAACAAGCGCTAAATAGCGCGGTCGTTTGGCCGCGAACCAGTCGCTAATCGTTCCCATACATAACAGATATGCCCCGCGATGATGATAAACCACACCTTTCGGTCGGCTAGTTGTGCCAGATGTGTAATTCAATGTCAGCGCGTCCCATTCGCTTTCGGGCAATTGCCATGGGTCATCCGTGTTTCCCTTAGCCAGCAGAGCGTTATAATCCATCACACCAATGGGCGCGCTAGGGGCGTCATATTCGCTGTCAATAATATCAATAACGGTAATCTTTGCGGCAACATCCGCATCCATAGCGGCCAGCGCATCGGTAGCAGTAGCGGCAAATTCCTGATCCACCAGCAAAACCCGAC
>JAHEII010000107.1 GCA_024639485.1 Alphaproteobacteria bacterium
AGCAATGGCGGGACAGCACGGGCAATGGAAAGCACTTGCTGGCCGTTGGGCAATTCAGCGGCCTGTACCAGCGTTTTTTCCGGATTACGGAAGCTTCTATGGACAGACCATTTGGGGCAGGCACCACTATGCAGGGCAAAGTTAATTCCGGCCGCAGATATTCGTTTTGAGATATTGCCAGCATCATCAATCCGCACAAATGCAAAAGGAATGCCTTTCTCATCAGGAGCGTTCAAGGTAGTTAACCGGTGGCAAGCCTGCTCAAACGTCACCCCGAAACGCCGCGATAGCAGATCAATATCATAACGCAAGCTTTTGGCGGCATGCAGAAACTGGCTATATGGCATCATAACGGCGGCGGCAAAATATCCGGCCATGGTAATTCGCATCAGCGATAAGGTCTGTTCCGTCAATTGTTCCGCATCGGTAATTAGCGGATTGATAATCTGGTTTTGCTCAATCAGCGCATATTGCACTAGCAAATGGAAAATCCGTTGCGGGCGGCGTAACACTTCGCTGATCAGAATATCCTGGCGGTGATGATCATATCGCCGCAAATTCGCACCCATAACATCGGCAGGCATGACCCGAACGCTGATATTCTGCGTGGTCTGGATATATGCGATCAGGGCATTAAAATCGACATCCTGCGGCATGCTTTTGGCGCTGATGCCGCTTATTGGGGTTTGAATATGATGCCGCAGATTAAGCGCCTGTTCTTCTAGATCGGCAAAATAGTTATTATTTTTTTCCAGTATATGCCGAACATGTTCAACCGAATTGCTTAACATTTGTGGCGTACCTTGAGAGCCGGCGTTGTTTTCCAGTTCATCACGGACGCTTCGGTAGGCTTGGAATAATTTGATTATAGCACGGGAAGCCGTAGGGCTGGCCGTCACCATATCCTGCAAATCACGGCGCGTAACCCGTTCTTCGAACATCACCGGATCAGTGAAAATTTCAGAAAGGTTATTGACTAGCGAATGGGTATCATCCTCCGCAAACTCCATGATATTGATATTAAAGCTACTGCCAATTTTGAGCAGAATAGCGGCGGTGAGTGGGCGTTGGTTATGTTCCAGCAAGTTCAGATAAGACGGGCTGATCCCCAATGTTTCGGCCATTACCGATTGCGATAGATCAAGGGTCTGGCGGAGTCGGCGTAATTTATGCCCTGCAAGTATCTTATCCATGTTATGCTCACATATGCTATTCGTTAATGGTGTAGAAATGCCTGATAATGATAGATTTACACAAATAGAATTGTTTTGTAAATTGTATTTGTAAATAATTTACAATTTTCATATTATCACTTTTTTCCTTTTCATTGCCTGCAAATCTTCTAGTTTTGTATGTATCAATATAAGGAGTTATGCGATGAAAATACTTATTCTTGGTGCATCTTACGGATCACTTCTATCAACAAAACTGCTCATGGCTGGCCATGATGTGACGTTGGTATGCCGCACGACTTCTGCACAACTGATTAATTCCGAAGGCACGGAAGTCCGGATTAAGCTTCGTGATGAGGACGTGCACAGATCAATACATTCTGCTGATCTGCCGGGTTCGCTTGATGCGACCACCCCTGAACAGGCGCAACCACAGGATTATGATCTGATTGGTCTGGCCATGCAGGAACCGCAATATTCATCACCGGCGGTTGCTGGTTTGATGAAACGGATTGCGGCGGCAAAAAAACCGTGCTTATCCATTATGAACATGCCGCCACTAGCGTTTCTTAAGCGCATTCCGGCGCTGGCCGATGCTGATCTGTCGTCTTGTTATGATGATGCCCAGATATGGGAAAATTTCGAACCGGGTTTGATTTCACTCTGTAGCCCTGATCCACAAGCATTCCGCCCACCAGAAGAATCCAGCAATGTTCTGCATGTTGGGCTTCCGACCAATTTCAAGGCCAGCACATTTGGTTCTGATGAACATAACGCCATTCTGAAAACACTGGCAGAAGACATTGATAACGTCCGCATAGAAGGCAAAGACGTGCCGGTAAAATTGCGGGTGTTTGATTCATTGTTTGTTCCAATGGCCAAATGGTCAATGCTGATGACAGGCAATTACCGTTGTGTTCGTGGCGATGATATTCAACCAATCCATGATGCGGTTCACGGTGATATTGACATCGCTGAACAGATGTATAGATGGGTGGATGATCTGGCACAGAAGCTGGGTGCAGCGGCAAGCGATCAGGTGCCATTTGAAAAATATGCCGCCGCCGCTAAACAACTTCTGAAACCGTCTTCAGTGGCGCGGGCGATTGATGGTGGCATCACCAAGGTCGAACGTGTTGACCGTATGATACAGATCATCGGCCGTCATCTGGATATGTTCAACCCGACGGTTGATGCGATTGTATCCACTGTTGATCAACGTCTGGCTGAAAATGATAAAGCACAGAGCATTTCTGCACAATCAGCCTAGCTATTATAGTGACGGCCAGTAATCAGGCAGTCATATATCAACATAAATCAAGCTAATAAAAAAGAGCGCTAAATAGCGCTCTTTTTGGTTTTTTGTTGATTGGGAAAACGGCCTACCCCCCCCTCCCCATATGGCAGGGTGTGACACAGGTTATAAACGGGTTAGCTGTTTAATAATGCCACCAGCGTATCTCCAAGGCTGGCAGGTGAGGGCGATACTTTAACTCCTGCCGCTTCCAGTGCTTCAATCTTGGCATCCGCGCCACCTTTACCGCCAGATATCACCGCGCCAGCATGCCCCATGGTGCGGCCGGGTGGTGACGTGCGGCCAGCAATAAAGCCTACCATAGGTTTCTTGCGGCCTTTTTTTGATTCGGCTTTGATGAAATCTGCCGCTTCTTCTTCGGCTGATCCGCCAATTTCACCAATCATGATAATGGACTGGGTTTCATCATCATCAAGGAACATATCCAGCACGTCGATAAACTCTGTGCCTTTTACCGGATCACCGCCAATACCAACCGCTGTGCTTTGTCCAAGTCCGGCCATGCTGGTCTGATAAACCGCTTCATAGGTCAATGTGCCGGAACGCGATAGAACGCCAACCGATCCACGGCGAAAGATGCTGCTTGGCATAATGCCGATCTTACATTCGCCGGGGGTCAGAAGCCCGGGGCAGTTTGGCCCGATTAGCCGCGAAGATGAGGCATCAAGTCTTTCTTTCACCCGAACCATATCCAGCACTGGCACGCCTTCGGTGATACAGGTGATTAGCTCAACGCCGGCATCAATGGCTTCTATGATGGCGTCAGCGGCACCGGCTGGCGGCACATAAATGACAGAGGCATTAGCACCGGTTGCGGATTTAGCATCGGCAACGGAACCATATATGGGGAGCTCTTTACCGCTGTCGCTGACCCATTTTTCGCCTGCCTTTTTCGGATGTGTTCCCGCAACCATTTGCGTGTCATGATAGGCGAGCGCCTGTTCGGTGTGAAAGGTGCCGGTTTTACCTGTAAGACCCTGCACAATGATTTTCGTGTCTTTGTTGATTAATATTGCCATGGTCTAACCCCTAATTTCCTTTTACCGCTTTTACAATTTTTTCTGCGGCATCGTTCAGATCATCAGCGGCGATCAGATCAAGTCCGCTGGCTTCCAGTATGGATTTTCCTTCTGCGACTTTGGTGCCTTCCAGCCGGACAACCAACGGTACGCTAAGCGCGATATCCTTGGCCGCCTGAACCACGCCTTCGGCAATCACATCACAGCGCATGATACCGCCAAAGATATTAACCAGAATACCTTTTACATTTGGATCAGCGGTAATGATTTTGAAAGCGGCTGTAACTTTTTCTGTTGTGGCACCACCGCCAACATCAAGAAAATTAGCAGGCTCAGCACCATATAATTTAATGATATCCATTGTGGCCATAGCAAGACCGGCACCATTCACCATACAGCCAATATCCCCATCCAGTGCGATATAGGCCAGATCATATTTGGATGCTTCCAGCTCTTTCGGGTCTTCTTCGGTGATATCCCGCAATTCAACAATATCCGAATGCCGGAACAAAGCGTTATTATCAAAAGATACTTTTGCATCAAGCACCTGAACCTGATTCGCCTTGGTAACAATCAGGGGATTGATTTCCAGTAAGCTCATATCCTTTTCAACAAACGCCTGATAGAGCGTTTTGAATAACCTCATGCCTTCTTCTCTGGCTGTTCCGTCTAATTTAAGAGCATCAGCCAGCGTTGCCGCGTTTGCATCAGTGCATCCGGTGCTGTGGTTGATGCCGATTGTGTGGATTTTTTCCGGTGTGTCATGGGCAACTGCTTCGATATCCATTCCGCCTTCGGTGGATACGACAAATGCGACTTTACCAATGGCACGATCAACAAGGATTGATAGATAAAGTTCTTTTTCGATATCGGCGCCGTCTTCTATATAGAGCCGGTTAACGGCCTTGCCGCTATCACCGGTTTGTGCGGTGACTAGCGTCTTGCCATACATTTCATGTGCATTGGTTCTGGCTTCGTCAGCGGAAAAGCTGACTCTAACGCCGCCTTTGGCATCTGCGGCCAGCTCTTTAAACTTCCCTTTGCCTCTACCGCCAGCATGTATCTGGCTTTTGACAACCCATACCGGCCCCGGCATGGCCGCAACGGCCTCATCAATTTGGTTGGCGTCTGTAATAACCGCGCCATTTGCAACCGGCGCGCCATAGCTTTTTAAAATGGCTTTGGCTTGATACTCATGAATGTTCATGGACTTCCCTTTATTTGTAGCATCAAATGCAGTGTTTTCTATTGTTCATCTGTATGGCCGGAACACAGGCCTCACAGATGCTGTTGTATGGTATACCAGACGGTCTTTTTTTCAAGCCGGAACAAGTGGATTGCGGCAAATAATTCTCAGTAAATAATATAAGTGTCTGTAAATAAATGCAATAATCGATAATCAAATGACAGGCTTGACGAAGCTATTCTTTGGTATATTGTATTATTGTTGAATAAATGGCAGGCTTTCTGGCAGGTGATTTTGTTAAATTAAGCATGGTTAATAAGCGTATCCAGTTGTGATAATAGGGGGATATCAACGTTGAGCGATATGAAGTTAAAGCCCATATCAAATGACTTCACCATAAAAGAACATCTTTATGGCGTGCTCCGTGATCATATTCTCGGAATTGATATTTATGGCTCTGACGAAGACCTTCGACTTGATGAGCGACAACTTGCGGCACAGCTGGGGGTTTCGCGAACACCCATCCGCGAAGTTTTGGCGCGACTGGCACAGGATGGACTGGTTGAGATTATTCCCCGCAAAGGCGTTTTTATTCACCGCAAAACCATGACGGAAATTCTGGATATGGTAATTACGTGGGCGGCGCTGGAAAGCATGGCCGCCAGATTAGTAACCATCCATGCCAGCGATGATGATCTGCTCTTGCTTCGTCGATTCGCGCAAGGGGCAATTGGTGAAAGCAATGCAATTCCCATTAGCGAATATTCTGATGCCAATGTGACATTTCATCAGACAATTCTGGAGTTATCCGGATGTGCATTGCTAAAAACAACAACAGATCAGTTATTTATGCAGATGGCGGCCATCCGCCGCCGCGCCATTCATGAGGATGATCGCGCTAGTAAATCGGTATCTGATCATATGCAGATTATTGATGCACTAGAAGCAAGGGATGCTGATCTGGCATCTAATCTGGTGCGTGAACATACCATGCGCCTGCATGATCATATCAAATTACGCTGGACGGTATTTTCCAATAGCGAAAATAAAACCGAAACAGATGAGCATGAGAATCACATTGTGACCGATTTATCAGAATCTGCTCCAGTTAATATTGGGCAAAATAAAGCTAACGCAGGCAAAAATAGCGTGGCTACGGCTCAAGCCGTCCCATCGGTGAGCCAAACACCAAATCAAACACCAAACCTTAAAACAATTAAAGATACCAAAGAGGAGCATTCCATGTCTGATCAGGCCGCCGCAAATCAGGATACAGAAACCGATGTGTCTACATTAACCGATGGATTTCATCTTGTTGTTGATGCGCTAAAATTGAATGATATCAACACAATATATAATGTCCCCGGTATCCCGATTACTGATCTTGGACGTATTGCACAGGCCGAAGGCATGCGCGTGATTTCTTTCCGCCATGAACAGCATGCCGGTTATGCCGCCTCGATTGCCGGATATCTGACGAAAAAGCCGGGGGTTGCGTTAACGGTTTCCGCACCGGGTTTTCTAAACGGTCTGACGGCGCTGGCCAATGCCACGACAAACTGTTTTCCCATGATCCTGATCAGTGGATCATCTGAACGTGAAATTGTTGATCTTCAGCAAGGCGATTACGAAGAAATGGATCAACTGGCTATTGCCAAGCCGCTTTGTAAGGCCGCGTTCCGTGTTCTGCATGCCGAAGATATCGGCATCGGCATTGCCCGCGCGATCAGAGCCGCGTGTTCCGGTCGTCCGGGTGGTGTATATCTTGATCTGCCGGCGCAGCTTTTCTCACAAGTGATGGACGCTGAAAAAGGCAAACAATCACTGGTAAAGGTTATTGATCCGGCACCAGCGCAACTGCCATCACCAGCGGCAATCACGCGCGCAGTCGATGTTCTGAAAACCGCTAAAAAGCCGTTGATGATTATTGGTAAGGGCGCGGCTTATGCGCAAGAAGACGAATTGATAAAAACTTTTGTTGAAAAAAGCGGTATTCCGTATCTGCCTATGAGCATGGCCAAAGGTTTGCTGCCAGACGATCACCCACAATCAGCGGCGGCGGCACGTTCGCTTGTCCTTAAAGAAGCTGATGTGGTGATACTGGTTGGTGCAAGGCTGAACTGGCTGTTATCACATGGTAAGGGTAAAACATGGGGTGCGTCAGGGGCAAAACGCTTTATCCAGATTGATATTGAGCCACGCGAAATGGACAGCAATGTTGAAATCTCTGCTCCGCTTGTTGGTGATATCGGCTCTTGTCTTGGCTTGCTGAACGAAGCTATGGGTGATAGCTGGCAGAAGCCATCCGATGACTGGACAGGTGCAATCAACGCAAAGAAATCAGGTAATCTGGAAAAAATGGCTTCCAAGCTGATGAGCAATGCCGTGCCAATGGATTATCATGGGGCACTAGGCTCAATGCGGCAGGTGATCAAGGATAACCCTGACGTTATTCTGGTGAACGAAGGCGCGAATACGCTGGATTTTGCACGCAGTATTATTGATATCTATAAGCCGCGTCACCGGATTGATGTTGGCACATGGGGCATTATGGGTATCGGTCAGGGGGCTTCGGTTGCCGCCGCTGTGGAAACCGGCAAATCAGTTCTGGCCATTGAGGGCGATAGCGCATTTGGTTTTTCCGGCATGGAGATTGAAACGATCTGCCGGTATAATCTGCCAGTCTGTATTGTGGTATTTAACAATAATGGCATTTATCGGGGAACAGATAAAAACCCGACAGGCGGCGATGATGTCGCGCCAACCGTATTTGTTAAGGATTCCCGTTACGATATGATGATGCAGGCCTTTGGCGGTGAGGGCGTTTATGCCACCAACACAGATGAGCTGGGTCGCGCCGTGCGTGAAGCGCTGGCATCTGGTAAGCCAACCCTGGTGAATGCCATCATTGATGAAAACGCAGGCACCGAAAGCGGCCGCATTGGTAATCTGAATCCGCAAAGCATTGTTATGCAGAATAAAGCGAAATCCTGAACAGATATGCGCAAATAGTCTTAAGCAGTTAATATGATGAAAATGGATGGTGAATAAAATGA
>JAHEII010000108.1 GCA_024639485.1 Alphaproteobacteria bacterium
TGATGCCGCTGGTTATTTAAAATGATAATTTCATGCTTATTGAACTGCATTATATCTTTGAAATATCAATAGTGACTTGTCATAATAAATGTCATGTTAAGCGGGGTAAGCATATTTTTACATCTTTCATATGAATAAAACCAATTATGACCGACACACCACAACTTGATGAAAACGCCTTTGTTGAGATTAATAAAGCTAGATTGACGCGGAACAGATTATCTGATCATCCGCCGCGAATATTACTGCTTTACGGGTCTTTGCGTGATCGGTCATTTAGCCGACTTATGAGCGAAGAAGCGGCAAGAGTGCTGGAACGACTGGGGGCGGAAACCCGAATTTTTAATCCAACCGGCCTGCCGTTACCGGATGAAGATCATGCTGATCACCCGAAAGTGCAGGAACTGCGCGATATGGTTGTCTGGAGCGAGGGCATGGTATGGTGTTCTCCTGAACGTCATGGTGCTATGACAGCGGTCATTAAAGCACAAATTGACTGGATACCGTTATCTTTAGGCGCGGTACGCCCAACACAAGGCAAAACACTTGCCGTGATGCAGGTGAGTGGCGGCTCACAAAGTTTTAATGCGGTTAATCAGATGCGGATACTTGGCCGCTGGATGCGGTGCATTACTATCCCTAATCAATCATCAGTTCCCAAAGCGTTTCAGCAATTCAATGATAATAATCGTATGAAGCCATCCCCATTTTATAACCGGATGGTTGATGTGATGGAAGAATTGGTAAAATTCACCTATATCACCCGTGATCTGGCAGATGATCTGGTTGACCGGTATAGTGAGCGTGTTGAAACCCGTGAGGAATTAATACATCGTGTGAATAAAACAACATCTTAATTGTTTTTGGTGAGGTGAGAACATGACTTATTTATCGCAAGATCAGAAAGATCAATTCTGGAAAGATGGCGTTATTGTATGTGAAGATGCTGTATCGGACACGCAATTAGCGCAATTACGGGCAGAGTTTGAAAGCTGGGTAGAAGACAGCCGAAGCTATGATGATGATTATGGTGAAACACAGGATGGCCGCGCCAGATTTGATCTTCAACCCGGTCATAGCGCCGAACAACCGGCGCTTCGCCGTGTGCAGTCACCAGAAGAAGTATCAGATGTGTTTGCCACGGTTATGCGTGAAGCGCGGACAGTCGATTATTGCGCCGAATTGATAGGGCCATCACTGCGTTTTCATCACGGCAAGGTCAATTCCAAACAGCCGGGATCAAAAACAGAAATCAAATGGCATCAGGATTTCCCTTTTCAGCCAATGACCAATGATGACATTATTACCTGTTTGCTATTCCTTGACGATGTAACGATGGAAAATGGCCCGCTAGAGGTTATCCCCGGCAGCCATAAAGGGCCTTTATATTCGCATTGGCATAATGGCGTTTTCACGGGTTTTGTTGATGAAACTATCATTGATAATTATCGGGATGATATTGTTTCTTGCACAGGTAAGGCAGGATCAGTCTGTTTGATGCATGCCAGTTTATTGCATGGCTCGACCCCTAATCTGTCTGATCGCCCTAGAACGCTGTATATCACAACATATTATGCAGAAGACGCCATTGAGCTTAGCCCTAATCACTTGCCAAGCAAGCTAACCCATGAGCTGGTGAGGGGTGAGGTTTCTGGGCGGGTACGCTGTTCTAATTATGATATGGAATTACCAGCTGTTCCGAAAGCCACCTCATTTTTTGCCCAGCAAGAAGGCGCAGATACATAATTTCGAATTAATATCCTATCTAGATCTTATCTTGCGCTTTTACCTAATGTATCCCGCATGCAGATATATGCGCTTAGCTCTTCGCTATCAGAGATTGTCTGGTTCGTGTTTATCATATTAATCAGCGTCTGCGCAGACCGCCGCCCCATTTGACGATGGGGGACATGAACCGTTGTTAAATTAGGTTCGATAACGGTTGCTAATTCAATATCATCAAATCCAGTAATGGATATGTCTTCGGGGATATTTAGCCCCATGTTTTTTGCTTTGTTTATGGCTCCGACTGCCAGAACATCATTACCACACATGACAACCGTTGGTTTGACAGGGCGTTGCATTAAGGCCTCAAATGCGGCGGCGCCACTTTCGATAGCGTAAGTGGTTTGTTCTACGGCCAGATGGCTTTCATCTATGGCATATTGTTTCATAACATTTTTGATGCCAAGTAATCTGGAATGTGAGCGATCATTATTGCTCGTATCCGCGATAATTAATCCGATATCCTTATGCCCCAGATTCAATACTTTTTCTGCTAATGCTTCCATGGCTGATTGATTATCAAACCCAATGGCTAAATGATCTTTGCTCTGGTCAAATGCCCATGTAATCACAAACGGCAAACGGCGGTTTTCTAAAAACTGGTATATTCTGCTATCGCGTTGGTATCCTATCAATAATAATGCTTCTGCCCCGCGTGCAACCAGATTCCGAATTTGCTTTTCTTCGATATCTGGCTGATATGATGAGCTGGCTACAAGCAGAGTGTATCCATGCAAACTTAATTCTTCTTGAAAGGCCTGAATACCTCTTGCAAAGATAGAATTCTCCATTGTTGGAATCACCGCGCCAACCGTGTTTGAGCGTCTTTCCGCCATGATTTTGGCACCAAAATTGGGCGTATATGATAGTTTCTCAACGGCAATCATGACTCGCGCATGGGTTTTGGGATCAACCTGTTCTGGTAAGTTCAGACATCTGGAAACCGTAGCTGTAGAAACATTAGCTTCTCTTGCAACATCGGTCAGGGTTGCGACATTTTTCTTTGCTCTTTTTTTCATTTGATACCGTTCTTATTTCATTTAGGGTAATATTCTGTCCGATAATTTTAAAATTGGCTTGCTTTATAACATAAATAAATGTTATTTTAAAATGTAAGCGTTTACATTGATGTTTTAGTAGTGCTTAAAAGTTGCTTAAACTGAAATTAATCGAGGATTTGTAAATGGTTTTGTCTGGCTTATTACTGGTTGTTTTTATTAGCAACATTATTGCAGGTGCGTTTTGGTCGTATCCATTTTTAAGTGACATTGTTGAAATGTTACTTCTTTTGGCGGCGGTGATAGCTTTTGCAATCAGGCTTATAAAAATGGAAAACAACAATGTAAGTAATTAGCTGTAATAATTTCTGTTAGGGAGAGTCTATATTATGACAAAGTTTGATAATGAACTTAAATCGGCTGAACGCCGTAATTTTCTGAATTTGGTCGGTAAGGGTAGCTTTACTGCTGCTGTTATTGCCGGTGCTGGTGGTTTTCTTTGGTCACAGGAAGCGGTTGCCCAAACCGCCGCAGAAGAAACCGAGCGGGAAAAAGCAGCTGATCATGTAATGACGGTGGCAACAGCGTATATTGTTGGTGCTTCCAGAAGTTATCCCATCCTTCAGCTTGATCTTAAGGAAAATATTCAAAATTCAACCAACGGCAAAGTGTATGTAAAGCTTGCACCGGGTGGCCAGCTTGGTGCTGGTGGCGCTCTTGCCCAGAAAGTGCAGTCCGGAACTATTCAGGCCGCTCAACACTCACTTTCAAACTTTGCCCCTTTTGCATCAGCTGTTGATCTGATCAACCTGCCTTATTTCTGCGGTTCTAACCAGAGCTTTACTAATCTGGTGTCATCTGATGCTTGGAAAAGTGAAGTCCACCCAAAGGTCGAAGCAAACGGATTTAAAGCTTTGTTCTATGTTGTGATTGATCCACGGGTTGTCGCCATCCGTAAAGGTGGCCCGGGTCCTGTTCTGTCACCTGGTGATTTGAATGGTGTAAAATTCCGGGTTCCAGGATCAAAAATGCTTCAGCAATATTATCGTCTTGTTGGTGCTAATCCAACGCCTGTTGCTTGGGGTGAAACGCCTTCGGCTATTAAGCAGGGTGTTGCGGATGCTCTTGATCCATCGGTTGGTGCGTTATATGTCTTTGGCTTCAAGGATATCCTTAGCCATGTGACGTTCACGCAAGCGGTACCGGATGCACAGGTCTATTCTATGAATCTGGAATGGTTCAATTCATTACCTCGTGATGTTCAAGAAGGTATCGAGTTTGCTGGTGAAGTCACCACTCAGCAAAATCTGGCAAAAGTGCCATCAGCTAGAAGCTTTGCAATGGCTGAGCTACGCAAATCTGGTGTTGAGTTCCATTCGCTTTCCAGTGATCAGCTGGCAGAATGGCGTGCGGCAGGCGGACATCAGCGGTCAGAATGGGATCAGTTCAAGAAAGATCTGGCTGGTTCAATGTCAGCATTTGATCGTCTTGATGAAGCGGCTAATACTATGGGTCGCTACTACGTTCACGACGCTTAAGTCTATTATGATCCGGCACCTTTATATGAGGTGCCGGATTTTTATTATGTCCCTTAATGCTCACTTAATCCTTTCTGAGCATGTCTATGTAAGTGTATCTGGTATTATTGAAATATGATCCTTAACATTTTAAAAACCCTGCTAATAACCCTAGATAAAAATGCCGAAAGATGGCTTTTACTTGTCTTTTATCTGATGCTTGTCTGCACGATGGCGATTGAGGTTTTGCGGCGAGAAATATTTTCATACTCGTCAATCTGGGGTGAGGAAATGGTTCGTTATTCCTTCATTTATCTGGCTTGGATAGGGGCGGCGGCGGCTTTTAAGGATCGCGCACATATCCGCATTGATGTGATTATGTATTATGTGAATAACCGTGTTAAGGCGCTGTTATATATTTTTGGTGATCTTGTTGCGATGGCTGTGGCTTGTGTTGCTTTGTACTGGTCATTTGAAACGGTGATGGTATCTGCCAAATTTGGCTCTGTCAGCCATGGGCTTCGTATATCAATGGTCTGGTTTTTAATGGCTGTGCCGATGGGTTTCAGTTTAATTATTTTACGTCTTGTTCAGTCATTGATTCGAGATGTTCGTCTTTTACGTGAAGGTAAGCCCCCTTATGAAGGCGCTACCCTTTTTGATTGATCGGTCGGAATAATGCTTTTTAATTATATGCAAAATCAATCGATAAGTCTTGGATGGGATTTCTATATTCCCATACTGTTATTTGCATTGCTGTGCTTTATGGCTGTTCCCGTCTGGGTTTCCATTGGGGCGGCGGCAATAACGATGCTGTTCATGTCTGGGGCTTTACCGCTATCGCTTATTGGTGAAAGCCTGTTCGATGGTATTGATGCGTTTGCGTTGACGGCGGTTCCGCTTTTTATTCTGACAGGTGATGTGCTGGTTAGAACGGGATTGAGCCGAAAGTTTCTTGATGTTGCTGATGCGCTTACTTGCTGGACGCGTGGCGGTTTTGGATCAGCAACAGTATTAGTTTGCGGCATGTTTTCATCTATCTCAGGATCAGATGCCGCTGGCGCGGCTGCTGTTGGCCGGATGACGATAGCAAGACTGGTGGAAAGTGGATATCCACGTCCCTATGCCTGTGCGTTGGTGGCGGCAGGCGCTTGTACCGGTATCCTTATCCCGCCATCCATTGCCTATATCATTATTGGTCTGGTTCTTGGGATTTCTGCGTCTGTATTATTCATGGCCGCATTAATACCCGGATTTATCGTTTTATTTTCTATTCTAGTGACCAATATTGTGGTGAACCGTATCTACCATTACGAAAAAGGTGGGAATATCGGATTTGCCGAATGGTGGGGTAATCTCAAACAGGCGATTTTTTCTGGGTGGTACGCTTTTATTGTTCCGGGCATTATCTTTTACGGTATTTTTTCGGGATCACTAACACCCACCGAAGCTGGCGCTACTGCCGTGATCGTTACGATTGCGCTTGGTTTTATTATTGGCACATTAAAAATATCTGATTTTCCGGATATGTTGATCAGCTCCGCCAAGGTTAACGGCGTTATCTTGCCGATTATCGCTTTCTCTCTGCCTCTAGCGCAAGTATTAGCTATTCTGGGGGTTCCACAAGGTTTTGTGGCATCGGTGACTTCGCTGACCAATGATCCGACATTACTAATTCTGTTGATGATTGTTATTCTGATTATTGCTGGCTGTGTAATGGAAGCAACACCGAATATTGTTATTCTTGCGCCAATCCTGAAGCCGCTTGCCGATAGTATCGGTATGAATGAAATACAGTTCTGTATTCTGATGATTACATCACTTGGGGTCGGGTTTATTACTCCGCCGCTGGGATTAAATCTGTTTGTGGTATCTGGATTGACTGGCGAATCTATTTTAAAGATTGCCGCGCGGGCAATACCTTTTGTCTTTTTTATGATGATTGTTGTTCTTTTACTGGCTTATATTCCGCAATTATCAACTATTCTTCTCCCTGAAATTTATCAATAAACAATTATGGTTCTGACATGAGTATCACTTATTTGAAAAAAGCATCGATGACATCAACTACGGATTCTGCTGATGTGCAGAAAACGGTTCAGGATATACTTAACGATATAGAAACAGGCGGTGACGCTAAAGCGCTCGAATATGCTGCCAAGTTTGATAATTACAATGGTAATGTACTGTTAACGCGTGAAGAAATAGATGCCGCCAAAGCGTTAGTTCCAGAAAAAATAAAACAGGATATTGCTTTTGCTCATGATAATGTCCGCCGGTTTGCCGAAATTCAGCGTAGCACGTTGCAGGATGTTGAAATGGAAATTGCTCCCGGTTTAATGGCTGGCCAGAAAACCATTCCTGTTGATGCCGCCGGTTGCTATATTCCGGGTGGCCGTTATAGCCATATTGCCAGCGCCATTATGACAGTTACCACGGCAAAGGTAGCCGGATGCCGTCATATTACGGCGTGTTCACCACCACGTCCCGATATCGGGATTGCGCCTGCTATTATATATGCGGCTGATTTATGCGGCGCAGATGCTATTCTGGCGATGGGCGGGGTACAGGGCGTGGCGGCCATGACTTTTGGTCTGTTTGATTTGCCCAAGGCTAATATTCTGGTCGGCCCCGGTAATCAGTTTGTGGCCGAAGCGAAGCGGATACTATTTGGCCGAGTTGGTATTGATATGATTGCCGGCCCCACAGATAGCTTAATCCTTGCTGATAAAACAGCAGATGCGGATATTGTGGCGGCTGATCTGGTGGGGCAAGCCGAACATGGCTATAATTCACCTGTATGGCTAGTGACCGATGATGCGGCATTAGCCGAACAGGTGATGGCATTAGTGCCGCCATTGATTGCTGATTTGCCCGAAACTAACCGGATCAATGCCGAAGCCGCATGGCGTGATTATGCAGAAGTCATTTTATGTGATAATCGCGAAGATATGGCGGCCACATCTGATAAATATGCACCGGAACATTTGACCGTTCAGGCGGCTGATCTGGACTGGTGGAAAGATCGGTTAACCTGTTATGGATCGCTCTTTCTGGGTGAAGAAACCACTGTAGCGTTTGGTGATAAGGCATCTGGCCCTAATCATGTTCTGCCAACATCAGGTGCGGCTACTTATACTGGCGGGCTTTCTGTTCATAAATATATGAAAATCGTGACATGGCAACGTGCCACCCGTGATGGGATGAAATCTGTCGGTGTTGCGACGGCGCGTATCTCACGGCTTGAAGGCATGGAAGGTCATGCCCGAACAGCTGATATAAGGCTGGCTAAATATTTTCCGGGTGAGAACTTTGATCTCAGCGCTGAGGAATAAAATGAACCCTGAGGCGGATATTCTGTTTGATGTGTCTGGACATGTCGCATGTGTTACTGGCGCGAGTTCAGGGCTTGGCCGATATGTGGCAACGGCTCTTG
>JAHEII010000028.1 GCA_024639485.1 Alphaproteobacteria bacterium
ATGGCTATGGCTATGGATATGGATACGGATAAGGACGGAGATAAGGATAAAAAATGCTATCCTATGCTTATGCTAATCTATCCATGCTATGCTATAGCATGGATTAGTAGTTGATCTCAATCTCGATACGGCGGTTCTTCTGGCGACCTTCTTCGTTGTCATTGCTGGCAAGTGGCTTTTCTTCGCCATAACTAATGGCTTCTAATCTCTGGCCATTTATGACGCCTGTATTCTGCAATGCCTGCACCACACTAGATGACCGCGCCGCCGCCAAATCCCAGTTGTCACGATAAGCAGAACCAAAGATCAGCGGGACATTATCCGTATGACCGGATACCTTGATCATGCCCTTGCTTTCAGAACTGGAACTCGCAATTTTGTTCATAATCTCAAGAGCATCAGCGGTTAATTGTGCCGAACCAGATGCAAATGCACCACCTGATCCTACTGTAATGATGACCTTATCTTCTTCACGCTGGACATCAACCAGCCCCTGACCAATTTCCTGACGCAAAGCAACTTTCAATGCATCTTCGGCGATTTCTGCCTTTCGGCTAGATTCAGCTGCCTCAGCACTAGCCGCACTGGCGGCTTCGGCTGTTTGGCTTTGCTGTTGCTCGGCAGCTTCTGATGCGGCCAGCAGTTTTTCCAGCTTTTCTTCCAGACCACCGAACAGGACTTCCTGATTGGATTTACCGGCAGATTCTTTGGCTTTTTCAAGTGCATCAAGGGTTTCACGCAATAATTGCGGCATATTCTGTTCAGATGAATTGCTTGCTGTAAAATTAACCACAACATTATCACCTAGCGTTTCGACCTCAATATCACCGCGCGCTATCGCGGCTTCTAATGCTTTGAGAATATCATCAGCGCTACCGTCCTCACCCTCACCTTCATTGGTTTTGGTCTGGACTTCCAGATCAGGTTTTGTGATATCAGTCGTCTGCTGGGTCATATCCTGTGATAAGGATGGCGCCGGGGACGGGCTGAATTCCAGCGATAATACGGTTGTGCCTTTCGGCTGTTCAACAATAGGGATTACGCGCTGAACACCAAAAGCATTTTTCAGCGACCCTGAAATCTGTTTAAATTTAGGAACGTTAAATTCAGCAAAAGACAGAATTAGAACGAAGAACGCCATAAGAAGCGTAGCCATATCGGCGAATGTTGCCATCCATGCCGGCGCACCCACAGGGGGGCATTTCGGACATTCTTCTTCTTCCTGTTCTTCTTCAGGCGCTGCATCGGCTTCTGTTGCCATAACGCGATCCTTTCTCTAATTCCTGATCCGGATAATAATATTTATCCGGCGGCTTCTAGAGCTGCCTGCGTCTTAGGTGGCAGATTAGATACCATTTGATCCTGAATATTTCGTGGGGATTCCCCGCGAGCGATATTTTTCAAGCCCATCACAACCATTTCACGATAAACCGCTTCATGTGATGTAAAGCCTTCCAGTTTTGTCAACATCGGGGCAAACATGATATTAGCAATAAACGCACCATAAAGCGTCGTCAGCAAGGCCACCGCCATCGCCGGGCCAATCGCTTTCGGGTCAGCCATGTTGCCAAGCATCAGCACTAATCCGACCAGCGTGCCAATCATTCCCATGGCTGGCGCCAGATCAATCCATGCTTTGATCACGTTCTGATTGGCTTCGTGGCGTGATTTCATCGCCTTGATTTCCTGTGTGAGTTGTGCGGTCAGTTTTGATTCATCCGCGCCATCCACCAGCATCTGTAATCCTTTTGAGAAAAACTTATCCGGAACATCCTGCCCTTCAAGCGCCATCATGCCGTCTTTTCTGGCAATGCCGGCAAGCTCAATCATGCGTGTAACCAACTCATCATGCTTTTTGATTGGCGGCAAAAACGCTTTTGCCATGACTCCGAAACTGCCTAGAAAAGTGCCAAGCGGGGTGGTGTACATAACCGCAAAGAATGTTCCGCCAAACACAATCAGGATCGAGGGAGTGTCGATGAAAGCGCCAAGACCACCACCTGACATCATAGCCATCATGATCATGCCAACAGCGCCTAAAAATCCAATTAATGATGCAATATCCATAATAATAAACCGTGTTTGTCGTTCAAATCATCTAGGGCTGTGCAAGTTTAATACCACTTTTTAAAGCCCTGCTAAAATATTGGTGCAAAAGTTGCAGTGTTACTTTTATTAAAATAAACTATATTATAATTAACTGATATTGGAAATGGAGCTTATCCATGATGTCCATTATAAATCACTTTGCTAAACGGCTGACCATAATCTGTCTGTTGATTATTGTCACCGGCATTGCCATGCGGCCGTCACTGGCATCAACACAATTTATCATGCGTGATCATATTGTGATTGATATCCGTTCCGGTGTTGAATGGTTGCGGTGTAGCGTCGGCCAGACATGGAATGGCGAAACCTGCACTGGTGAGATTGTCAAACTTAACCATGATGACATCGAAAAAGCCATTGTGATCGCGAATGAGCAATTAGGCGGTAATTGGCGTCTGCCCAGTCTGGCTGAACTGGAAGGTATCGTCTGTCATGAATGTGACGGCGTTAAAATTGACATCGCGGCATTTCCCAATACCTCTGGTGAACCCTACTGGACAAATGAGCAGAATCCATATGCCTCACGTCATTATTATACGGTTAATTTTTTCACCGGACACCGTTATGGGCGTTTCTTTCCCTATCAGGAAATGGCCGTCAGATTTGTTCAGGATCGCTAGCCGTCTGGCGTTTTTGCCATAACCAGAACGCCAGTTTTGCAAAAAACCCGACCCCGCCAATAATCCATATCACCGCCGCCACGCGTGCCGTTGTTACTTCTTGCAAGGCATCAAGTTTATCAGTAGCTAGCAATCCAAGCACAACCAGCATTAATACGGTCAGCATAAACAGCCGGATAATGCGGCAACGCTGGCAACCTGTTTTACGCTGTGGCTGTGATCGGCTTAACGTTATCATATGACAGACCTTACCCCACATGGATTAGTAAAATGAAGAAACGACGATATTGCAATAAGCATACCATATTATCATTAAATGATATGCCGGAAACTTGACACTATATTAACCTTTAATTAACTATTTAACCATAATATGTTGTTTTTGTTTATAATATTTAACTAATATTTGACAATTTTAACCGTCAAATGTTTATTTTGCGATAACGAAAATGTTACCTCATCTTAACTGTCATAACATTGACGTGGGAGGATGACATGCAGTTAATGCCATCAATTAAAGCGAAGCAGAAACAATCGCTGATCATTACGCCGCAGTTACAACAGGCGATCAAATTACTGCAAATGACCAATCTGGAAATTAAGCAGTTTCTGGATGATCAAGCGCTGGAAAACCCTTTTCTGGATGTAGCCCATTCGGATGCAGAACAACCCGTTGCGGCAACTTCTGATCATCAGAACGCTGATCACCAGATGGCAGATGCGGCAACCGACGCGCCAGCTTCCCTCACCGAATTAACACCTGAAAATAACGCGCTTTCAGATGATCCTACCGAAAACTCTGATATGGATAATCGCTATTCATCATCTGAACATGACACTGTTCCACACACGTCTTCCCAATCTTCCGGCCAGAACTCCGGCCAGAACTCCGGACATGGTGACGATGTTGACTGGATGGGACAGATTGCAAACCCTGAGCCGGGGCTACATGCCAAAGTCATCAGCCAGATTGAACTCGCCATTGCGCCAGAACATGCAGGCGTGGCCTATATGCTAACAGATATGCTGGCGCCAACAGGCTGGCTTGATACCCCCCTTGATCAGATTGCCACCCAGACAGGTCTTAGCGAAGACAGACTGGAAGCCGTATTAGCTGAGCTTCAGCATCTGGAACCTGTTGGCGTATTTGCGCGCAATCTGGCTGAATGTTTGAAAATTCAGGCCATTGATGCCGATTGTTATGATCATGTCATGGCTGTTGTTCTGGATCATCTGGATGTGCTGGGCAAAGGTGATATTGCCAGTCTGGCGCGGAAAGCTGATTGTGATCATGATACGATTATTGATGCGCTGACCACCATTCGCAGCTTTAACCCGAAACCGGGTGAGGCATATAGCAATGATCTGCCGCCATTATCCGAACCTGACGTTATTGTCCGCAAAACCGCTGATGGTTGGGCAGTTGATCTGAACCGGTCTACCTTACCGACTTTGCACATCAAAGAAGGTTACGCCGATGCCATCGCAGAAAACATGAAATCGACCGGCCAGAGCGATCAGAATGAGTTTATTGCCAATGCCATGGGTTCAGCACGCTGGCTCAAGCGGGCGCTGGAACAACGGAACGAAACGACAATAAAAATTTGTGGTGAGATTGTTCGCCAGCAACAGGATTTTATGAAATACGGTATGGAAGCATTGAAACCCATGCTGCTGAAAACCGTGGCTGATGCAGTAGGTATGCATGAAAGCACCATTAGCCGCGTCACCAATGGAACCGTAATTAATACACCGCGCGGTACTTTTTCGCTGAAAGCATTTTTCAGCGTGTCTATTGTTTCTGATCAGGGCGAAGGCAATATGGCGGCAACCGCTGTCCGGACGCGGATCGAACATCTGATCAAATCCGAAAACCCGAAAAAGCCGCTTAGCGATAGCGACATTGCATCAGAAATCAGTGATCAGGGTATTACTCTGGCACGGCGCACCGTAGCAAAATATCGGGAAATGCTGCGGATACCATCATCATCTGAACGCCGCCGTCTGGGGCGTATGCAGATGATTGGCTAAAAATAAAGCTCTATTCGGATGAACCCGATAAGCGGGATTATCTAGCCCTGACGTGCAGACAGTTTTTGGTGAATAGCCAGATAGGATTCGCTCGTCTGACCATAATCATTCATATAATGCGCTAGCGGCATCGTCTCGCTATGTGTGATCTGATCCTGATCGTCATAATGCACAACATTCACCCCGATTTTAGTTTGCGGGCCATCCTCGGCATCTGCAAATGTTTTGATATGATTTTCGTTCATTGCAAGCTCCTATGTGTAAAGAACAAGCGTGATTTGCATATTTCATGCCAATATACCGGCTTATTTTCCGCTATATGCTAAGCTGAGCCATCTGATTCAGAAATTTCTGATGGTTTTGCGGCATATTTTCCATGCGGTCGAACACAACGCTAGCCGGAAAAGACGTTATCTCTGTCTTACCATATGCGATGGTGGTGTGTTTCCAATCCGCCCCTGCCAATACTTCTGGCAAGCCAAACATCTGATCTGCTTCGTAAAACCGGATAATAATGCGGCCAGACCGGTCAAGAACAACAATTTTCCCTGATAGCACAAGATAGAAATGTGTGGCTGGTTGTTTTTCTCGGAACAGAACTTCACCACTCCACATCCGGATATGTGATATCAGATGCTTCATATGGCAAAACCCATCATGACTGGCTGTTGTTTTTTGACAACTTCGGATGCCATTGAACAGGCAAAAAGCCAGCTGGCAATATCTTCTTTTCCCCAGTGGTTTTCAATGACATGGCGCGGGATAGCCAGAACCTCACATGCAGAACTGGCCATAATATCCAGATCATAATGATCCAGTGCCAGAAAAGACACAAAGCCAATCATATCCCCTGCTGCAAAATCCTTCCCCATACGCGATTTGGGTTTTGGATGTGATTTAGCATGGGCGCGGCCAGATATCAGATAATAAGCCTGATCTGTTGGCATACCAGCCGATATGATCAGCCGTCCTCTGGCATGGATAAGCCGGGGATAGTGCTGAACAAACTGATCAACATGTAAAGGTGGTTTCATGTCATTGTCCTTCTATAAAGGAAAACGACTGACAGAAAAAAATGTTAGATCATTTCGCTTTCATCATGACTATTTTGATCTATGTGATCAGTCATGCATCAGATGCTCTTGTTCGCGCAATATCTTGATCAGCGCATTGACATGCTGTTCGGACAGATGAAACTCTCGCCGCAGTTTTTCGATTTTGACCAGCTCGTCTTCTGATAAAACCCCATCACTTAACGCTGTTGCAATTTCGGCCTCAATAATGGCTTTGCGTTGTGACATCTGGTTTGAAAAAGCCGAGGCCACAATACCAGTTAGCAACGCTACCACACATACCCCCATCAAGGCGGTAATAGCGCCGATCACCTGCCCTATGGGAGTGATTGGCGACACATCCCCATACCCAACCGTCGTGAGCGTGATCAGTGACCACCACATTGTTTGGGGGATAGAGGAAAATTCATCTGGCTGGGCTTTATGTTCAACAATATACATCATGGCGCTAGACATAAATAACGCAATCAGGAACAGATAACTGGCTGCACCGAAAGACCCTATTTCTGACCGGATAGCAGAAATTAAATCTTCGAGAGCAGATGAATAATGAGATATCTTGAACAATCTGATTAACCGCAATGCCCGCAGCCAGCGCAAATCTACCTGCCCCATGATCAGCGGCAGAATACTAGGAAGAATAGCAATCAGATCAATCAATCCGGTAAAGCTGAAAATATAATTCAGCCGCCGCCCGAATGGTGATGCGTAGCCGCAGGCTTCATTCGCCCCACTTGCCCAGATACGCAACAGATATTCTGTTCCGAAAATTATCACCGAAAACATTTCAAAGATAAAGAAGGCCTGATGATAGGTATCCCCAATCGTATTCACCGATTCAAGGCAGATAGCGGCAACATTCAAAATAATCAGCGAACCCAGAAAACGGTCGACCACGCGGCTTTTTCTGTCTCCCTTGCTTCCTCTCTCGAGAATCTGAAGCATGCGCGCTTGCGAAATCATCTGACTGCCACCCTTAAAACATTATCATCTGTTAAAGAGAGTATACGGGGAAAGCGGTTCTGCTTCAATCCGAAGAAAATTGTTGTGCCATATCCATATTTTCAATACAGCGTTTGGCAAAATCCATCGTATAAGCCCGGCCATATAACTGGGTCATGCGCATAATACCAAAACGTGCCGATGCCAATGCCACGGCGTTCGGATCACGGCGAATACCGGCAATCATATGCAGCAGTTCTTCGATATTATCCCGGATGCTTTCAAGCCGGCGTACTTCATCCGCGCTAAGTGAGCCATTATCATCATCTACCATCTTATGCATCTTGGGACATTGTTTTTGCAGATATATGACTTCACCCATAATATGACCTGTCTGGTTTTGCGTTGTGGATTGGTAAACCTTTAAACGGCAAATCTGATCATATTGTTAATCGGAAACACGTCTTTATATCTGGCATGAGAATTGCTGTCGGATATGTATGTTGATAATCATAGCACGCAAAATCTGTTACTCTGTCTGGCTCACGGCCAGCATTACCATTGGCTTGATGACCTTTCCTGCCATGGCGCAGAACAATATTCCTCTGCCTGATCATATTGGCGGTGATGACAATTGTGAGCATATTACCCGCATCGTTGAAAAAACCTTTGCCATGCCCGATGGCATATTGACCGCAATTACCCGTATTGAGGCTGGCCGCATCACCGATAATGGCACCCGTGAAGGGTGGCCATGGACGATCAATCACGCTGGGAAAGGGCTATTTTTTGATAGTAAGGACAAGATGCTGGCATATGCCGAAGACCAACTGGTTGATGGTGATCAGAA
>JAHEII010000050.1 GCA_024639485.1 Alphaproteobacteria bacterium
GCTTACCCGACAGATGAGCAGCAATCCAGACAGACAGTTTTGCATCCGGCATGACCTGGCATTGCCAGTCGCTATTCGTTTCATTCTGCATCTGGATAGTATAGCGGCCATCGCTGAACAATATCGCCGCGTCCATGGTCACAATGGCTATTCCGGCTGAGCCGGTAAAGCCGGTCAACCATGCCAGTCTTTCGTCTGCTGGCTGAACTTCTTCACCGGAAAATGCATCCCCACGCGGGATCAGATACGCATCAATTTTGGCCGCTATCATAGCTTGCCGTAACGCCTGAACAGATGTCGCTTGATCAGCCATGATTGCCCTCACCAGAAGATTTACGCGGTTTTTCCATTAATACCGCCATCCAGTCCCCTATCGGCAGGCTTTCGACATGTGATAATCCGGCCGCTTCATGCGCGGCTATCACATCCTCCGCATGTTTCACATTAAGTCCGGAAAGAATGATTTTTCCGCCCTCCGCTAAAGCTTTGGCCGCATCATCGGCCATGGCTATTAATGGCAAAGGCAGAATATTGGCCATGATCACATCATATGGCATATGATCGGCAACCACCGCCGATTGGTATCCGTCTGATATGCTGCAAGTGATCTGATCAGCGGTGTTGTTATGTGTGACATTTTCCTGCATGACCGCAACAGCCACCGGATCATTATCAACCGCGATAATCCGGCTAGACGAATTAATCTTGGCCGCCACCATAGCAAGGATACCGCTACCAGCACCAATATCAGCAATCATTGCATTACCTTGCGGTTTAATATGTTTTTCGGCAAGCAGGATACAGCCATGTGTAGTAGCGTGATTACCTGTGCCGAATGCCATGCCTGCATCTAACTGAATACCGGTTTTTCCAGTTGGTACATCATCCGTAATATGCGTTCCATAAATCCAGAACCGGCCGATATCTAGCGGTTTCATATCCAGCCAGTTTTTTTGTAGCCAGTCTATATCCGGAACTGCGCTGATCACCGGCTGGGTTAGGTGCATGGCAAAATCAGTTTTCAGAACTTGCGCCGCCAGATCAAGCCGCGTCTGGTCTGGCTTCGTCTGACAAATACAGATCACATCCCATGGCTCATCATCCTGATCACGCAAAAAGCTGATGGTATCGGCATCTGCAGCCGCTTGCAGAATCTCTCCGGCGATATCTTGCTCACCGGTAAGCTTAACTGTGACTTGCCAGATGCTCATAATTACTGCTTTCCTGCGCGTTCAACAAAGCTGGCAACCAGTTTTTTCTCACCGGCTTTATCAAAGGCAATAGTCAGCTTATCACCCTCAACGGAAACCACATTGCCATTACCGAATTTGAGATGAAACACTCTGTCACCTGCAATATAATCACTTTTTCCTGTTAATCCGGCTTTATTTTCCGCCGGTGCCTTGGATGGCAGAAAACCGGTTTGCCGGCGTTCGCGCAACCGTGTCCAGCCGGGGCCATAACCGCCAGCCGCTGATGGTATGGGCATATTGTCAAACGTCACCGGCTTTGCGGTTCCGGGTGCCATGCCCTGTTCGGTTTCTTCTACCAGATGTTCTTCGGGTAATTCGGCCAGAAAACGAGACGGAATTCCGCTTTGCCATAACCCATGAACACGGCGGCTGGATGCAAATGAAATATAAAGCTCTTTTCGTGCACGTGTGATGCCGACATAGGCTAATCGGCGTTCTTCTTCTAGGCCAGCGGCACCTTTTTCATCCAGCGTGCGCTGAGATGGAAACGCGCCTTCTTCCCAACATGGCAGAAACACAACATTAAACTCCAGCCCTTTAGCGGCATGAAGCGTCATCAGCATCACTTCACCACCCCTGTTGTTGTTATCACCATCCATGACCAGCGAAATGTGTTCCAGAAAGCCTTGCAGATTATCAAACCCATCCATTGCCGTGATCAGTTCTTTCAGATTTTCCAACCGGCCTTCGGCATCAGGTGTTTTTTCTTTTTGCCACATGGCGGTATAACCAGATTCATCCAGCACCTTCATGGCTAGTTCCGTATGTGGCATCTGATCCAGCAAACCGCGCCAATGCAGCACCATATTGACAAACTGGCCAAGGCTATTGCGGGCGGCAGATTTTAATGCCGTACCAGCCAGCATATTTTCTGCTGTTGCCAGCATGGGCAGCCCCTGTTCCCGGCTCGCATCACGCAACAGACTTACGGTTTTTGCTCCCAATCCACGGGTTGGCGTATTAATAATGCGCTCAAAGGCCAAATCATCGGCGGGCTGGATAATCAACCGCAAATAGGCAATAGCATCGCGGATTTCCTGACGTTCATAGAATTTGGCACCTATCACCCGATAGGGAATACCCAGCTTGATAAACACTTCTTCGAACTCACGGGTTTGATATCCTGCCCGCACCAGAACAGCCATCTGATCTGGTGAAAACTCACCATGTCGTTGCAGTGACGCGATACGGTCAGCCACCGCCCTTGCCTCACTCGCGCCATCCCAGAACCCGTGAATACGGACTTTTTCACCATGGGCATCATCAGTAAATAGCGTTTTCCCCAACCGGCTTTCGTTATGGGCAATCAACCCGGACGCGGCACCAAGAATATGACCGGTGGATCGATAATTTTCTTCCAGCCGGATAGTTACTGCTTCGGGATATATTTCGGAAAACCGCAACATATTCGTGACTTCTGCCCCGCGCCAGCCGTAAATTGACTGATCATCATCACCAACACAACACAGATTGCGTGATTTTTGCGATAACAGACTAAGCCAGAGATATTGCGCCACGTTAGTGTCCTGATATTCATCCACCATGACATGGGTAATGCGGTGATGGTAATCGGCCAGAATTTCCGGATGGGTATTAAAAATAGTCAGATTGTGAAGCAGAAGATCACCAAAATCACAGGCATTCAGATCGCTCAGACGCTGTTGGTATTGCTGATAGATATCTGCTCCATTGCCTTCAATCAGATTGCTGGCATCGGCAAGGCTGACTTTATCATGGGTCAGCCCTTTATCTTTCCAGCGACTAATCATCGCCAGAACCATACGCGGCGGATGGCGTTTGGGATCAATACCGTTTAATTCCATCACCTGTTTTATCAATCGTAACTGATCATCGGTATCAAGGATGGTAAAATTGGATTTCAGCCCGACCGTTTCGGCATGCCGGCGTAATATTTTTGCGGCCAGAGCATGAAACGTACCGAACCAGACTTGATCCACCATAGGGCCAATCATGGCGGCAACGCGTTCTTTCATCTCACGCGCGGCTTTATTGGTGAATGTTACCGCCAGAATATTCCACGGCTTGGCACGGCCAGTCGCAATTAAATTGGCTAGCCTGCTGGTTAATACTCTGGTCTTGCCGGTGCCTGCCCCTGAAAGCACTAGCAACGGCCCGTCCAGATGCTGAACAGCCTTTTTCTGGGGATCATTCAATCCGTCTAGCCACGGCGATTGATCAGAAGGCGCTGATGTTTGGAATAGATCATTCTGCATGTTCGATTCCTACCATGAAGGCGCGGCAATGGATAGATCAGCTGTATGAAATTTCTGCTGTGATCATGGCTTTGCCGTGATTTCCGGCTTATGACTTTGTTTTTTTATCAACTTAACATAATATTAAGACATGATGACATATATGCGTATATTCATGATGGGTCTAATCGTTGGTGCACCGATGTGCCTGCTGGCTGGATGTGCCACGCCGCCATATGACGAATTGACCGAATCCCGCGACCCTTATGAGAAAACTAACCGCAATGTTTACGCATTCAATATGACATTGGATGATTTTATTGTTGAACCGGCGGCTAGAGGGTATCGGCAATTGCCAGATCAGGGTCAGGTTATGCTGACCAATTTTACACAATGGACTAGTCTTCCTTCGACAACCGTCAATTCCTCTATGCAGGGTGACATGGAAAATGCCGCCCTTGGTACATTCGAGTTTCTGATCAATGGCCTTACATTAGGATTTGTTGATTTAACCGATGATGTGGATACACCACGTTCTACCAATTTTGATGATACGCTAGCATATTATCAAGCCGATCATGGGTCTTATATTGTCTTGCCAGTCATTGGCCCCGGCACAGTCCGGAGCCATACCGGATGGGTTGTTGACAGCTTGACCAATCCGCTTCATTTTGCGTCAACACCGGCCGCGGCCAATATTTCTGTCGTCAATACCCCCGTTCGCATTGTAACGTTTCGCGGCAATAATTTTGAATATATTAATGATATTAAATACCAATCGCTTGATTCTTACGCCAGAGTGCGTTCGATTTATCTCCAATATGATCATGCTGATGAAAATCAAGCGAATGAGGATAAAGAAGATGTTTTTGATAGCTTCATTGAAACAACCGAATAGATTGATGTCTGTTTTGCGGATATATCATCATGCCGTGATGGTCGGGGTGATTGCTGTTGCCATGCTATCGATGCTAGCCAGCTATTCCTATGCTAGTGAAACAGAAACAGACAGAACGCAGGCCGCTGCCGAAATGGTAGAAAATCTGATATTCGAGATTCAGGATATTGCCGCAAATGTCAGCACCCAGGATGAAATATATCTGCAAGCAGATCATATTATTAATCGTTATTTCAAATACGAAACTCTGGCCAGTTTTTCCATTGGCCCCTATTGGCGCAAAGCGACAGATGAACAAAAACAACGTTTCCTGTCTGCTTTTCGTGAGGTAATCGTTGAACAGGCGGCAAATAATTTTGATTATTTCCGAAGCTTGGAATACCGGTTCCTGTCAGCCGAAAAAAAGGGCGAGAACTGGATTATTATTAATGGCATGGTTCATGACACAACCGGCCAATATCCGGATGCTGTGGTATCATGGCGCATTAGCGATAAAACCGGACAGGAGCTATATATCTTTGATCTGAGCTTTGAAAACGTATCCATGCTACTCACCCAGAAAGATGAGAATATGGCCGTTATTCGCCAGAACAAGGGAAGTCTGGATGCGCTTAATGATCTGCTGGAAAAACGCAGCATTGAGCTCAAACAGGCACGGTTAGAAAACTAGCGCGCTATCGGTTTGTACTTAATACGGGTTGGCTGATCCGCGTCTGCCCCCAGACGGCGCTTTTTGTCTTCTTCATAGGCCTGCCAGTTTCCTTCAAACCATTCCACATGGCTATCCCCCTCAAAAGCGAGGATATGGGTAGCAATCCGGTCAAGGAACCAGCGGTCGTGGGTAATCACCACGGCACAGCCCCCGAATTCCAGCAACGCGTCTTCGAGTGACCGCAGGGTATCAACATCCAGATCATTAGTTGGTTCATCAAGAAGCAATAAGTTACAGCCGGATTTCAACATTCTGGCCAGATGCACACGGTTTCGCTCACCGCCTGATAACTGCCCCACACGTTTTTGCTGATCACCGCCTTTGAAATTAAACTGCCCAACATAGGCACGGGATGACACAGTCCGCTTGCCCAGAGTAATCTCATCAAGTCCGTCTGATATCACTTCCCAGACCGTTTTATCATCAGGCAAGGCATCACGCGATTGATCCACATATGCCATAACAACCGTTTCGCCAATTTTTAGCTCACCCTGATCGGGCTTATCCTGCTCTGTAATCATCCGGAATAGCGTTGTTTTACCAGCACCGTTAGGGCCAACAACCCCGACAATTCCACCGGGTGGAAGCCGGAAATCCAGATCATCAATCAGTAATTTTTCACCAAATGCCTTAGAGATATGTTGTCCTTCCAGAACAATATTACCCAGTCTAGGCCCCGGCGGAATGCTGATTTTTGCCGTTTCGCTGACGCTTTCATGTTGTTGTTCCAGCAATTGCTCATAAGCGGTAAGACGGGCTTTTGATTTTGCCTGACGCGCTTTTGGTGCTGAACGCACCCATTCCAGCTCGCGTGCCAACGTTTTGATTCTGGCTTCTTCGCTCCGGCCTTCCTGTTGCAGACGTTTCTGTTTCTGTTCCAGCCAACTGGAATAATTGCCTTCAAACGGGATACCCTGCCCACGGTCAAGTTCCAGAATCCAGCCAGCCACTTCATCAAGGAAATAGCGATCATGGGTAATGGTAACAACCGTTCCGGCAAAATCTTTTAAAAACCGCTGAAGCCATGCAACGGATTCCGCATCCAGATGGTTTGTCGGTTCATCCAGCAACAACATATCAGGCGCGCTCAATAGCAACTGGCATAACGCCACACGGCGTTTTTCCCCACCAGAAAGATTGGTCACTTCCCAGTCAGATGGCGGCAGCCGCAATGCATCCATGGCAATCGCCGCTTTACGTTCCAAATCCCACGCATCTGCGGCATCAATTTTTTCCTGCAACTCACCCTGTTCTTCGATCAGTGCATTCATCTCATCATCGCTCATCTCTTCGCCAAATCGGGCGCTAATGGCGTTGAAACGGTCAATAAGCTGTTTTTTCTCACCCATGCCAAGCATGACGTTATCCAGCACATTGAGGCTGTTATCCAGCTCAGGTTCTTGGGGCAGATATCCGACTTTGAGTCCATCCGCCGCCCATGCATCACCCTGATATTCGGTTTCGATACCGGCCATGATGCGCAATAACGTGGATTTACCCGCGCCGTTAATCCCTAATACGCCAATTTTTGCACCGGGCAAAAAGGAAAGAGATACATTTTTCAGAACTTCTTTACCGCCGGGCCATGCTTTGCTCAATCGGCTCATCGTGTAGACATATTGGGGGTTAGACATGGTTTTGCGCCTCATGCTTCTGAAAAATTGATATCCCCCATCATGTAGCACGAAAACATGGGTTTATCCATAGTTTCGCTGATGTTCTATTCTCTTTTGACGACAATAGGTCAGATGCGCTATGGATAGATATAGCAAGTGGAGAATGTGATGTTTGGCTGGCCTGTTGGATATATATTGCTTGATAGTGCCTTTGCGGTGGCCATGTGGATATGCCTTGGCCGGTTTTTCCTTGGTATTGCGCTTCCTGATAATTCCAGTGCTATTGTTATGCGCTGGCTTGTTCAGGCCAGCACCCCGCTGATCAATGCCGCAAACCGCGTCTGCCCCAGAGAAATACCCGAAAAATTGCGGTCTTTATATGCCGGTTTTGTTTTACTGGTTATCCGGTTCTATCTGTTTCCATCCATAACCGGCTATGGCGGCAAGGGATTAGGCGATTTTCCGTTAGAAGAAACGATTCTCGGATTATTCTAACCTCGATAATGGGCTGTTAATTTAAAGCAAAATCTGTTGCCGCATCTGGCGTTAATCTGGCCATGACCTGTATGGATTCCCGATCTGCCGATAGCTTTATCACCGTGATATCGCCGCCAGCACCTTGAAACGCCATGATAGTTCCACCATCCGCCGCACCGGTCATGCTGATTAGCGTGGATGTGTCCGGCATACTAATATTAGCTATCGGATCTGCATTTTCCGATACGCTGCTAATTTGTGTGGCTAG
>JAHEII010000051.1 GCA_024639485.1 Alphaproteobacteria bacterium
CATGGCAAAAAATGCACTTGAGCAGGCCAAAAGACAACAGGCACAGCTGGAACTCAGCCTCAAGCGTGCTAACAAAAATCTTTCAGATGCCGTTTTAACAGCCCAGTTTGATGGCATTGTGTCTTCGGTGAATATCGGGCGCGGCATGGTTGTATCGCCAGCAATGGCGGTGGGAGTTATCACTGATCTATCCAGCCTTGAGGTATCTTTTGTGGTGCCGGGCGATGTATTTGCCAATGCTGGTGAGCTTATCGGTGATCCGGTCAATGTAGTCTGGCGATCTGGTGGCCGTGATATTACGTCAATCGATGCCACCATTACCCGCGCCGAAGGAAATGTTCAGGCAGGTGAGGGCGGCGGCAGATTATATGCACAGGTGGCATTGTCTGAAAATGGAGACTGGGTTATCCCCGAAGGCGCATTTGTTGAGGTGATTTATACCTCTGGTCAGGTTGATGATGTTGCGGTTATTCCCGAAGCCGCGCTTTATGATGATAATAGCGTATTTGTCATTATTGACGGCAGAACTGTCCGGCGGCTGGTTGAGGTTGTTCAGAAATCTGATGGTATCGTCTTTATTAGAGGCAATATCAACAAAGGTGAACAGGTTGTCGCCACGCGCTTGCCTGCACTTGGGGACGGCATTCTTGTTAAGCCGGGACGCGGATGAAGCCGTCAGCTTTTCTGGAATTCTTTATTAAACACCGAACTGCCGCTAATTTGTTGATGCTATTGATGATAGCGGTCGGCATGATGTCGCTATCAAATCTGAACCGTCAGTTTTTCCCCAATTTCAGTATTGAGATTGTTGGTGTTAGCGTGCAATGGACAGGCGCAACCGCCGAAGATGTTGATGCTAATATCGTGCAATTGCTAGAATCCGAATTGCGATCTATTTCCAATGTCAAGAAAGTGCTTTCCACTAGCTATGAAGGCCTGGCCGCTATTCAGGTCGAGTTTGAGTTTGGCACGGATATGCAACAGGCGCTGGCCGATGTAGAAACCGCCGTAGGGCAGGTGGATTTCCCCGAAGAAGCCGAAACCCCCAAGGTGGTCAAGGGCGAGTTTTATGATGATATCAGCAAACTGGTTATTTCAGGGCCTTTTGACCTGTTTGCCTTACGCAGCATGGCCAAGGATATCAAAGAAGACTTGCAAAGACTTGGCGTTGATAAAATTGAATTAACGGGCCTGCCTGATGAGATTATCCAAATTGAGATTAGCCAGAATGAATTGTCGCGGCTGGGGCTTTCGCTGAATGATATTTCAGCGGCGATATCGACTACAACGCTGGACGTTCCAGCTGGTAGTCTGGCTGATGGTGCGTTGCGTGTGCGGTCACTTGGCCAGATCAAAACCGCCAAAGAGTTTGAAAAGCTTGAGGTGCTGGTGCGTCCGGATGGAAGCCGGATCACCCTGGGTGATATTGCGGTTGTATCCGAGGACGTGGAAACGCCATCGGTGACGCTAACCCGCAACGGCATGCCAGCGGTTATGCTTTCTTTTAAGCGAGGCCAGAGTAATGATTCACTGACGATTAATGAAGTCGTCCAGAACTGGCTGTCCGATTATCGCAATCAGGCACCGGAATCACTGGTGATCGATCAATATGATGTGCGCGCCAAATTGATCAAGGAACGGATTGATTTGCTGGTCAGTAATGGCGCTGGCGGATTATTACTGGTTATTGGTGTTTTGTTTCTGTTTTTGTCTGTTCGGGTGGCATTCTGGGTGGCTATGGGAATTCCGGTCGCGTTTCTGGCCACGTTTGGCGTGATGCTGGCTATGGATCAGACGATTAACATGATTTCGCTATTTGGCTTGATTATGGCGCTTGGGATTGTGGTTGATGATGCTATCGTGATTGGTGAACACGCTGAACATTTGCGGCAAAGGCGCGGGCTTAGTATGCATAAAGCGGCCGCGATGTCGGTGACGCGGATGGGGCCACCAGTAATTAGTGCCATGCTGACTACGGTGGCAGCATTTTTGCCATTATTCATGATCAAAGGCATTATTGGTGAGATTATTTCCGCTATTCCCATGGTTGTTGTGGCGGTGCTGATTGCCAGCCTGATCGAAGTGTTTTTTATCCTGCCAGCGCATTTAGCGCATTTTGCCCAAAAGACAGAGGAAAAAACATCCGGCTTCCGCTATCATTTTGATACCCAGTTTAACAGATTCCGTAATGGCCCGTTCCGGCGTTTGGTGGAGATTGCGGTAAATTGGCGTTATGCGACTATCGCCCTGAGCTTGGCCATGTTTATCTTTTCGGTTGGAATGATGGCTGGCGGCAGGGTTAATTTTGTCTTTTTCTCATCCCCCGAAGCCGATATTGCTTTTGGAAATATCGTCATGGCACCCGGCACATCGCGTCAACAAACCGACAAAATGCTGAAAGAACTGGAAGCCGCGCTTTTACGGGCAGAAGCCAAAGTAACAGACAACGAGGGCGGATTAATCGAGTTTCATATGGCAACGCTTGGACGGACGTTAAGCGGTGATCCGGATGAAACAGCCACAGGTGCAAATGATACCCGTGGCGGTATCGTGGTTGAGCTATTAACCGCTGATAAACGGCAAGTCCGTATCGACGACTTTCTGGTGGTGTGGGAAGCTGAAGTTAAAGAGGTGGCCGGATTACAGCGTTTAACCATTCGTGCGCCGCGTGGAGGGCCGCCGGGACGGGATATTGATATCCGCCTGATGGGTGATGATCTGGTCACATTGAAAGCTGCCGCACAAGAGATTGAAACGCTGGTCAAGGCCGTGCCATCCGCATCTGGCGTAACAGAAGATTTATCCTATGGTGCCGAAGAACGGATTGTACGCATCACGCCTTATGGTCAGTCGCTTGGGCTAACCGTATTTTCTATTGGCCAGCAATTGCGGGCTTCGCTTGATGGGGCGGTTGTCACACGTTTTCCCCGTGGTGACGAAGAAGTCACGGTGAAATTATCTCTGCCCGAAGACGAAGTGTTAACTGATAATATTGGCGATATCCGGATTATCACGCCAACTGGCAATTATGTGTTACTGCGAGAAGTAGCAACAGTAGAAAACCGGCTTGGGTTTTCGGTGATTAAGCGGCAGGATGGTTTCCGCGAAGTTGCTATTCAGGGTGATCTGAATGGGGCGGTTATTGCCACGCCGGAAGCATTGCAGATTGTCAAGGAAGCCGGACTGGAAGACATCGCTGAAACCTATGGATTGCGCTATCGCTATGATGGGCGGGATCAGGAACAGTCAGAAGCCTTTGCCGATATGGGAACAGGCGCCATGCTTGCGCTGATCTGTATCTATATCATCCTGTCTTGGGTGTTTTCATCATGGACACAGCCATTGGCGGTCATGATCATGATCCCGTTTGCATTAATCGGGGCGGTGCTTGGTCATTATGTCATGGGGCTTACCATGACGATTTTATCCATGTTTGCGCTGATTGCGCTGGCCGGAATTGTGGTCAATAATTCGATTATTCTGGTATCGACAATTGAACGGCGGATGGAAGAATCCGGTGGTGATTACATGCGGGCAATTGTATCAGGTACAACAGATCGTTTACGGCCAGTTATTCTGACCTCATTCACCACGATTTGCGGGTTATCAACATTAATGTTTGAACGGTCACTGCAAGCCCAGTTTCTGATACCGATGGCAACAACGATTGTCTTTGGTCTGGCTATCACCACATTACTGGTTTTATTTGTTGTTCCATCTGTGTTAGCTATCGGGCTTGATATTGATCGGGGGGTTAAGGCGTTATTTGGCCGGATATTCCGGCGCCAGATCAACGCTGAATAAAACCACTATCGAAACATCACCCTGAGTTAGGATAAAACATGGCACATCCCTTACTGGACGAAGTCAAATATAACGCTGACGGTTTAATAGCGGCGATTGCGCAATGTGCGGAAACCCGGGTGGTGCTTATGCTGGCATGGATGAATGCTGATGCGTTGGCACAAACGCTTGTCACTGGTCAGGTGACTTATTTTTCACGCTCACGACAGGCCTTGTGGCGCAAGGGCGAAACGTCCGGCCATACACAGGAATTGATATCCGCGCATCTGGATTGTGATGTTGATGCTGTTTTGCTCAAGGTAAAACAAACTGGCCCTGCCTGTCATACTGGTGCGCAGAGTTGCTTTTTCCGTGATTTAACCTGACAATATCAATCATGACAGATCGCAAGGAAACCAAAGGAACAAGTGGCCGGTCATACCGTGGTGATGCCGGATTAACCAGCAAGGTCAAAAAGAAAAGAGGCTTGACCGCTTCATCGCGGCGCTGGATCGAACGCCAGATTAATGACCCCTATGTAGCCGAAGCCCGAAGCAAAGGCTATCGGTCGCGGGCGGCGCTTAAGCTGGAACAGATCGATGATAAGCATAAATTACTGAAAACCGGACAGACGGTGCTTGATCTGGGGTCTGCCCCGGGTGGCTGGCTTCAGGTAACGTCAAACCGCATTGGTCTTGATGAGGGCAAAGGCAAGCTGGCAGGCATAGATTTGCTGGATGTTGATCCCATCACAAATGCCTTGATTCTCAAAGGTGATATCAATGATGATGAAAAACTGGCTGAACTGATTGCCTATATTGGCGGTAAAGCCGACTGGGTGATTAGCGATATGGCGGCAGATACCACTGGCCATCGCCCGACCGACCATCTGCGCACTACTGCCTTGCTGGAAATGGCGCTGGATACCGCGATGCGTGTGTTAGTCCCGGGGGGCGGATTTTTATCCAAATGCTTTCAGGGCGGCGCAGAAATTGAATTGCTAACGCTGATGCGGCAAGCGTTTGATCAGGTCAAGCACATCAAACCGGATGCCAGCCGATCTGAATCCGTAGAAATATATGTGTTATGTACTGGCTTCAAAGGCGTGCCGGAACATTATTTGTTTGCTGATTAATATTATTCATCTTTTCAGATGCGCAAGCATTAGGTATAGATAAGAGCCACCGACATAACCGGAGGCATCATGCCAGATTTAACTGCACATATTCCTGAAGCACTCACATTTGACGATGTCCTGTTAAAGCCAGCCGCATCATCGGTTTTGCCATCAGATGCGGATACACGCACGCGGCTCACGCGGGGTATATCGCTGAACATTCCGTTGATATCAGCGGCGATGGATACCGTAACAGAAAGCCAGCTGGCCATAACTATGGCGCAGAATGGCGGCATAGGTATTATTCATAAAAATCTGGAGCCTGATCAGCAAGCAGCAGAAGTAGCATCGGTCAAACGGTATGAGGCTGGTATGGTTGTCAATCCGGTCACTATTAATGATGATAAGACCCTGTCTGATGCGCTGGATTTGATGCAGCATCATAAGATTAGCGGTATTCCGGTTGTTTCTGCAAGGGATAAGGTATTAGTTGGCATCCTGACCAATCGGGATGTCCGCTTTGCTACCGATCCAAGGCAACCGGTTAGCGATATGATGACCCATGCGGTGATTACCGTCACCGATACCATCACCCCTGATGAGGCGCGGCGGTTATTGCATAAGCACCGGATAGAAAAGCTGGTTGTGGTTGACAAAGACAAACATTGCGTTGGGCTGATCACGGTCAAGGATATGGAAAAATCACAGAATTATCCGGACGCATCCAAAGATAATTCTGGCCGGTTAATGGTCGGTGCAGCGGTAGGAACTGGTGCGGCCGGCATTGCCCGTGCCGAAGCCTTGATTGCCGCCGGTGTTGATGTGGTTGTTGTTGATACAGCCCACGGCCATTCGGCTGGCGTGCTGGACACGGTGGGCGCGGTACGTGGATTATCCAATGATGTTCAGATTATCGGCGGTAATATCGCCACAGCAGAAGGCGCGGAAGCATTAATTCATGCCGGTGCTGATGCTATCAAGATTGGCATTGGCCCCGGATCAATTTGCACCACCCGTATGGTTGCTGGTGTCGGGGTGCCGCAATTAACCGCTGTTATGGAAGCCGCCGCCGCTTGCCACCGTCATGGTGTGCCGGCCATTGCTGATGGCGGCATTAAATATTCGGGTGATCTGGCTAAGGCGATTGCCGCTGGCGCGGATGCGGTGATGATCGGAACCATGCTGGCCGGAACAGATGAAACCCCGGGTGAGGTATATCTGTATCAGGGGCGGTCATACAAAGCCTATCGCGGCATGGGTTCTATTGGTGCTATGGCACGCGGATCAGCCGACCGGTATTTTCAAGCAGAGGTATCGCAACCCTTAAAACTGGTTCCCGAAGGCATCGAAGGTCAGGTACCATATAAAGGTTCTGCCGGTGCGGTTATCCATCAGATGATTGGCGGCTTACGGGCGGCGATGGGTTATACCGGTTGCGCCACCATAGATGCAATGCATTCCGATAGCCAGTTTGTCCGTATTACCGGTTCAGGCTTGAAAGAAAGTCATGTTCATGATGTTACCATCACTCGCGAAGCCCCTAATTATCGGCATAATATGTAATGACAGATATCATCCTTGTTCTTGATTTTGGCTCACAAGTCACCCAGCTGATTGCGCGGCGATTGCGCGAAACCGGTGTCTATGCAGAAATCCTGCCCTATACCACCAGCATTGATACGATTATGGCGATGCAACCCAAAGGCATCATCCTGTCCGGTGGGCCTATGTCTGTTGTTGATGCGGATTCCCCACGGGCGCCAGATCAGGTGTTTTCCATGGGGGTGCCTGTTTTTGGCATTTGTTACGGCCAGCAAACCATGTGTGAGCAGTTGGGCGGTAAGGTGGTCAAAGGCACCACGCGGGAATTCGGCCGCGCGGAGTTAACGGTATCGGCTCAGTCTGCGCTATTTGATGGTTTATGGGATATGTCATCCTGTCATCAGGTCTGGATGTCGCATGGCGATAAGGTGGATCATCTGCCTGATGGATTTGATGTGATTGCCACCAGTTCAGGCGCGCCATTTGCCGCGATTGCCGATGAAAGCCGGCGGTTTTATGGTGTGCAATTTCATCCTGAAGTGGTGCATACACCGGATGGCAAGCAATTGCTGGAACGGTTCGCAAAAGGTATTTGCGGATGTATTGGTGACTGGACTATGGCGTCCTATCGGGAACAGGCGATTGCTGCTATCCAAGCGCAAGTTGGCGATGAAGGCCGCGTGATTTGTGGACTTTCCGGCGGCGTTGATAGCTCCGTGACAGCGGTATTGATACATGAAGCGATAGGCGAGCGTCTGACTTGCGTGTTTGTTGATCATGGCCTGATGCGGCAGGGTGAGGCAGAGGAAGTGATCAAGCTGTTTGGCGGCCAGTACAATATTCCGCTGATACACGAGGACGCGGCTGATCTGTTTCTGGAACGGCTGGATGGCGTGACCGACCCCGAGGAAAAGCGCAAGATTATCGGTGCCGCCTTCATAGATATTTTTGAT
>JAHEII010000056.1 GCA_024639485.1 Alphaproteobacteria bacterium
CATGATGGAAGACGATAGCGGTGTAAGAGTTGTTTCTACAAAAACAGGCTTGGGTACGATTTCCCGTGCTAGTGCCGCTTATACTATTTTTGAAAATCCGAACGCGACTTTGCTATCAAAGCGAGCCGCTTATGCTGAGGCATATATGGCCGCAAAAAAACAGCTGGTAGGTTATATGAAACCATTGCAAAACACTTGCAGCAATGTTCTGGCAAGCGATCTGGTCGCGATTGATAGCGGTGTTGAAGGCGCGGCAAATACAAGCAGGAACTTTAATGAGGTTTGTAAAGAAGCTGTTTCTGGCATGCTTGCCGCCTATGTTGTTTATGACGTGAGTGATGATGTTGACACGCGTGAAGTGTCTATTTCCATTGCGACTAGCACCAAGACACGAAACGCATTTTTGCGGTTGAACCCTGCGGTTATTCAATCCAGTGATCCGAATTCGGCATTTTCACATATCATAAATGAAATCACCAGCTATGCCACGCCACCAATGGGCGCAAAGTTGATCACCCATCCCCAGACAGGTGAGCAGATTGTTATCGGATATGGCAGTTCCATTATCCGCCAGAATAAAAATACCACCGTAGCAAAACAATTGAAAAAAATGTCACGCGATCAATCTGGCATGCGCGCCCGCAACGCATTAATCGCTTTTTTGCGTGGCGATAGTGTCTATTGGGAAGGCGGGTTTGACGAAAACCAGATCGAGCAGGTGGAACAATTTACTATTCCGGTTGATGATCAGGGTAATGTCGGTAATCCGGAAATCTATAATCAGGAACGTGAAAGTTTTCTAAATACAATCAGCATGAGCAATAATTACGAATCCATTGCCAGTGGCCAGCTTCCAGAAGGCGTGCAGACAAAAGGTTTTGTATCCGCAGATGGGCATTGGTACTTTTCCATTGCGGTGTATTCGCAATCAGCACAGGCTATAGCCCAAGGCACGGCGATAGAAAATGATAATGCTATCAATGCGATTGATAAAACCCCGTCTGTTATTACGACCCAACCTTCAAATAATAGCACAACAATGACTATTGATGGTGGCGTGTCCGAGGATGGCTACAATCCCGAAGGCCCTAGCGGTCAGGTATCTGATAGTAACGATTTCTAATCATGTTACGCCAATGTTATGTGATTGGTCTGGCTATCATTCTGGTGATAGTCAGGCCGGTTGCCGCCAGTGATGCCAATTCTGCACAAGCGGTTATTAGAACGCTTATCAATGATAACGCGGCTCTGGCTACGTTATTTGCTGATAGTATTATTGAACTGGCAGGTCATGATAAAGCCTATGTTTTTGCTGAAAAAGATGCCACGCGATATGCCGTGATTGCGGTTCCGATAAAATCAAATATAGATATGACACAAATAGCTGAACCATTATGCCGGTCGCGGCTAATGACTCCCGAAACTATTGAAATCAAAAAGAGCCTATATGCCACAACCGATGATAACCGTCTGATAAAAACAGTTCTGAATATCTGGCAAAATGCAGGGCAGGTGGAACGGGTAAAAATGAATACCCGTATTCTATCGGATACCGGCATGGTGTTGAGCATCTGCAAGGCCGCATCAGATGATATTCACGTCAGTTTTACATCCATTGATGAAACGCTATTGCATCAGGCCGAAATGATCATTGCCCGCCAGCTATATGATCAGGCCGCTTATCGTGATGTGATGACGCGGATGAATGCTTATATCCAGCGCAATAATGCACCGGAAGCAAAGGCCTTTCTCGTGCTTGCCATGCTTAAACAGGCAGAATACGAATTGGCTTTTATGCTGGATGAACAATTTGACAGCTCGGCCTTATCTGATCCTTGGTTGGAAGCCGAATACCAATCTGTTTTTGCTGAAGCTGTGGATATTTATTTTACATCTGCTTTAGTAAATAATTAATGCGGATAATTGAGTTGAAAAATATTAATTAGCATTATTTTATATACTAAATGCTAATAATGAGGATCATTATGAAAATGTTGTTTTTTCGCCTAGGCTTTTTAGGTTTCTTCATGTTTGCCGCATCATTTGCGCTGGCTGACATGGCTCCACCATTAATTGAAAAATCTATTAATAATAATTCCGTTTTTCAAAACCATCTGCAAAAGGTGTCTGCGGCTAGCGATATTGCGAATAGCAACAGCACCATTAATTTTATCTGTAAGCGCAAACCCAAGCCGAATATCTATAAAAAACTGGAAAAGGCTAATATGAAAAAGCTTGAAAAAAGCTTTGGCATGTCGGTCGCTGAGATAGATAAAATGCTTCAATCGCCAGCACGCTCACCTATCCCGTTTTTGCCCAGTTTAAATGTTATTAAAGGCGGCTTTGACAGTCCGGAAGGCAAAGAGCTTTTTGAAAACTTTGTAAATAATCCAAATAGCGAGGATTTGGCCATTATGCTGGCCACATCCGGCAAAAGCTCATTTGATACAAAAGCGAAACAGCGCATTGCCGATAGTATGTTTGCGTATGGAATTATCCATATGATGTACGGTAATCAGGGCGGCAATATCAAGCTGGGCGAAAAGTTTGTTAAGGATGCCGCTAAAAAGAACCAGTATGCGGCCAGATATATCGAAGGCACATTCTGGTATTATGGTTATAAAAGAAACCCTAATCTGACGAACGCGGCAACATGGATGCGGCCAAGTTACGAATATGCCTATAAACAAAAAGATGATTTTTCAAAAATCGTTTCAAACACGTTTTATGAAATCGTCTTTCATCCGAGTTACCCACAACGTGATCTGTATATTGATCTGATGACACAAGCTCAGCAGATACGCGCAGATTTAGCTAATGAAATGTCATCAGGCGGCTTAAGTACAGCAACGCTTTTCCGGCAGGATGTTGAAGAATTATCCATCCGCCGTGCTAATTTGTTGATTGATCTGGGTACTATTGTTGGCATGGGCGATAAGGTTGAGGCCTATCGTCTGGCGGCACAGGATATTATCAATCAATCCAATATGGATACTATGCTTAGTGAGTTAATGGTTACCAGTGATGCTTTCCAGAATAGCATTGAACAGGAATTAACAGAGCTTGGTAAGCTAGACGAAGAAGGGTTGGCTCTGCTTCGGCGTGTTCATGATATGAATGGTGAATATGTTTCAGACACGCATCAATTATTGGGGTTTTATACAGCAACAACAATGGTTGCTTTCATGAGCTCTGATAGTGTTGATATTCTGAATCAAGATACAAATAGATTAGTCTATGAGCTGGGTGTTATGCGGAGCAAAGGTTGCGGTGTTTATAATGGCATAAACGACTATGCCGGCAAGGTCAGCTTTGATATTCAATTATCCAATCCGGTTGTGGTAGAGGGCATTGCCCGCCCTAAAAAGAAGTAATCGCCATGACGCTATCACAAAAAGGCCGGTAATAATTGCCGGCCTTTTTCTGTTTTATGCGCATTTTTTTATTTACATAGGATAGGGCAGGTATTCTGCTACGGTGTTATAATCCCGCTGATAACCGGCCTTATCATCGGTTACGGCCTGAACAAAACTGGCCTCACTAGGCTGGATAAGATCAATGCCTTCATATAAAGCAGATCGCGTGGATGGGCTGGTTATGCTGGCAAAAATCTTATCAATACATTCTTCGTGCAGAATATAAACGCGGGCATCTCTGGACATGATATAATTTGCTTTGGGGATTTCATAAAAATCTTTCTGGGCGAAAAACTGCTGATTGAAAATGATTTTTCCGTTATCCTGAGATGTGAATACAACAGTTAATGACATGGTCAGACTAACCTGATTGCGTTGATCTGTTGTCGGGGTCACATTGAAATTCCAGCCATCCAGAATAATATTTATCCCGATCTCTGCGTCTGGTAACGGCAAGGTTGTGTTTAACGCACTATCACCATCAAATGCGGTAATGCGCATTTCCTGTGCCAGTTTGGTATTGAGCGCGGCTGTTTTCGTGTAGGGAATAACCGGTACAGCGGTCTGTTCGGAAAAACAGACAGTAGACAGATATCCGATCTGTTCTTTGAATATATCAGCACTCATACCGGTTTGTTCTGCGGCAGTCGCCACAAGCGGTTTCGTTTCCACTGATGTCACTTTGAACCGTTTGCCGCCATATCGGTTGCTATATGGGTATTTTGATATTTTTTCAGTCATTAACCGCGCAATGCTTCCCTCGCGGTTTTGATTAGTCACCAGATCAAAATAAATATCTGGCAAAGCGTTATTATCCGGTTTGCCCGGTAAGGCATCAAAATATCTGCCGCGTATGCCAAAATTGCCGATAATCTGACGTTTCTGGACATTGTAAACCATATTATATCCAACAAGGCGGGCGATATATTTCGTTTCGCGCTTATCAGGAAAATAAATCTGGCCAAGGGTCTGTTCAGCGGCGAAGACAAGCACCATGCCTAATTCTGTTGTTGTTGAGCTATCCTGATCAACCAGTGCCGCCAGATCAATATCGGTTTCTGACCAGTTAATGCCGCGTATCGTTTCAAACAGCACTTGATTAATGCTCTGGCCAGATGCGTTCCGCATCGCGATAGCCCGGCTCAGATGCGGCATAGACATGGCTTCGTCTTGTAAATACGCACCGCCCCATGTCACCGGTTGCCGCAAGCGTGCCTGTGCGGGTTTAAGCCAGTGATGCTGTGTTGTGGCGGTCGCTATCACACCGCCAGTAAGACCAGATAGAAAATGCCGTCTTTTCATGTTTTTATTTATTCACTCCTTATTCATCTGTTCCAATATATATTCGAGGTTTATTCATCAGGCTTGTGATTGGTTTCGCCATCGGGGATAAAGAAAGACACAACAACAACGATCAGATAGATCATGGCAATTTGAAATGATCCGGCTTCCAGCCCAAGACGGAAAAGAATTTGCCCAACATCATCACCCATAATCGCAACCAGAATGTCACCGGGAACGGCTAGCAGATTGTAAATAAATCCTAAAATGACATCCAGAACATAGATCAGGATTTCAAGTAAAGTGTCTAATGTGGCGGAACCTGTGGTGAAAAAATAACCGGATTCCAACATGACAGCCGCAACAATCCACATGGTAGAAATGCCATTGTCGCGCAAAATCATGCTTTGATAAATATGAAGCCCCAGACATCCTATCCAGATTAATGTTTTAATGGGCATTTGCTTCTCTCTAAAAAATATAAATCATTAACGTAATAGATAAGGTTTTATGGGGGTTAGGCAATCCATTAAGTTTATTTTTTAACAAGTTTTTAATCTATTTAAATATAGGGGAAAATGCGGATATCAAATTTGCAAATTTTGTTTGGCCGGATTAATATTGCATCTAATAAAAAAAACATTGAAAGAATATATGCGCATGAATACGCACCTTCTGCACTCATCTCAATTGGAAAGTCATAGTAAGCGAGATTGCTCTGCTTGCCCTATTCGCCATAACGCGATTTGCTCACGTTGCCAGCCTGATGAATTAGACGCGCTGGATCAAATGAAAACCTATCGTATCTTCGAAAAGGGTGAGGCTATCACCCATATTGGTGAAAATATAGCTTATGTCGGGACATTAGTGTCTGGTGTTGCCGCCATTTCTAAGAGCTTGGAAGACGGTCGAAAACAGATTTTGGGCATATTACTGCCCAGTGATTTTGTTGGTCGCCCGGGTCATCCGGTATCAAGTTATGATGTGGTTGCCGAAACACCGGTTGAGATGTGCCGATTTCCTATTGCATCATTTGAAAAGCTGCTTAATCAGTCGCCAGCGTTAGGCCCACGGCTCTTGGAAAAACCTTTGATGAACTGGACACAGCCAGAGAATGGATGCTTTTACTCGGCCGGAAAACCGCACGCGAAAAACTGGCCACGTTTCTGCATATGATGGCCTTGCGAATGACGCGATTACATGCGATGCCAATGGTGGCTGATATTCAACTGGAATTACCATTAACACGGAAAGTGTTGTCAGATTATCTGGGGCTAACGATGGAAACGGTCAGTCGGCAATTATCAAGATTATCCAAGGATGGGATCATATCCATCAAAGGCCAACGGCAAATCACCATCCATCATATGGCCGATCTATTTGCCGAAACCAGCGATGAACGCACCGGCTAAAATACGCTGAAACAATAACAATCCGGTCTGTTTAATGGCGTTTAACGTGATGTAAAGCCAAGATAAGACAAAGACTAAAACTAAGGCAAAGACAAAGACAGCGTATCGCCAGTCATACGGCTTTGACAGTTGGTTTGATTGCGCTATCATGGTTTTATGACCGCAGATATCCTTCACTCGCTTCAACCGCAACTTGACCATATTGTTATGGGATGCCGCGATTTAGCCGATGCTAAAGCTGATATAGAAACCAGATGCGGAGTATCTGTCCCTGATGGCGGCAAGCATCCTATGATGAGCACACATAATGCGCTGATGCAGGCAGGCGGTAATACCTATTTTGAATTGATTGCGATTGATCCCGACGCACCGGCGCCAGAACGCCGCCGCTGGTTTAGTCTGGATGATCCGGCGACTGAGGCGCATATAGCGGCTCGGCCAAGGGCGCTATGCTGGGTGGTTGGGGTGCGTGATCTGGATGCACTAAAAGCGATCAGCCCAATAGATTTAGGTAGAATTTTGAATGTGACGCGTGGTGATCTGCATTGGCGGTTAACTGTTCCTGATGATGGTCATTTACCGACAGGCGGGCTTTTGCCAGCGTTTATTGAATGGCCAGACGGTAAAAGCCCCTGCCATAACATGCCGGATATGGGGGTAAGGCTTAATCAAATCACCATCAGCACCCCTGAACCGGAAGTGATAGCTGATCTGATGGTGGCATGCGGGGTCAGCGGTTTTGCCAATATTGTAAAAGGCAAAAAAGGGCTACGGTTTGATATGACTACCCCATATGGCATGGTAACACTGGATTGAGCATGTAAATGGTCAGATCAATGTCATCAGGATAAGAGGATTATTGATCTTTCCATTGGGCAGGGCGCTTTTCGATAAAGGCATTTATGCCTTCTTCGGCATCCTGTGCCATCATATTATTCACCATCACTTCTGAAGCATAGCTGTAAGCATCTGCCAGCGGCATCTCACGTTGTTGATAAAAAGCCTGTTTGCCGGTGGCTATGGTGAGGCTGGATTTTGATGCTATTTTCTGTGCCATGATCTGACTAGCCTCAGCCAGATGATCCGGTTCGGTGACTTGATTAACCAGCCCTATTTCTGCGGCACGGGCAGCGGATATCATATCGCCGGTTAATAACATTTCCATAGCGTGTTTATGGCTGACATTCCGCGATAACGCGACCATAGGTGTTGAACAGAACAAGCCAATATGCACCCCCGGCGTGCTAAATTGGGCGGTATTAGCGGCA
>JAHEII010000069.1 GCA_024639485.1 Alphaproteobacteria bacterium
TCATGTTTTAAGTGAGCTTTTAGTGTTTTTTTGTATGTGTCGCCTATCCGATTTTTTATCTTGTTTCATTGTTATTGTTTTGATGGGCGGCATGATTAGCCACAAATCAGCACACGCGGATGAACCGATATGTTTAAAGCCTGTGGATAGTTTTGTTGATCCGGGATACTGCGCTGGCCTATCAGTTGCCTATCTGGACATTCTGAAAAATATGAACAAAACCAAAGCGGTTGAGATATCCAATGCGATACAGCAAACAAGGCGTATTCATGAACAATGCCATGTGACCAGATATAAAGATGCTTTTGCCCTTGGTCAGACCGCTTTTCGCAGAATGTTGTTTTATGATACGACAGAACGGTTGAATATGCGCTTGACGCAATGCTATCAGCTGTTGAACGAATACCGGAAATCCAGGCCCGATACCGATCAATCCGAATAGCATTATTCCCGCGGTTGAAATGAGATGAATGTTATGGTGGGCGCGGCAAGGATTGAACTTGCGACCCCTACGATGTCAACGTAGTGCTCTCCCACTGAGCTACGCGCCCATAACATATGCATTCTATACCCCAAGCCCTATATAACTTTCAATCGTTTTCTTTATTTTGTTTTATGGTTATTCTTGGTGTTCTTAAACATGCAGGTCATATGATGCCACATCCACGCCAAATGCCGATATCGGCAAAACATCAGATGGAGAAAGCCCATATTACAACCGGTGTTTTGCCGGGGTTTTCAATTGAGACCGGATCAAATCCGCGTCTGATCATATCATCACCGCATAGTGGCCGGCATTATCCTCAAGCGTTTCTGGCCAGCACATGCCGCAGACTGGATGAATTGCGGCAAGTCGAAGATGCCTTTATGGATATTCTGCTAACCAGGCACCCATTGGATGCGATGCTGATAAATGCAGATTTTCCGCGCAGTTTTGTTGATCTTAATCGAAGCTCAGATGAACTGGAGCCGCATCTATTTACGCATTTGCCAGATGATATAATCGTAAAAACCAGCCGCTATACGAAAGCCGGACTAGGCGTGATCCCATCCCAGATATCACGCCAGAAACCTATTTATTCCCATAAATTGCATCCGGATGAGTGTCAAAGACGGATGACGGCTTGCTATGCGCCATATCATCAGCAAATCAAAGCTATGATAGATAACGGCCTATTAACAGGCACAGTTATTCTGCTGGATATTCATTCCATGCCATCACAGATCACAAGCGGGTCAGCCGATATTGTTATTGGTAGCTGTCATGGCCAGTCGGCACCAGCATGGCTAAGCACATGGCTATGTGATCATTTTATAAACAAAGGGATGAAAACATGGATGAATTCACCATTTGCCGGCGGCTATATCACTCAACATTATGGCAAACCCAAAGATAATGTTTTTGCTATCCAGATTGAAATTAACCGGCGGTTATATATGAATGAACGACAATTGCAATTATTGCCTGAATGGGTTGATATCGCTGATATGCTGGCCACTATGATCAATCAGATAAGCCAGATGATGCAAAACGATAACGCCTTATAATCCTGCCCGACGACTAAAACGAAACGGATCAACCGCGCGGCGCATGGCTGTATCTAGCGGTGATGCTTCCCCACAAATATCAGCAGCCAAGGCTTCCGCCAGTATCGGTGCTGTCACCATACCGCGTGATCCCAGCCCACCCAAAATATATAACTCTTTCCCCAATGCACCGGCCATGGGCTGTCTATCTGGCGTAGTTGCCCTGACACTTTGCCGGCCACCCCAATGGTTTTGCCAGTGATCCGGCGCATGAGGCAAGCGGTTCTGTAATGTATCTGGCAGGCGGGCGATATTTTCGGCATGGACATTAGCATAGACATTAGCATGGGCGCTGATCTGATCAGCTGGCATCCTGATATGATCATTTTGGATGCGTTGATAGCTGGCACCAAGGACAACACTACCATCTTTTGACCGCGCCATATATCCGCCAAAGCTGATGGGAATCGTGATATCTGGGGCATCATCAGACGGAATATGGCTGACTTGTCCGCAATTTGCCGTGATCGGCAATATCGGCTCCATCCGCGGCCCCCACAACGCCGATAATCCAGCACCGGCGGCAATCACCACAATATCTGCATGATCTTTATGCCCATAGTCACCGGTAAGCATAATGCCGGATGCGGTATTGGTCATGCTGGTTATATTGACATTATAACGGCAGGGTATGTTTTCCAGCAACCGGCTGATCCATAGACGGGGGTCAACAGCACCAGCATAGGGATAAAATAATCCTTCTGCCGCCAGATGAACACCAAGCCGGTCAGATATCGCCGCCGCATCCATATGCGAAAATAGTGCATCCGGCCATCCCTGCCGAAGCAGTTTTTGTTGACGCATGGCTTCTTTTTCATCTTTGGCCAATGTGATACAGCCCTTATCAAGCCCTGCGCCCATGGCCAAGGCTGACCGTCGGGCAAAACCAAACGCATTCATTGATAGCCAGCCATGATCAGTAGGATCAACAGTTAACCTAGGAGTTTGCAGGGCGGCAATATTTCCGCTGGCCCCCTCAGCCATATCAGATGCCGCATCCAGCACCTCAACATTGATATGCCGTCTGGCCAGCGCATATGCTAATGACGCACCGGCGATTCCCGCCCCGATAATCTTTACACTGGCTGGCAATGCCGGTTGTGGCTTTACAGCGATGCGAGATGATAATATACCGGTGATACGGTGGCGTTTGCGGCCGAACCCATCATGCCGCGTGATATCAAAACCAGCGGCTTCCAGCCCGCGTCTGACATCACCGGCGGCAGTAAAGCTGGCGCAAATGGCATCTTTAGCGGAACATCGGGCCATATGATGGTATATATCCCCATGCCACATATCCGGATTACGGATGGGCGTGAACCCATCAAGAAACCAGATATCTGCTGCAAAATCAGAACTAGCCAGCATGGTTTTGCTATCCTGATAAATCAGATCAAGGGTAACTCTACCCTGATCAAGAAACACCCGATGCCGCCCCGGCCAGCGTGGGGGCAACGCGGCTATCAGATCAGCTGTTTCGATATCCAGTTGCGGATAAGCGGATAGCACGTCTTTGATCTGATCTGCGGTAAGTGGCGCATGTTCGGTGGCAATATAATGCAAACGGGCATCGGCAGGGGCGTATTTCCGAAACAGCGATAACGCCATACAGAAATTTAACCCTGTCCCTAACCCCAGCTCGGCAATTGTGGTCAGACGGGCATGTTCAAACCGTTCGGGCAAGCCGGTTGGTTTCATGAATACCGTCATGGTTTCGTCATAGCCGCTTTCAGATGAAAAATAGATATCATCATAAAGCCGCGAATAGGCCACCACGCGCCCATCATCACGCGATATATCAATCATCGGATCAAGAAGCGGGGCATAAAGGGCTTTGGCTTGGTTTGACATGTTCTCGGCTTTAGCAGATTTCATCAGATATGACCATATCCGATCAGCTCATGATGAAATCATAAGCGCGTTTATTCCGGCCAGTTTTCCAGATCAAGTGGATAAACATGCCCAGCCAGATCACCACGCAGAAACACCAGCGTCACTGATCCGATATGAATACCGAACTTGCTCACATAAGCGCGGTTGATAGCCACGTTTTTATCTTGCTGATAAATCCAGTCATCAAATTTAACTCGCAGACTGGAATCGCCAACAGCCAGATCAATATCATATGTCCAGTTAAGCGCGTTGCCGCTAATTTGACCTGATGCTACCCCGATAACATCTGCCGCCGCGCCTTCATATAGGATACTTCCATTATCCTGCATGCCCAGATTGGTAATCGTCCAGACACGGTGATCTGTTTCTCCATCATCATATAAGAAATGCTCATCAAGGATCAGCGTATTGCCATTGACAACGCCGGTGATATTGACCCGGAATTGCCGCTTGAGGTTTCCATAGCGGTCTTCGAAAATGCCGTAAGCAACCGTCTTGCCTTCAAAAAACGCCTCAAGCGTTAATGGCGGGGTTCGGGCTTGATGAATATCAGGCGAATGTGGCGAACACGCCGCCATAAAACCCATTACCGCAGGCAACAAAATCATAAAAACAGGCGCGCCATAAAACTTCCACTTCAACCACTGAAACATAAGCATCTCCTCCCCCACTCATATAGATCGCACAAGCATTGAGAAAAGATCAGCAACCGCATTTTGCTGGGCTGGTATTTTAGTGGAGTTAATGGGGCGGGAATATTTATATTTTAAAAAAATGCTCAGCGTTAACTTTATTTTAACCTTCATGTGATAGGCATCACAGGTAAATAAACCTTATGCCTTTGGAGAGATAAAATGAGCAAAAAACAATTCGACCAAGTTCATATAAACATATTAAATAATTATGTTTACGCTCTAAAAAATCCAAAAGAAAAATATCCATTCTATATTGGCCGGGGTATTGAAGATCGTATGTTTTCACATGAAAATGAGGCGCGTGAACATCCAAGTAGCAAATTAAATAAGATACGTGAAATCATGGATGAAGGGAGAGAAATAGAATATTTTATCTTGAAACATGGTCTTTCGGAAAAAGAAGCTATTTTAGTCGAATCAGTTATGATTGATTATGCAAAGCATTTCCACACTACCCTCACTAATGAAAATAATGGTGATGACTCAGATAGTTCAGGTTTAATGACACTAGATGAGTTTCGTAGCCGTAATCCAATTGAACCTCTAGGATGCATCCCAAAAGGATGTGTCGTCATCAATATCAATAAGCACTATAAACGAAATAGTAGTCAAAAAGAAATCTATGAAGATGTAAAAGGATTGTGGAAAATGGCAAAGAGCCGAATTGGTGACTTATCAAATCCGGACATCAACGTTGTCTTAGCCGAATATAAGCAAAGCATAGTCGGTGTTTTTGAAGTTAAATCTTGGTATGAAGCACCTGATTCTAATGGCAAAATGCGTTACGGATTTATCTGGAAGAATAATTTCCATCCTAAAACTAAAGAATATCTTAATAAGCATTTAAAAAAAACCTGGCCAAGCTAACCCAATCACCTATTCAACTTGCGATTAGTTGAACCGTGCGGGGGATAATCCGGTGATTAGCTTGGCATCGCTGGCATTGGATGATGCGGTTTTGCTCAGGATGATATCTGCGGCCAGTTGGGATAATGCCGGTGCGGTCTGGATACCGTTTCCGCCCTGCCCAGCCAGCCAGAAAAACCCATGCGCCACCGGATCAAAACCAGCCACCGGTTCATGATCATCAGCAAAGCTACGCAAGCCTGCCCATTGGTGTTCCACTCGCGTCACGCTAACCGTGGTGGCCTGTTCAAACCGGTCAATGCCCATGGCCAGAACCATATCATCTACCCACGCATCACATGGTGCAATCGGGTCCTGATCCGCTGGTGATACCATCAACCGTCCGGCATCGGGTTTGGCGTACCATGTTTCGGCGATATCCGCGATCATTGGCCATGGCGTGGGGTCAAGCCCATCAGCCAGTGGAATAATAGCGGCAGAACGGCGGCATGGCGTGATTGATATCGGGCTAGCCCCGGCCATGGATGCCAGCACCCCTGCCCAAGCACCAGCGGCATTGACCACAATATCTGCTGTTAAAACATCCTTATCTGTTGTGATATGCCATGTGTTACAGGTTTGCGATAACGACAACACCTCATGCCCAGTCAGAAGTTGAGCACCGGATTGCCGCGCCATGCGGATAAAGCCCTGAAATAGCTTATCAACGTCAATATCAGCGGCCTGTTCATCATAAATCGCGGAAACAAACCGGTCATTGCGCAAAATCGGGCAGAGATCATGGGCTTCGTCCGGTGATAGCTGGGTCAGCCCCGTGCTTCCGGTCATATACTTGGCCAGAATATCCTCATCATCAGCACCAACAATGGCCAGCTCACCCCGCAAGCTGGTCACGCCCCCAGCAACAATGTGATCACCAGTCAAATCATCACCGGATTGTAAAATCAATTGCCGCAACAACGCCGTGCCATAATTGGGAATATACATCGCCGCCGAACGGCTGGTCGAATGATAGCCAAGTGACGGCTCACGCTCAAGCACGGTAACAGACGCAAAAGGCGCTAATCTGGCCGCCAGACTAATTCCGGCAATGCCGCCACCAATAATAACAATATCATGCATCGGTCTAATCAATCGCGCCTTCGGACAGGAATAACAGAACCCGTGATTGATCATCCAACCCGAATAGCGCTTCATCTCTGGCCAGTTTTAATCCGGCATAGCCCGCCCCGCCAGATGGTGACGCGGCCAGACCTTCGGCTGACAGATCAGCAATAAGCCGTTTACAATCCGCGTCATTAAGCGTCATGAAAGCATCGGCATGCGCAGCTAATCCGGCTAACGCTACTTCTGATGCTTCTTTGCAATCCAGCCGTCCCATGATGGACACATCACCGCCAGATGGCACAACCTTACCTGCTTTGATAGCCGCCTGTAACGCTGGCGCTTCGTCCGGTTCAACAACGGTTATATGCGGTGCATCACCATAACGATCACGCGCCAATGCCGCCACCGCCGCCGCCAGCCCACCAACACCGGCTTGCAGGAATATATGCGTCGGCGTTTGTTCCATCGCATCAAATGCCTCAGATGCCATGACCAGATATCCTTCCATAATATCCACACCGGTATAACATTCCGGCCATGTGGTATCGGACATAATTTGCCAGCCTTCGGTTTTTGCCCGGGCAATCGCGGCATCCATGCTTTCTTCGTAAGAATTACCGGCAATCACCACCTCAGCGCCGTAATCACGCAACCGGTTGGCAAAATCTTCGGGGACATGAACCGACAGATAAATCACGGCTTTAGCCCCAAACAGTTTAGCACCCGCGGCAACGGAAAGCCCATGATTGCCTGCGCTTGAAGTCACAAACACCTCACCCGATAGCGCATGCGCCCAATCATCACCGTGTTGTTTTGCCGCCGCCTGTTTCGCGATAGCATAGGCCGCACCCAGTGCTTTGAAACTGCCCAGATTCATGCGCTGGCTCTCATCCTTGATATGCAAATCGGCAATATCCAGCGATTTAGCTAATGCCGGACATGCCACAAGTGGCGTGACCTTTGCCGCCGGACAAAGCTTAAGCAAAGCTAGAGGAGCATCAACATTAACGCTAACCCCTGATGGATCAAATCCGGGCATTCCTGCACCGCGCCAAGGGTTTGCAATGTAAAAATCGGCTTCTGTTGTCATTCCGCATACTCCTTCAATTTATTCATTATTCAAATTATCCATGCTGCCACTCAT
>JAHEII010000071.1 GCA_024639485.1 Alphaproteobacteria bacterium
CTGGTTGCCGCAGAAGACGTGGTTGATCTGTCTTTTTACAGATATCCGGGGGCGTATATCCATTATCTGATTTTCGGGCTTGAAACCAAGTCTGTTAATAATGAATAAAGGCGTTTTCATCTCACTAGAAGGCGGTGAGGGGTCTGGCAAATCCAGCCAGATCAGCTTGTTGCGTAACTGGCTTGATCTGATCTGGCCGCAACCGGTTATTGCCACGCGTGAGCCGGGCGGAACGATTGGTGCCGAAGAAATCAGGCAGTTATTAGTGACCGGCAATCGTGATCGATGGGATACGGTGGTAGAAGCTTTGCTTATGACCGCCTCACGGCGTGATAATGTTGTTCGTTTAATTAAACCGGCGCGTGATCGTGGTGAAGCAATTATTTCTGATCGGTTTTTTGATAGCACAACGGTTTATCAAGGTATTGTTGGCGGTGTTGATGCTGATCTGATTGATACTCTCAATTCACGGTTTTTGGATGATATAAAGCCAGATATTACCCTATTACTGGATATTGATCCGGCTATTGGTCTGGCCAGAGTACAAAGCCGTGAAGGAGATGAAAACCGCTTTGAAAGCAAAGGCATGGCATTTCATCAGCAAGTCCGGCAGGGTTATCTGGATTTAGCGCAAAAGAATGATCAGCGTTTTATCATTATTAACGCGGATCAGGACGAAAATCAGGTGCATAAAGATATTGTTGCGGCATTAACCCCACGAATAAAGGCAATTAGTGGAACATGACTTCTGCACAGATGGATGACCTGCAATATCCTTATGACAGGATCACGCTGAGAGCGCATTCACAACACATTGATCATATTCTGGCACCATCGCAACGTCGCCAACCGGTCTGGATACTGGCAGGCAAAGAAGGCATTGGTAAATCAACGGCGGCATTTTATCTAGCCGCGCGGTTATTATCACAGCAATCTGATCCCTTGTTCGGTGATGATACATCAGCAATGATCGGTGATGCCAGCGAAGCAATAGCGGCGCTAATTCGTGCTGGATCACATCCTGATTTTAAATATATTCATGCGCGTGGTGATACAGGTAGCAAAGCCATCAGCACAGATCAGGTGCGCGAGATGAGCAGTTTTCTTGCCATGACACCATCTATGAGCCAGTGGCGGGTTGTTATTATAGACGCGCTGGATGATATCAATATCAATGGCGCCAATGCCATGCTGAAAACATTGGAAGAACCGCCAAAAAACAGCATGATTTTGCTCATTAGCCATGCCACAGGATCAATTTTACCAACCATCCGGTCACGGTCGCGGATGTTGCGGATGAATACCCTAAATGCCCAAGATACCCGTGATATTATTGCCATGCTTTACCCTGATATTGAACCGGACTGGCTGGCAATAATGGTATCTATTGCCGATGGCGCACCGGGCAGAGCAGTCATGATGGCAGAAACCGGATGTGTTGATATATACGCCGAAAGCCTGACGTTATTTTGTCAGAATACACCTGATTTGCTGGCTGTTGAACATCTGGCAAACCAATGGGGGCTTGGCGGGGTTCGGAATCGTGGCCGCCGTCATATGGCATATGTTCTATTTGATCGTTTGCTAGCCAAAGCGGTGAGAACAGGGCAATCTAGTGTTACCGGTTCCAGTGTTCCGCTGGAACAGTCCGCGCTAGATCACATTAGACAAAGATGTACGCAAATCAAACTGGCAGAATATCATCATCAATTTTTATCTGAATGGCGTGAAGCAGAAGGTTTAAATCTGGCCATGATGCCGGTTATGATGCGGTTGTTTCGCGCATTAACTTAACCATTGCACAGAGATAGACTTGCGAAGCATGGCGCAAGACGTTAAAACAGTGTTCACATAAGTTTACCGCATTTTCATTTCTAAATCAGGCGATCACATGCCATCTTATTATCTGACCACCCCTATTTATTACGTCAATGACAAGCCGCATATTGGCCATGCCTACACGACGCTAGCATGTGATGTTCTGGCGCGGTTTAAACGCCTTGACGGATTTGATGTCAAATTCCTTACCGGTACAGATGAACATGGCCAGAAAGTGGAAAAATCGGCCAGCGCGCGCGGAATTGACCCGCAAGTTTTTACTGATGAAGTGAGCCAGAATTTCCGCGATCTGACCGCCCAGCTTAATTTTTCAAATACGGATTTTATCCGGACAACCGAAGACAGGCATAAACAGACCTGTCAGCTGATCTGGAAAAAAATGCTCGATGCTGGTCATATCTATCTGGATAAATACGCCGGTTGGTACGCTGTGCGTGATGAGGCCTATTACGCCGAAAGTGAAATTGTTGACGGTAAAGCTCCCACCGGTGCGCCTGTAGAATGGGTGGAGGAGCCATCTTATTTTTTCCGGCTGTCGGCTTTTCAGGATCAGTTGCTTGATCTTTATGAAAGCAACCCTGATTTTGTTGGGCCTAGCTCACGTTTGAATGAGGTAAAGAGCTTTGTGAAAAGCGGTTTGCGTGATCTGTCGGTTAGCCGGACAAGCTTTTCATGGGGTATTCCGGTTCCTGATGATGAAAAGCACATTATGTATGTCTGGCTTGATGCGTTAACCAATTATATTACAGCGGTCGGATATGGGCAGGACAATCCGGAATTCAAACAATTCTGGCCTGCTGATCTGCACATGGTTGGTAAAGATATCCTGCGCTTTCACGCGATTTACTGGCCAGCATTTCTGATGGCGGTTGATGCCCCATTGCCTAAACGTGTTTACGCGCATGGATGGTGGACAAATGAAGGCCAGAAAATATCCAAATCATTAGGCAATGTAATTGATCCGGTTAGTCTGGCAGAAACCTACGGCCTGGATCAGGTGCGTTATTTTCTTATGCGGGAAGTGCCGTTTGGCAATGATGGTGATTTTTCCCATCAGGCCATGGTGCATCGCATGAATGGTGATCTGGCCAATGATCTGGGCAATTTGTGTCAGCGGGTTTTATCCATGGTGTTTAAGAATTGCGCGGCGACTATACCAACACGGCCAGATCAGTGTCTTGAGGCCGATCATAAGATATTAAATGATGCCTATGCTTTGCTGGAAAAAAACAGGCATTTCCACGATAACCAGCAATTTCATGAAGCGTTAAAAGCCATCTGGGATGTAATTGGTGATGCTAACCGTTATGTTGATGATATGGCGCCATGGGCATTGAAGAAAACAGACCCGGCACGCATGGCTGATGTTTTATGGGTTCTTTGTGAAGTGATCAGGGTGGTGGCATTGATGCTTCAGCCTTATATGCCGCAATCCATGGAACGCTTGCTTGATCTGATAGGGGTTGAGAGTAATCATCGCCATTTTGATCAGATTTCTGCCGATGCCTCCCTTGCCGGTGCCACGCCTTTATCCAAGCCTGAGCCAGTATTCCCCCGCTTTGTAGAAGAAGAAAGCGGGGCAGAGTGACCATTTCCATAACCAAGGCCATGACTAATCCTGTGCTAAGCGAGCCACTTTCAGGTGTTATTGATAGTCACGCGCATATTGATTTTCCGGTATATGCGGATGATCGGGACGATATGCTGACACGGATGCGGGCGGTTGGCGTTAGTGATGTGATTTGTATCGGAACAACATTAATGCATGCCGATAGCCCTCAACGCATGGCTGAATATGCTGATAATATCTGGTTTACCGTGGGCGTGCATCCCAATCACGCGGACGAAGAAGAGCGTTACGATGATGGTGACGCGATGCGCGCGCTGGCCAGCCACCCGCGCTGTGTGGCCATTGGTGAGGCCGGATTAGATTATTTTCATAAAAAAGCAGACCCACAACGCCAGAGAATAAGCTTTGAAACCCAGCTTGCGGTTGCGTCCGAGCTTAATTTGCCGATTGTTATTCATTCGCGGAACGCTGATGAAGATATGATTCAAATTCTGGACAATACCAGCAAAAACATGCCGATAACTGGCGTTATGCACTGCTTTAGTAGTGGCGCTGAACTAGCTGAAAAGGCAATAGAAATTGGGTTTTATATATCCTTATCAGGAATATTGACCTTTAAGTCATCAGACTGGTTGAGAGATATCGTGCGTGATCTGCCAATGGATCGTTTATTGGTGGAAACCGACGCGCCTTATCTATCCCCCGAGCCCGTGCGTAAAATAAAACGGAATGAGCCTGCGCATGTCATACATACGCTATCCTGTCTGGCTGAGCTGAAGGGGGTAGGGGTGCAACAACTGGCCGATATCACCGCTGCTAATACGCGCCGGCTGTTCCACCGGATGGAGAAACCGGCATGAAAATTACCATGCTGGGATGTGGGACATCTGTTGGTGTGCCTACGGTTGGGCCTGCTGGTTGGGGGGATTGTAATCCTGCTAATACACGTAATTTCCGTCAACGCTGTGCTGTTCTGGTTGAAAAAGATGATTTTACGCTACTGATTGATGCAGGCCCCGATATTCGCAATCAATTATTAGCGCATGAAGTCAAAAAAATTGATGCGGTGCTAATAACACATACGCATTCTGATCATGTGGCCGGACTGGATGATTTGCGGCCATATTACTTTAATAAGCGTGAGCGAATACCGGTTTATGCCACGGCGCATGACCTGGATACCTTGCTTGAGCGTTTTAATTATCTGTTTTTCAAAAGCAGCGATTCCCCTAGTTATTTTCAACCGGTTCTTCATGGTCAAACAATAGAAGCCGATAGCGTGTTTAACCTTGGCGGCATTGAGATAAGAACATTATTGCAATTTCATGGCCGTGTGACCACGCTTGGTTTTGTTTTTGATGGGCGGTTTGGGTATTCCACCGATGTCGTTGATATGCCAGAAGAAGCGTTTGATCATTTAACCGGTTTGGAATTATGGATTGTAGAAATGTTGCGGGATGAACCGCATCAGGCACATGCCCATTTTGATCTGACAATGGAATGGATTGCCCGTTGTAAGCCACAAAAGGCAATGTTGACGCATCTTGGGCTGGAAAGTGACTATGATACGCTTTTGGCCAAATGTCCAAAAGGTGTTGAACCTGGCTATGATGGGTTCACAATTACGCTTTAGCATGATGTTTATCTGCTAAAAATGCCGTTAATAATAGCGGCATGATAGTCAATCACGTTTCTTATCGCCGGTCTTTTACTGGGTTTTCGCTTATAGAATTGCTTGTTGTTGCTATTATTGGCATACTCGCGGCGGTTGGCGTGGTTGGCTATCAACGATATCTTGTTTCCACCCGAATTGACGTTGCTCTTAGCAACTTCAGAGAAGTTAACCGTGCCATAGAAAATGATATCATTACTTTTAATGGTGATATCAATACCGCATCTGAGCTAACGTCCGGGCGAGAAAATCTGTCTATTTTTGGCACAGACCAAAGCCTTTTAGGGTCTTGTGAGGCGTTTGCCGTCACCATTGTAGAATCCATGAATATCCAATTTGATAATCCGATCAATCCGGGTTCACCATCGGCGGTTTATGGAAATCTATTAGCTACTCAACCGGATGGTTCGATCACGAATACAACCGTAAATCCGGGGACAACCGTTATTGCCTGTAATTTGCCGAACGCACTGGTTAATGATGATGGTACTGTCCGGCTATACCGGTGTTTATGTACCGAAGCACCGTGCCAGTTTTCGGCAGATGCTGATCTGACTAGTCTTACCGAGGCACAAAAATACGAATCTGGTAGATGCCCACGGCCGGGTGTTTCTACCAATAACAACTTGTCCAGTGATCCATTTAATCCAGTGATTTAATCTGAACATAAATCAGAACACAGACAGCCGTATTTATAAATTAACTGTCTCAGATGGAGCAAAACCCATGCCATTTTCGTTAGTTTTTCCTGTATTTTCACAGCGATATATATGTATTTTTCTGACCGGATTGATCATGGGTTTAACAATGTCGCCCCATGCCATAGCTGGTTTTGGTCATACCAGATCATATGGGTTTGGTGGAGCTAATACGCCATCAGGTGTCACAACCGCACCAACACAATCGCAAAATCCTAACCAGCAAAATACACCTGATCAGACGCCGCCAGTATTTTCAAATGTGCCATCGCGGCTGGATTTAACAACACAGACAACCGGCAATGTGTTGAATATAACAGCACAGGATGCGGCATCATCCACGGTAAGTTATCAGTTAGAAGGAGCAGGGGCATCACATTTTACTATTAATTCCGTGACAGGTGCTATCACCCTCACATCACCATTATCGTCGCAGCAATCACCATTATTGCTTGTAGTTGTGGCAAATGACGGTGCTGGCAATGCGGTAAGGCAGAATATCAACATCAACATCATGCCGGCAACATTACAGCTACCGCTAACATTTTCAGCGCTTCAAGGAGCAGACACGCAGGAGCAACAAAATCTGCAGTTGCCGAATGTGAGTGGTGGTTCCGGTCAGGGGCAAGTGAGTTATAATAGCGTCACGCCGAATATCTGTTCGGTTAATAGTAATGGTCAGGCCACCGCATTACGAGCTGGAACTTGCCGTATTAATGCCTCTAAGGCCGGTTCAGGTGATTATCTGGCCGTTTCTACATCATCGCCATATCAGTTTACGGTTACGCAAGGGCCATATGCCTTTAACGGGCAAACATATTCACGTTGTACGGCAAGCGCGCGGCCGTGTAATGCGGTAAACGGTCAGGTCATGGCAACAAAAGCATTTGTTGAACGTGGCGAATGTGACGCGGTTATTTATCGAAATGGGGCTAATTGTCCATCATTTATAAGCAGTTGTGGCTATAATAATCGCATATGGGCAACATTTATGGTGGTGCGTGAAGGCACATGGTATTGGCGATTGTCACCATCAACATCAACAGCAGATAAACCAGTTAGCACATGGCGGACACATAACTGGCGCAGTTATATGACAAATGATCGTCCGGTAACCCAGACCAGTCAATTTCCGAATGATACCTTTGATAATAATGGCACACATATTAATTTATGCATGCGGCCATGATTTATGAACGCATATTCAGATCGCTTCGCGCAATGGTGTTCTATAAATATATTAATTATAACTTCTAATGTGTTATAATTAAACATAATTTTATTTTCTGTTTTGGTAACGATGCGCTAAATACCACATGATAACTTTGCGCAAATATAATGTGTATCTCTCTATTATTGACACTATTTGTTATGTAATCAGTTCAGATGCTTAGTTACTTGTTTAGTTCAGATGTTATGTAATCCCCTATATTACATAACATACATTATGCGACAAAAGGATTGGTGGAGCTGTGACATTTCATTGAATTGCCACTTCACCACCAT
>JAHEII010000072.1 GCA_024639485.1 Alphaproteobacteria bacterium
AGGCATGGTGTCTGGCAGGGACAAACCTATGGCGACGTCGCGAATTCCGTTCTTCGTGCCGCCGGTATGTTTCGCATGCTTGGGGTGAACAAAGGCGACAGAGTCGTTATCGGGGCAGAAAATGGTATCAACTGGGCGGTTGCTGATCTGGCCATTATGACGCTGGGGGCGCTGGTTGTGCCGTCATATAGCACCAACACAATGGATGATCATTTGCATGTGCTGACGGATTCCGGTGCGGTGCTTGCTATTACCTCAAGCGGTGCGCTAGCAGAAAAAATGGCTGAAGCCGCAGAAAAAGCCACAACCTGTAAAACGCTGATTTGTTTTGAAGATATAGCATTAAAAACACCTACCAGCACCTTGACAGTGACAAGCTGGGATAAGGCGCTGGATAAGGTGGATATATCAATATCCGGCGATGTGCGTGAAACATTAGACCCCGATGATCTGAGCTGTCTGATTTATACATCCGGCACTGGCGGTTTGCCCAAGGGCGTGATGCTAACCCACCGGTCAATCAGCACCAATGTAGAAGATGTCAGACAGATGCTGGAACGTGCTGATCTGGTCAAGGGGCAGCGGTTTTTATCATTATTGCCCTTGTCACATTCTTATGAACATACCGGCGGTTTGCATTTGCCGGTGCGGATGGGAGCAGAAATCTGGTATTGCGAAAGCGTGGATCAGGTATCCAGCAATTTGCAGGAAGCCAAGCCAACGCTGATGATTGCGGTGCCGCGCCTATACGAAGTGCTGTATGACCGAATTGAACGCGGGTTGAAAGCCAAAGGCGGTTTGAGCGAAAAACTGTTCAGAAAAGCAGTTGCCCTTGGGTTGAAAAAACTGGATGGCGGGCGACTATCGCTTGCTGAAAAAATAACAGACAGAATACTGGAACGGCTAGTGCGTGCCAAGGTCAGACAACGTCTGGGCGGCCGGCTGCGGTATTTCTGTTCAGGTGGTGCGCCGCTTAATCCGGATATTGGCCGGTTCTTTCTGGCTATTGGTGTTGGTATTCTGCAAGGCTATGGCCAGACAGAAGCATCACCGGTGATATCGCTCAATCCGCCAGATGATATCCGTATAGCAACGGTTGGTATTCCCATGTCCAGTGTTGATCTGATGCTTGATGATGATGGGCAAATCCTTATCCGTGGTGACATGGTGATGAAAGGATACTGGAATAAACCGGATGAAACAGCGGTAACTATTCAGGATGGCTGGCTGCATACCGGTGATATTGGCCAGATTGATGATGATGGCTATCTGATGATCACAGGACGCAAAAAGGAAATTATCGTTAATTCAGGTGGTGACAATATTGCACCGGCACGGCTAGAAGCCATGCTCTGTATTCATGCGGATATAGAACAGGCCATGTTAACCGGCGATAAGCGGCCATGGCTGGCGGCGGTCATTGTTCCCTCATCTGAAATTAATGGATTGCCCAAGGCCGAACAGCATAAGCGGTTAAAATTGGCATGTGACAGTATCAATGCCAATCTGTCAAAACTGGAAAAAATCCGCCGGTTTGTTATCGCGGATGAACCGTTTACGATTGATAATGGTGAAATGACCCCAACGCTGAAAGTCCGGCGTCATGTGGTGATGAAACGCTATGCGAAAACACTGGATGAATTATATAAATCCTGATGGGTTATGCTGGTATGATCTGGCCATCCCATGCCAGAACCTGACCGCTGTTTTCAGGGGTGGCAGAATTTATCACTGTAAGCAGATGTGCGGCGGCTTCGGGTTGGGTAAACAGATCATGATTTAATCCGGATTGAAACGGTTTGGACAGACCGGTATCGGTTGTTCCCGGATGTAATCCCATAACAATGCCATCAGGGTTGCGGCGTTGTAATTCCAGCGCAAAGTTTTTGAGCAGCATGTTCAAGGCGGCTTTCGATGCCCGATAGCTATGCCAGCCGCCTATCCGGTTATCGCTGATGCTACCAACCCGCGCGGATATTGCTGCAAAAACCGATTTGCTATCTCTTGCCATCAATGGCAGAACCTCACTTGCAATCAACGCAGGGCCAATGCTGTTAATCTGAAAATTAGTGGCCATAGCTTCGGCATTCAGATGCCGCCATGATTTTTCCGGTGCCAGCCCTATATGATCATCATGCAATATGCCTGTTGCTACCACCGCCAGATGAATTGGGGCTATATCTGATAGCGTCTGGACAGCGCGGGAAATGCTATCAGGGGCGGTGAAATCTATCCGGAATTGCGGGTCGGGATGCGTGCGCGAAAATCCGAATAATTGATCAACATTCGGGTGATTTTCCAGCATGGTATAAAGCGCCGAACCAATACCGCCGGATGACCCGAATATCGCCACCCGCATGCCGCGCGGGAAGCTGGATAAATCCGCATATGTTGTCATGACATTGCTCATAACTGTTTAAAATAGGGCGTTGTTTGTGATGGCAATGGTTTCAGCATGAAATCCTAGCTATCAATCCATTTCATTAAGGTATCCAGATGATCGGCTTCATGGGCAGGTTTGTCCCAGCGGATACGCTGAAAACGCGGAAACCGCATCGCTACACCGGATTTATGGCGTGAGGAAAGCCCGATAGCATCAAATGCTACTTCGACCACAAGCGTTTTTTTCAACTCACGCACAGGGCCATAGCGTTGAATGGTATTGGCGCGGACAAAAGCATCCAGTTTTTTCAGCTCAGCATCGGAAAATCCGGAATAGGCTTTGCCAACCGGCACAAGCACCGGTTCACCATCAGGCTGATCACCATGATTTGCCCATGCCGCAAAGGTGTAATCGGAAAAGAAAGATGACCGTTTGCCGTGGCCACGTTGCGCATAAAGCAAAACCACATCAGCGGTAAGCGGATCACGTTTCCATTTAAACCATTGGCCTTTGACACGCCCCTGATGATAGACGCTGTTGCGGGCTTTGATCATCAAGCCTTCGATCAATCCACCATCACGGCATTTCTGGCGCCATTCATCCAGCTGTTGTGCATCGGTAAAAGGCAAAACGGCAGATAGATCAATAGCCGGATGATCAAGGCCTTCCACTCTTTGTTGCAATATCTCGCGGCGGTGTTCTATCGGCATCTGGCGCAGATCATTTTCGCCATCAATCAGAATATCATAGGCACGCAGAAAAACCGGAACTGTCTTCATCAATTTCACCGAAGGCTTTTTGCGATTAAGCCGTTGCTGCAAATCTTGAAAAGACGCGATATCATGCGGCTGGCCAGCCAGTAATTCGCCGTCTAATGTTCCATGCCAGTCTAGTGGTTTTGTTAATTCGGGAAATCCGCTTGAGATATCATCACCTGACCGTGAAAATAAACGCACGCCATCATGACCAGATGCCAGCTGGACTCTGGCGCCATCCCATTTCCATTCTACCAGCCAGTTTTCCGGCGTGATGGATGCCATATCCTGATCATCCAGCGGATGCGCCAGCATCAATGGCCGGAAGACGGCTTTGCCATCAGCATTCGGGCGTGGTGATTTGTTTTCTAGCCAGTCAAAAAGCGCCGTATAGGGCGGCTGTATCAACGGCCAGATTTCTTCGATATCTTCAACCGGTTTGCCATAAGCATGGGCAAGCGCAAGCCGCACTGTTCGGGCAGAAGCCCCAACACGCAAGCCACCGGTAGTCAGTTTTAATAACCCCCAGCGGGTTGTCGTATCGCTGATATCCAGCCATTGACTGATCAGCGTTTTTGTTTCTTCGGCATTAGCATTACCTAATGCGCTGACAATATCTGATAATCCGGGTGGGGTGCTATTCGGGCTCAGATGCGGGTCAGGCCATATCAACGCCACGGTTTCTGCTAAATCGCCAACAAAATCATAGGAAATGGCAAATAATTCGGCATCAATCTTTGTGCTGGCCATCGCACGGATTAATGCCGGTTTGGCTTTTTTGCTCTGGAATTCTCCAACTAGCGCCGCCAGTCCCCAGCCGCGATCAGGCATGGGCGTATTCTGAAACCATTCAGCCAGATGATGAATTTTGGTATTGCGCTGTGGCGTGAATAGCAATTGTTCCAGTAATCGGGCAAAGCGGATCATTCGGCATCATCCTCATACCCGATCAGATGCAATGCTTTTGCGGTTACGCCTTTTAGTGCTAGCGCCCGCATCAGCGCATCTTCGCGGCCATGTGTGATCCAGACTTCTTTCGGATCAACCTCATCAATAGTGGCCAGTAAATCATTCCAGTCAGCATGATCAGATAGAATAAGCGGCATTTCAACGCCGGATTGTTTCGCCCGTTGTTTCACCTGCATCCAGCCTGATGCCATGATAATCAAGGGATCAGGTAGCCGCCGCGACCAGCGATCAGACAATGCCGATGGCGGCGCAATAACAATCTGACCGGCAAGCGCCGGTTGCGGCATCCCTTTCTGGCCAGTTGTTGCTGGCTCCAGCCTGCCCAGATCAATGCCATGATCCTGATACAGCTGGCATAGTTTCTGTAATGCCCCATGAATAAAAATGGGGGCTTCGTATCCGGCTTGCCGAAGCAAGGCAATTACCCGCTGGGCTTTGCCAAGCGAATAGGCACCAATGACATGGGCGCGAGCAGGAAATAGCGCAAGCGAGGCCAGTATCCGGCTTATTTCTGTTAACGGGTCGGGGTGGCTAAACACCGGCAGGGCAAAGGTCGCTTCGGTGATAAAAACATCACAGGCAACCGGTTCAAACGCGGCACAGGTCGGATCAGGTTTGCGTTTGTAATCCCCGGATACCACCACGCGCGACCCTTGGCTATCAAGCACAATCTGGGCGCTCCCCAATACATGTCCTGCTGGTACCAGATGGATGTCAACATCACCAATACGCATGGTTTCATGCCAGTTTAGCGGCGTTACCTGTTCGGCAAAACGCGCACCGTATCTGGCTTGCATAATGGCCAGTGTTTCCGGTGTTGCGATCACATGCTGATGCCCCGGCCGCGCATGATCCGCGTGGCCGTGGGTAACAATGACCGTTTCGCTGGCGCGAGTGGCATCAATATGAAAACGGGGCGCACCCATCCGGTCAATGACTGCCAGTCCTGATGCTAGCGGTCTGATCCATCGGGATGGATGCGGGGGTGACATTATTTATCCTTTGTTTTCGTTCCGAACAGTTTTGACCATTCGTCTTTATTCAGTTTAGCCAAATCTTCGCGCATTTCTTTGCCGGCAGAAAGTGCGGCTTTTACAGCTGGCCGGTCATTCATTAGCTGTCGCCAGCGTTTGACATGCGGGTATGCTTCGATATCCACTTTCTGCCGTTCATAGGTATGTGTCCATGGGAATGTAGCCATATCAGCAATGCTATATGTGCCGGTGATATATTCATGATCTGCCAGCTGGCGATCCAGCACACCATAAAGCCGGTTGGCTTCGTTGCTATACCGATCCATGCTATAAGGAATTTTCTCAGGCGCATAAAAATTGAAATGATGGGCTTGCCCCAGCATTGGGCCAAATCCGCCCATTTGCCACATCAGCCATTCATAAACAGCAATTTTGCCACGCGCATCATCCGGTATGAACTGGCCAGTCTTTTCCGCCAGATAAAGCAGGATAGCCCCGGATTCAAAGACGCTTTGTGGTTGGCCATCCGGCGTGTCATGATCAATGATTGCCGGCATCCGGTTGTTTGGGCTAAATGCCAGAAACTCAGGCTTGAATTGATCACCTTTTCCGATATTTACCGGTTTGAGGGCGTAATCAAGTTTCATTTCTTCGAGAGCGATAGTAATTTTATGGCCATTTGGCGTTGGCCAGTAATATAAATCAATCATTTCCGATTTATCCAATTCTTTGTTTGTGTTGGGCTTATCAAATTCAATTTATGCCATAAATATAGATGTAACCGAAGTTGATAGAGTTATAGATATAGGAATGAGTGATACAGGAAATCAACCCCCAATGCTGACCATAACACCAGATTTGTCTGATCCGGACAGCTTGCCAGACAGGTTGCCAGACCGCTTGCCAGACGTATTTGCACAATGGTTTGCCAATAAAGGCTGGCATCTGCATTCGCATCAGCGTGCTATGCTGGACGCGGCTAGCCATGGCCAGTCCTGTTTGCTGGTGGCTCCGACTGGCGGCGGTAAAACGCTGGCCGGGTTCCTGCCTAGTTTGATCACTCTGGCTGAACAGCCTAATGCCCCATTGCCCAGACCATCGGCGCTTCACACGCTTTATATTTCACCGCTGAAAGCACTGGCTGCTGATATCGAACGTAATCTGATGGCACCAATTACAGATATGGATTTGCCATTACGCGCCGAAACGCGCACCGGTGATACCAGCACCGCTGACCGGCAACGCCAGCGCCAGCAACCGCCTGATATCCTTATGACCACACCGGAATCGCTGCAATTGATGCTGGCATGGGATGATGCGGATCATATGTTTAAAACACTGGATACGGTTATTCTGGATGAATTGCATGCGCTGGCTGGCAGTAAGCGTGGCGATATGCTGGCCTTGTTGCTGGCGCGATTGCGGCGGTTTAATCCTGATCTGCGGATAGTCGGGCTTTCGGCCACGATTGCAACGCCGGAACAGTTGCGGGGCTGGCTGCATCCTGATCCGGATGCTGTCCGGATCATTTATGGCGCGCCTAGTCCCAAGGCTGAAATCACCCTGCTTGATCGGGCTGATACTATCCCATGGGCGGGGCATTCGGCCAGTTACGCGGTGGCAGATATCTATCAACATATTCGGGATGCTGAACATACGCTGGTATTTGTTAACACCCGCGCCCAAGCCGAAATGCTGTTTCAGCAATTATGGCGGATCAATGACGAAAACCTGTCTATCGGGCTTCATCATGGGTCATTATCACGGGAACAGCGCCAACGGATTGAAGCGCATATGGCGGCCGGAAAATTGCGGGCGGTGATTGCCACCTCATCACTTGATCTGGGGATAGACTGGGCAGAAGTTGATCTGGTGATACAGGTAGGCGCTCCCAAAGGCACATCACGGCTCATGCAGAGAATTGGCCGTTCAGGGCATCGCTATGATCAGATCAGCCGCGCGGTTCTTATCCCGTCCAACCGGTTTGAGGTGCTGGAATGTCTGGCCGCTATCCATGATATCGCCGAGGGTTTGCTGGATGACCCGGCTGATTATGATGGCGGGCTTGATGTGCTGGCACAGCATTTGGTCGGGTTGGCTATCCATGCGCCATTTGATGCTGATGATATTTATGCCGAG
>JAHEII010000075.1 GCA_024639485.1 Alphaproteobacteria bacterium
GTCTGATTTACTGCTGATATGGTTGCTTCTGCCAGACATCCTGCCATCACACTTGCTTCGCCGGATAGCCGGGGATACGCAATAATGTGCGGAGCTTGTGCTTTACTATGTTGATCATTTCCAGCAAATAGTGATGACAATATATCTGGGATGACTCCGGCATGGATCACCTGTTTGTTGCTGGCCAGAATATGACTATCAATTTTATCGCATAACGGATGATCCGGCGATAGCGGCGGTGTTATGCGGCCGTCTGCATATTGTTTATGCAAATCAGCCACCCACCATAGATCAGCCATGCCAAGCGTTTCTATCAAAGCCAGACTTTCTGAAACCGGCATCGGGTCTGGTGCCATAATGCCACTACCAATAGATGATAGCTGATCATTTTCGACATCAGAAATAATGAACTGGGTGATCTGTGCCGGTGCCGCCATTGCGGCTAGTCGCCCGCCCTTGATTTGCGATACCAGACGTCTGATCGCATTTATTTGATGAATGTCACCGCCACTAGCCAGCAGACGGTCATTCAGCTCAATTTTATCATCAAGCGTTAATGGTGGATGCGGAGCTACCATTAGCGCTGATGCACCGCCACTCAACAATACCAGCAAATGATCATCGTCATTCAATGACTGGCATAATGCCGCCGCCTGTTGTCCGGCTATTAAACTGTTCTGATCCGGAACCGGATGCGCGGATTGTATCAACGGCCAGTTATGTGCATTATTCTGATCATCAGATGGAGCAATAATAAGCGCCTTATCACGGGCAACACGCACCCCATTATCATAAGCCGATTGTGCCATGCCGCATGCCGCCTTACCAACCGCAAGCACGGCAGAAATTTCCGCTATATTCATCTGTGACAACGCGCGACTAACCACATGATCAGCCTGACCTGCTGCAACAACATTATGATAGAGTGCAACCGCTATCTGGCGCCAGTTGGCTAGCATTTGCCTAGCGTTGATGTGATTTGAGCATCCGCGCCATGGCAACAATGTTTTCTGCCATTCGGGTTGATGCCGCATCAATCATCTGGCCGTCATACATTACCGCGCCAGCACCGGCGGCTTCGGATTCTTCCAGTGCTTTAATCATGGCTTCGGCACGGGCAATAGCATCTGCATCAGGCGTGAAAGTCGCATTGGCCAGCGCAATCTGTGACGGATGGATTGCCCATTTTCCAGCCATGCCTAACGCCCGCGCGCGTTTTGCCACTACCAAATAGCCGTCCGGATCATTGAAATCACCGTAAGCGCTATCCATTGGCACAACCCCGTTGGAATGACAGGCAGCAACCATAGCGGATAGCGGATAATGCCAGATATCCCCCGGGTAATCCGGTATTGCCCCACCAATTGAAATGGTAGGTGAGCGTATTGTTGCGGCATAATCACCAGCCCCGAAATGCAATGCTTCCAGCCGGTGTGCGCCAATATAGCGATTATAGCTGGCAATATCATTGATGGCCATGACGCCAGCCGCGCTTTCAATCAGGCCTTCCATGGTAATGATCCGATCCAGCCCCATCATCCGGCAAGTCTGGGTAATGATCACATCAGCGGCATAAAGATCAGCACGGCATCCCACTTTCGGGATAATGATGGTATCTATATATGCGCCTGCTTCTTTTATCAGAGTAGTGATATCTTCGGTTGTCCATGCGGTATCCAGTCCGTTTACCCGCACCGAAACCGATTTGCCAGCCCCGCGCCAATCATGTGATTTCAAGGCTTCAATTGCCAGATGGCGTGCCTCTACTTTGGCATTAGGGGCAACCGAGTCTTCCAGATCAAGAAACACGGCATCAGCATCAGACATGGCGGCCTTAGCCATCATTTTTGCCGAAGATGCTGGACTTGATAGTAAGCACCGGCGCAACCGCGCGCTTGGGGCAGGAATAGAAAGATGTGACATAAAATGATCCCGTCAATATGCAATTTGTTTTACATTATGACAGGATCCTCTGTTGTATGGCAAGTTTTACCAACCAGTAATATTAATAATTCTCTGTGCCATAGGCGCATGCTTTGCCAATTCCTGAACAGATAAATCATCTGCCCGGAATGTTCCCCATGATGCTATTTCCGCATCTGGTGCAACATTAGGGTTTACCGGATATTCGTAATTAGTACTGGCATAAACACGCTGGGCTTCAGGCTGTGATAGCCATTCTAGAAACGCGACCGCTTCATCATATTTTTCGCTGCTTTCCAGAATAGCCGCACCGGTAATATTGACATGCTGGCCATGATCATCATCGCCCTGATTTAGAAACACGATACGGATTGATTTTGCCCATTCCTGCTGTTCGGTTTTTTTCAAATTAAACTTCATCAACCCATAGTAATATGTATTCATCAATGCCACATCACAAAGTCCGGCATGAATAGCACGGGCTTGCGCCCGGTCATTACCTTGCGGTTTGCGTGCCAGATTAGCAACCAGTCCTTCTGCCCATTCCTGCGCGGCTTCGGCACCATTATGCGCAATGATTGACGCAAGCAAAGCCCGATTATACGGATGGCTTCCCTTACGGGTACAAATCCGCCCACGCCAACGTGAATCAGCCAAATCTTCGATCTGTTTCAGCTCATCCGGATCAACCCGATCAGCCGAAACAACCGCCACCCGCGCCCGCACCGATAATCCAAACCAGTGGTGGTCTTCGTCGCGCCATTTTGCAGGAATATTTGTTGTTAGGATGGATGAGTCAACAGCCGTAAATATATGCAGTTTATCCAGTTCCGATAGCCGTGATATATCGGTCGTCAAGACCATATCAGCCGGTGTGTTATCGGCTTCTGCTTCCAGCCTTTGTGCCATGCCGTCAGATAAATGCAGCACCTTAAAGGATATCCCTGTTTCATCTGTATAAGCATCAAGCAATGGCTGAATCAGTTGAGGGTTTCTGGATGAATAGATATTCAAAGTTTCGGCTTTAGCTGTCCGGATTAGCCCGGCACCAGCAATAAGGAATGCCGCTGATAATATCAAAATAACGCATAAGCGGCTGACGCTAAGGCGGCTATTATCGCGGAAAAAGCCATAAGAAATTACAGCAGTCATTTTTGTCTCCATAGGTTGTGATCAACGTCATCACTTCTTATTAAGCTAGTACTAAAACTCACCAAACTTTGCGACATTTACTTACTTTTGATATTGCGAATGATTATTATTATTAATATCACTAGAAGATCAAGTCAATGTCTAAATAAAAAATAGAACGTGACTTTAGTAGCAGCGAAAATGGAAATACAGAAGATATATTAAAAAATAAAGCCGGGCTGAAAATCCTGTGGTGCCAGCTCAAAGCTGTCAAACACAAAGCCGGGGGATGTCACACAACTAACCAGAACAAAATCCTCACGGGCTGATGCAGTTTGCCAGTGTCCTGCCTTAACCGTCAATTGTGGCACTTCACCGGCGGCCAGATTCATGCCAATCACCAATTGTTGAACAGCCGGTTTATCCTCAGCGTCTTTTGCTGGTGCAATATGGGAAAAATTAAGTGAGCCGCCAGCGACCCATGACCATACTTCATCCGCGTCTGTCACCCGATGCCAATGTGAGGTTTCGCCTTTTTTGAGGAGAAAATAGATAGCGGTCATAGCCCCGCGCGTTTCACCATCTGCGCGACTATTGAATGTTTCCCTATACCAGCCGCCTTCGGGATGGGGCTGAAGATCAAGGCTTGTAATAATTTCTTCTGCTGTTACCGACATATTAATTCTCAAATGATTTACATGATTATTATATGATCTGTGATACGGATAGGACAAGCCCCTAACGCGGAAAAACCGTATTCGCAATGATTATGGTGCGAGAAAATAATCAAGGCAGAAAAAGGTAAATGCACCGGAAGAAACCGCAAGCAATGTATTGCCGCGCCATAGCATTAATCCGATAGTCACCGCAAATGCCGGAAGCCGCGCCAGCATGGATGAACTGGCCACCAGCCCTGCCGGATGCACAACAACCAGCATCATAACTCCGCATACCATGGCATAGGCGACGGCGTTGATCCATTTCATGAACAGGCTTTCCGGAGTGATCCGGTTCGCCAGCAACACCCCAAGCACGCGCCAGATATCGGTTGCAATAAAGGCCAGCAGTATCAGCACCCAAAGATATAGGGATTGATCAATCATGACTGATTATGCCTTTTCTTCCGGTGCATTTTACGGCGCACCTGCCTGGCCGTATTCAGACGCGGCAACATAACCAGCGTACCGCCAACAATGCCAGCGGTCAGAATAGCCCATTCCCCAATCAGCGGATAAAGCAATGGCGCCAAAGCACCGCCAACAACGCCAGCATAACGAAACAGCTGAATTCTGATTTTAGCTACCATCATCAGAATATAAAGCGGCGTGGTGAATACTATCGATTTCAGCAATAACGGCGGCACGATATCCACCAGATAAAACCCCAATACTGTTCCCGTCATGCCAATAACAAATAGTGGCAGGGCAAAAGCCATAAAATAGATCACCATCGCCCGATCAGCGACTTTGCCGCGCACTACCGATAGCTGAATCCATGTGGTAATTGCCAGAAAATGCATCAGGAAAATCTGTTTAATCAGCGCTGTTCCATGGCGGCGAAAACCTATCAGATCAACCGTTGATACTACCATAAGCATCATCCGCATATTAGCCAGAGCAACCGCCATGAATATCACCGCCGCCGATGCACCGGCCAGATATAAACTGGCCATAGCCACCTGCCCCGGCATCCCCCAGACTAACGCGCTGGTGGCCAGTGCTTCTTTCAGCCCGAAACCGGCTTCGCGGGCGATAGCCGAAAACCCGACCATGGAAAAAAACAACCCCAGTCCCGGCACTTGAAAAAGATCACGAAGTGCCAGCATGGCCACTTGCCGCGGATCACTAAGCGGAGCAAAGCGATCCATTGCAGGCGGTGGTGATGATTGCGATTGGTCTTTAGACATGATTTAAGTCTTACTCGCATGTGTTTTTATGGTCAAGACAGCCATAAATCCGGATCATCTATCATCACAGACTTGTCGCGGCGGATAAAGCCTATTAATCTGACGCTAGAAAAATACGCGGAAAAAGCCGGAACATGGGGAGAAGCCGGAACATGGCAAACAATCAATCACAATATCAGGATATCTACGATCAGTGGCAAAACGACCCGGAGGCATTCTGGATGAAGGCAGCGGAACAGATTGACTGGTTCACCGCGCCGACCACATGTTTTGACGGTGACAGCAATGGATCTGGCCGATGGTTTCCCGACGCAACAACGAACACATGTTATAATGCCGTAGACAGGCATGTAGCGGCAGGGCGCGGCGATCAGGCGGCGTTGATTTATGACAGTCCAATGACAGGCAATGGGCGGCAGATCAGCTATGCGGAATTGCTTGATGAGGTGGAAACACTAGCAGCCGTTCTGGCCAGACGCGGTGTAACCAAAGGCGACCGTGTTATCATCTATATGCCCATGGTACCAGAAGCCGTGATTGCCATGCTGGCAGTGGCACGACTTGGCGCGGTTCATTCTGTGGTATTTGGCGGCTTTGCCCCGGCAGAACTCGCTATCCGGATTAATGATGCCACGCCCAAAGCCATGATATCTGCCACATGCGGGATTGAGCCATCGGGCGTCATTGCCTATAAACCGCTGCTTGATCAGGCGATTGAACAGGCTAGCCATAAGCCGGATGTCTGTCTGATTATGGCAAGAGAGCAACAAGACTGTGCCTTAATCAATGGGCGTGATTATGATTACGCTGATGAAATGTCACATGCTCGCACCGCCGGATTAAAGCAGGCATGCGTTCCGGTTAAGGCGACAGATCCGCTCTATATTCTCTATACGTCTGGCACCACCGGACAGCCCAAAGGCGTGGTTCGCGATAATGGCGGCCATATGGTTGCGCTGATGTGGACGATGGATCATATCTATGGAGTGCAGCCGGGTGAGGTATTCTGGGCGGCTTCGGATGTGGGCTGGGTCGTTGGCCATAGCTATATCTGTTATGCGCCATTATTGTTCGGGTGCACTAGCGTGATGTATGAAGGCAAGCCAGTTGGCACCCCCGATGCAGGCGCGTTCTGGCGCGTTATCAGCACTTATCATGTATCAGTTCTGTTTACTGCACCAACAGCTTTTCGGGCTATCCGCAAAGTTGATCCACAGGGCGATCTGATCCGTGATTATGATTTGAGCGGATTTCGGGCGTTGTTTCTGGCTGGTGAGCGGACGGATCCAGACACCTTGCACTGGGCGATTGAAAAACTGAATGTGCCGGTGATTGATCACTGGTGGCAAACCGAAACCGGCTGGACGATTGCCGGAAATACATTAGGGCTTGGTCTGGTTGATGTTCCTGCTGGCTCATCAGGACGGCCGATGCCGGGCTATGATGTGCAAGTGCTGGATGACGAAGGCATGCCGGTGGAACGCGGAACGCTGGGAAATATTGTTGTCAAACTGCCCTTACCGCCATCATGCTTGCCAACATTATGGGGCGCGGATGATCGGTTTCATGACGCGTATTTGCGCACTTTTCCCGGATATTACATGACGTCCGACGCCGGAATCGTGGATGCGACAGGCAATGTGTTCATTATGGCGCGCACCGATGATATTATTAATGTGGCGGGGCACCGGCTGTCCACCGGCGGTATGGAAGAAGTCATAACCAGTCATGCTGACGTTGCCGAATGTGCGGTTGTTGGCGCGGCAGATCAATTGAAAGGTCAGTTGCCGGTTGGGTTTTATGTGATGAATGATGGTGTTGATAAAACGCCCGAAGAACTGGAGGCGGAGCTGATAAAGCTGGTACGCGGCCAGATTGGGGCGGTGGCGGCGTTTAAAACTGCGGTGGCGGTGAAACGTCTGCCCAAAACGCGATCAGGCAAGATTCTGCGCGGTACCATGCAGAAAATTATTGATGGTGAGGCCTATAATATGCCCGCAACGATTGATGATCCGGCTATTCTGGATGAGATTGCCGCCGCATTGAAGGCGCGTGGCTTGCTGGATTGAGTATTATAATACTCAAACTTTAAATTTGACTGATAAGTATAATGAATTCTATTCTTCAGCCAGCAGGGCTGATCCTTTAGTAGTTTCCGGCTCTCTTATTTTTCCCCTGCCAAGATGTGTTGCTTAATAAAATGTAAATCACTATCGAGGGGTAAAGAAATGAATAGATGGGAAAAATAAG
>JAHEII010000082.1 GCA_024639485.1 Alphaproteobacteria bacterium
ATAGCAATGGACAGAACATTACTTTTATGCACAGATAATCAAGTATTATCCCATAAATACAGGGATTAAACAGAGGAATAAAAGCAGTAATTAGAATTAAAGATAATAGATAGTGGCGGAGGGGAAGGGATTCGAACCCCCGGAAGGAGTTTCCTCCTTCAACGATTTAGCAAACCGCCGCCTTCAGCCACTCGGCCACCCCTCCGCAATTATGGGTATATGGGGTTGCCCCCAACACGGCGTATGCAACATCCATCTAACTAAAGATGACGGCTTTGTCAAACCATGGATTGCGTGAAAATGCAAAGACTGGCATGATATGGCCGAATTAATTCATCAACTGGCGGAAAAACCGCTTTCCCCCCTTTTTATGTGAGAGATTGATATGGCAATTGATGCAATACTTTTTGATAAGGATGGCGTTCTGTTAGACCTCAACCAGACATGGTTTCTAACCATATGCAACATTGCCAAATATACCGAAGGATTGATCGATAGCCGCGTCACTCACCGCGCTTTACTGGCCGCGATAGGGGTTGAGCTGGATGAAGACGGGCAATCCGGCCGCGTACTGGAAAACGGCGCCTATGCCACCGGCACCTATGGCTCTTTGATGCCGTTATGGTCAGCGCTTGATCCGGCATTAAGCGATATTATGGAAACCGCCGCCTATAAACAGGAAATGATGGATATCGCCGTAAAAAGCGTGGCTAACCAGACCGTCGCCAAAGGCGATATATTGACCCCGCTTATGGCGTTGAAAGCGGCGGGATATAAGCTGGGGGTTGTCACCAATGATGGGGATGATACCACCGCTATTAATATGGCTGATCTGGGGTTGAATGATGTGATGGATGTTGTCATTACCGCCGATAGTGGCCATGGCCGCAAACCCGATTCTGGCGGGATTCTGGCCTGTTGCGCGGCATTGGGAACAACACCGGATCGGGCGGTGATGATTGGCGATACACAGGCGGATCATGATGCCGCGATTGCCGCTGGATGCCAGCATGTGATTGCCATCACAGATACCGCCCCGGCAATTCCGGATTTCATGCCAAAATCAAGCTATGCCATAGCATCTTGTGCTGATCTGCCGGCTTTGATCGCCCGCCTCACCGCGTGATACGCACCGGTAACTAGCTGATTTCTATGTGATTTACAGATTTGAGTATTATAGCACTCAAGATCATAACGCCATTTAACAGATAAAAAACCGCCCCAGTCGTTTTAAACGGCTGGGGCTTTTTGTGGTCGGCTTACCTCCAATTTCAGAGGTGTCTCCGACTACGCCAAAAGGAATCTATCCTCTTTTCCTAAAGTGAAGATACCTAAGAAAGGTTAACCGACCGTTAACGCATTAAATAATCTTTAAAAACTACCCATCCAGTTTCTGGCGGAGCAGGTCATTGACTACCCCCGGATTGGCCTGGCCTTTGGATGCTTTCATCACCTGCCCGACGAAGAATCCGAACAGCTTATCTTTGCCGCCGCGATATTCATCGACCTTATCGGTGTTTTCCGCCATCACGGTATCAATCATGGCTTCAATCGCGCCGGTATCTGATACTTGCTTGAACCCCTTGGCTTCAATCACCTGATCCGGATCATCGCCAGATTCCAGCATGAAGGCGAACACATCCTTGGCAATACGGCCAGAAATCGTGCCATCGCTGATGCGGTCAACCAGTTGTCCTAGCTGATCCGGTGTAACCGGTGAGTCGGCCAGATCAAGCCCCATCCGGTTCAAAGCCCCGAACAATTCCACCGCCATCCAGTTTGCCACCAGTTTAGCATCACGGCCAGCCGCCGCCGCTTCATACCACGCGGCAGTTTGGCGGTCTTCGCTGATCAAGGCGGCATCATAAGCGCTTAATCCAAATTCATCGGTCAGACGTTGACGCAAGGCATCCGGCAATTCCGGCAAGTTCTGGCGCAAATGTTCAACCCATGCCGCGTCCAGTTCCAGCGGCAACAAGTCCGGATCAGGAAAATACCGGTAATCATGCGCGTCTTCTTTGGATCGCATAGGGCGCGTCTGGCCGGTTGAGGTATCAAATAGCCGCGTTTCCTGATGAATTGTGCCACCATCTTCGATGACCTCAATCTGGCGTGCTACCTCGCTATTGATCGCCTGGGCGATAAAACGGATGGAATTCAGATTTTTGGTTTCTGTCCGCGTGCCCAGTTCCGCCCCCGGACGGCGCACCGACACATTACAATCAGCACGCATCGACCCCTGTTCCATATTGCCATCACATGTTCCCAGAAACCGCAAAATTGAGCGCAATTTGGTCACATAGGCAGCGGCTTCTTCGGCGGAATGCATATCCGGACGTGATACAATTTCCATCAACGCCACGCCAGACCGGTTCAGATCAATATAGGATTTGGTGGGATGCTGGTCATGCATGGATTTGCCAGCGTCCTGTTCCAGATGCAGCCGTTCAATACCGATATCACGGGTGGTTCCATCGGCCAGCGTGATGGTGATACTGCCCTCACCTACAATCGGCTGTTTAAACTGGCTGATCTGATAGCCTTGCGGTAAATCCGCGTAAAAATAGTTTTTGCGGTCAAATACGCTAAACAGATTGATCTCGGCATTCAGCCCAAGGCCGGTTTTTACCGCCTGTTCCACACAAAACCGGTTAATCACTGGCAACATACCGGGCATTGCCGCGTCAACTAGCGATACATGTTCATTAGGCCCTGCCCCGAATGTAGCAGATGCTCCGGAAAACAGCTTTGCCTGACTGCTGACCTGGGCGTGGACTTCCAGTCCGATGACAACTTCCCATTGACCTGTCCGGCCTTCAACCAGTGGTGATGTTGCTGGTGGTGTTGCTATATCTGTCATGACGCGGCTCCTGATGCAACATGATCAAAACCGGCGGCGGATTCCAGTATGGCCGCGCCTTTTATCAACGTGTCTTCGCGTAAACTGGGCGCAATCAATTGCAAGCCAAGTGGCAACCCATCAGACGATAGACCAGCAGGAACCGATATCGCCGGAATACCTGCCAGATTGGCCGGCACCGTGAACACATCGTTCAAAAACATGCTAAGCGGGTCTTTGCTCTCATCCCCTAGCGCAAATGCCGCTGAGGGTGTTGATGGAGTCAATAGCGCGTCTACATCCGCAAATACGTTGGTAAAGTCATTCTGGATTAAACGTCTGACCTTTTGGGCTTTGATGTAATAGGCATCATAATAGCCCGCTGATAGAACATATGTCCCAATCAGAATACGGCGTTTTACCTCATCCCCGAAACCGGCACCGCGTGTTTTGGCATACATGTCGTCAAGTGACGCGCCATCAACGCGCTGGCCATAACGCACCCCATCATACCGCGCCAGATTGGATGATGCTTCGGCTGGTGCAATAATGTAATAGGCCGGCAACGCATATTGCGTATGCGGCAAGCTAACCGGAACACAAACCGCACCGGCATCTTCTAGCCATTTGCGGCCAGTATCCCATAGGCTTGCAATTTGATCCGGCATGCCGTCAACGGTATATTCATCCGGAATACCAATCCGCATGCCTTTAATGCCTTTGTTTTTAGCTGTGGCAAACGCATCCATCAAATCAGGAAGCGGCGCATCAATAGACGTGGAATCACCGCTATCATAGCTAGACATTGAGGTCATCATAAGCGCACAATCCGCTACATCACGCGTGATTGGCCCTGCCTGATCCAGCGATGAGGCAAAAGCAACAATCCCACGGCGCGAACAGCGTCCATAAGTGGGCTTCATGCCGACCAGCCCGCAAAACGCCGCAGGCTGACGGATAGAACCGCCGGTATCTGTCCCCGGGGCAAGCAGCGTTGAACGCGCCGCCATTGCCGCCGCTGACCCACCGGATGAACCACCGGGGGTTAGTGCTTTGCCCTGCAATGGCCCTTCGCTTGCTGTCCATGGGTTTGTCACCGCACCAAAAGCACTGGTTTCATTGGCTGATCCCATAGCAAACTCATCACAATTGATTTTGCCAAGCATGACCGCGCCATCCTGCCAGAGATTTTCTGTCACCGTGGATTCATATGGCGGCACAAAACCTTTGAGGATTGCTGAGGATGCTGTCGTTTCTACGCCTTTGGTGCAGAACATGTCCTTAACACCAACCGGAATCCCTTCAAGCAATCCGGCTTCGCCCTTGGCTAGCCGCTTATCGCTGGCTTTAGCCATTTCCATAGCTTTGTCCGATGTCCGCAAGACATAGGCGTTATTATCTGCGGTATCATCCGCCGCCTTAATATAGGCTTCGGTTAATTCCACCGCGCTGATCGTTTTGTTATCCAGCGCCTGCCTTGCGGCAACCGCTGTCATGGAAAGAATATCGCTCATTCGATCACCTTTGGTACAACAAAGAAATGTGATGCTTCTTCTGGGGCATTTGACAACACCACGTCTGGCTCATTGCCTGCGGTGACAACATCATCACGCATGGGCAAGCTATGGCCAGTCACACTGGCCAGCGGTTCAACATCAGCCGTATCGCATTCGCCCAATTGTTCAACCCATGAGATGATGGTGCTAAGCTCGCCACAAAGCGCTTGCTCTCGTTCTGGCTGGATGTCCATCCGGGCAAGCCGTGCTATTTTCTGGATGGTCGATGTATCTATCGCATGTTGTTCAGAATTATTATCAGTCATATGGCATTCTTTTTCAAAGACAGGTGACAAAAAGCTATTGAAGCGGTAATAGCATTGGATATGACGATATGCAAGATTGAGGATTTTATGACACAGCGCAATAGCATTGGTAAGCTATTTGCGCTTGATGTCGGTAAAAAAACAATCGGAATCGCGGTTTCTGACCCTGACTGGAAAGTGGCGTCACCGGTATCTATCCTCTATCGGCGTAAATTTACTCCTGACATGGAAAAACTGATGCAGATGGCATCAGATCATGACATTGGCGGCATGGTTGTGGGCTGGCCATTGAATATGGATGGTTCTACTGGCCCCCGTTGTGATTCTGTCCGTGACTTTATTCATGCTATGATGCGGATCAAAGACTGGCCAGTCCTTTTACAGGATGAACGGCTTTCCACGGTGAGCGTGGAACGTGCTATGGTTGATGCTGATATGACACGGCAAAAACGAGCAGAACGCCGTGATGCATTGGCAGCAACATGGATATTGCAATCAGCACTGGACGTGATGGCAGGGCTGGATATATAAAAAGGTTTATGGGTGTGAGCAAATCGAAATCAAAATCAGATGCAACCGATCCGATGGCGGCTATCGCATTACCGGACAAACACCTGTTGGGCATAGAGGGTCTTGACCGGCCAACCGTTACTTCATTGCTTGCGCGGGCGCATAGCTTCGCTGATCTGGCACCCCGTGAACAGCTGACCCATCTTAAGGGATTAACGGTTTTCACCATTTTTTTTGAAAACTCAACGCGAACCCGTGTGTCATTTGATCTGGCGGCACGTAAAATGGGGGCGTCTGTGGTTAATGTGCCGGTGGCTACGTCTTCTATCAAAAAGGGGGAAAGCCTGATTGATACCGCCGTCACGCTTAACGCCATGCACCCCGATATACTGGTGATGCGGCATCAGAATTCCGGTGCGTCTTTATTGCTATCCAAATATGTAAATGCCGCTGTTATTAATGCTGGTGATGGTCGCCACGAACACCCGACCCAGGCCTTGCTGGATGCGCTGACCATTCAACGGCGGCTAGGCTATATCGAAGGCCTGAATATTGCCATTTGCGGTGACATTGCCAATAGCCGTGTGGCCAGATCAAATATTCATCTTCTGTCTATTCTGGGGGCAAATATCCGCGTTATATCCCCAACAACGTTAGTGCCCAAACACATCACGGAAATGGGCGTTGATCTATATCACGATATGGAAGAAGGTTTGCACGGCGTTGATATTGTTATGTTACTAAGATTGCAACAGGAACGCATGCAAGGCGCAGAAACCCCATCACAGCGCGAATATTTTCACCGATACGGTCTGACCCGCGAAAAATTGAGCCTGGCCAACCCCGAAGCCTTAATCATGCATCCCGGCCCCATGAATAGAGGGGTTGAGATTTCATCAGAATTAGCTGATGACGTGGAACGAAGCCTGATCACTACACAGGTGGAAATGGGCGTGGCTATCCGCATGGCCTGTCTTGAAGCACTGGCTTTTGGTTTGATCAGCCGCGAAAATAAAGATAAAGCTCAGGGGATCAGCTAGATGACCAGCACTCTGTTTAAACATGTCCGGATCATCGACCCAGCCAGCAATACGGATATGATCGGTGAATGTCTGATCGAACATGGCAAAATCAGCCAGATATCTGATCAATCCGGCGGCATCACACCGCCTATTGATGCACAGATTATTAACGGCAATGCCAAGATACTAGCCCCGGGGCTTATTGATATGCGGGTGCAATCCTGTCATCCGGGTGCCGCGCAGAAAGAAACGCCACTTACGCTGGCACAAGCCGCCGCCCGTGGCGGCATTACCAGCATGGTCTGTCTGCCAAACACTAAACCGGTGCTGGATGATCCGGAAATGCTGAAATCACAATGCCGGATGCTGGCCGGATTGTCTGATCCTGTTCATGCTATCAAGGTTTATGCATATGGGGCGGCAACGTCTGGGCTGAATGGGGAATCCATGGCTGAGCTTGGATTGCTGAGCGATGCCGGTGCTGTCGGATTTACCAATGCCACCCATGCCATCAGCAATAGTCTGACCATGCGGCGGGTATTGAGCTATGCCGCCATGTTGAAACAACCGGTTATCCAGCATGCCGAAGACCCTGTGCTAGCCGCCGGCGGTGAGATGCATGAGGGTGAGCATTCCATGCGGCTTGGGCTGAAAGGCATTCCGGACGCCGCCGAAGAAATTATTATTGCCCGTGATCTGGCGTTATTGCGCATGACCGGTGGACATTATCATGTGGCGCATATATCAACCGCCAAAGGCATCGCATTAATCCGTGCGGCAAAAGCAGAAGGCTTGCACGTTACCTGTGACACCGCCCCGCCCTATGCGTTGCTAAATGATATTGCTGTTCGGGATTATGACAGCCGGTTCCGGCTGTCGCCACCTTTGCGGCATGAAAATGATCGTCTGGCCGTGCTTGACGGACTGGCTGACGGCACCATTGATGCGGTGGCCAGTGATCATTCGCCGCAAG
>JAHEII010000088.1 GCA_024639485.1 Alphaproteobacteria bacterium
CTGACATGTTAATGACCCGCGCCGGCCATGCTTGATCACATCACCTAGCTGATCCGGATTAGTCGGCTCACCCACCAGCACCGCATCAGGCATCTGGCCAGTGTCATTCAGCCACGCCACCATAGGCTTTGTTCCATGAATGGCCGGGCCTTCTTCGTCGCAAGTGATCAGCATACTGATGCTACCGGAAAAATCAGCGTGCTTTTCCAGCCATTCGGACAAGGCGGCGGCAAAACAGGCAATCGCACCTTTCATATCAACAGCACCGCGCCCGATCATATGATCATCAACAATCGCAGCGGCAAAAGGCGCTGTTTGCCATGCGTCCACCGAACCAGTGGGGACAACGTCACTATGTCCTGCAAAACAGAAATGCGGGGCGCTATCACCACGTCTGGCAAACAGGTTATCAACCCGGTCTTTGCCCTCACCAAACGCCAGACGTGTTACGTCAAACCCTAAACCGGTCATATATTCCGACAATAAATCAAGTGTCCCTGCTTCGGCTGGCGTTACCGACGGGCATTGAATAAGCTGTCTGGCCAGATCATGTTCAGCTGGTAAAGCGTCTGTCATATGGCATTAGTCTCTCAGCAGCTCATTGATTGAGGTTTTGGAACGAGTGCGTTCATCCACCTGCTTGATGATCACCGCACAGGACAGATGCGGCCCCGGCGTTCCATCTGGCAATGGCTTACCCGGCATGGAACCCGGCACGACAACAGAATAGGCTGGTACTCTGCCCATGAATATCTCACCGGTATCACGATTGATAATTTTTGTTGAAGCACCGATAAATACGCCCATGGATAGAACCGCGCCACGTTCCACAACAACGCCTTCAACGACTTCTGATCGGGCGCCAATGAAACAGTCATCTTCGATAATTACAGGGCCAGCTTGCAGTGGTTCCAGCACACCGCCGATACCTGCCCCACCCGAAAGATGAACATTTTTACCAATTTGCGCGCATGAGCCAACGGTTGCCCATGTATCCACCATCGTGCCTTCGCCAACATAAGCGCCCAGATTGATAAATCCGGGCATGATCACCACACCGGGAGCAACATAAGCAGAATGACGAACAACACAGCCGGGAACAGCGCGAAATCCGGCGGCACGGAAACGGTCAGCGTCCCAGCCAGCAAATTTTGACGGCACTTTATCCCACCATGATGCCATGCCGTGGCCGGGGTAATCTGTCCCGCTTGGGATCACATCCATATCATTCAGCCGGAAGCTTAAAAGCACCGCTTTTTTGAGCCACTGATTAACCGTCCATTCGCCCTGTGCTTTTTGTTCGGCAACTCGGGCAGACCCATTATCCAGCATATTCAGCGCATCCATGACAGCATCACGAACCGCACCTTTGGTGCTGGCAGAAACCTGATCACGGTCTTCCCATGCCTGATTAATAATGGTTTCAAGATCGGTCATGTCTTCGTTCTCCTGTTATTTAAGGGGTCATGCCGTTGGAACAGCCACCCGTATATCATGTATTGGTATAGGATAAAAAATGCTTAAGGTCATCTGCAATGTAGTTTATGTGGCTCACATCATCCATCCGACCTTCTGATGGAACATCTTCGTCCGGATGATCTAGCCATAGCGTTGTCACACCCATATCATGCGCCGGTTTCAAATTGATGGCCATGTCTTCCACCATGATAGCCGAATTGGGATCAATATCCGCTTTCTGCATAAAATCGGCATAGGTTTTTGGTTCCGGCTTGGGCAGGAAATCTGCAGAAAAGATATCATAGGTAAAATCAAAATGATGGCGAATTCCATATGCTTCAAGAATATTCGCAGCATGGGCGGCAGACCCGTTGGTAAAAATCACCTTCCGGCCAGATAACGCGCCTATGCCTTCATCCAGTTCGATGTCATAGCCCAGCGTGGATAGATCAATATCATGCACATAATCCATAAAATGATGCGGATCAGTACCATGTTCTACCATCAGACCTTTCATGGTTGTCCGGTGGCGCAGAAACAAATCTCTCTGCATGGCTCTGGCCGCATCACGTTCCAGTGAAAAATGATGCTGAATATAATCAGTCATGCGATGCCGCACTTGATCAAACAGCCGTGATGCCGCCGGATAAATAGTGTTATCCAGATCAAAAATCCATGTCTGGATATGGTCAATGGTAATGGGTTTGTTGTCTATATGTGCCATAATATCTCTAACTACTGGTTCATTCAAAAAGCCGGATAATAATGATTTAGTCCGGCATGATAATCGTGCCAATCCCGTGTTCGGTAAATAATTCTACCAGCACCGCATGGGCTTCTCTGCCATCCAGAATAACAGCGGCTTCTGCACCGCCTTCTACGGCTTCTATACATGTATTTACCTTGGGGATCATGCCGCCACTAATCGTTCCGTTTTCGATTAACATTCTGGCCTGACTAATGGTCATACGCGGGATCACCTGACCGTCTTTATCCATCACACCGGGAACATCACTCAGCAATAACAGACGTGTTGCCTGCATCGCCGCAGAAATAGCACCGCTAGCAGTATCGGCATTGATGTTATATGTTGCACCATCCGTTCCCCGCGCCACTGGTGCAACAACCGGTATCAGATCAGATGCAATTAACGCATTAATAACAGACGTATCAATTTGTGCCGGTTCACCCACATAACCCAGATCAACAGGCGCGGCGTCATCAGCCGATTTATTCGCGGCCAGTAATTTTCTGGCTATGATCAGATCAGCATCCTTACCCGAAATGCCAACAGCTTTAGCACCAGCATCATTAATGGCGGCCACAAGTGATTTATTAATAGCCCCGCTAAGCACCATTTCTACTACCGATACGGTATCGGCATCTGTCACCCGTAACCCGTTAATAAAATCACTGGTGATGTTCAGCTTATCCAGCATGGCACCAATCTGGGGGCCACCACCATGAACAACCACCGGCTTTGCTCCGACTTGCCGCAATAGCACCATATCTTGCGCAAAATTGCGAATATAGCTAGCGTCACCCATCGCATGACCACCAAATTTAACCACCACCGCATGACCAGAATAACGCCGCATATACGGCAATGCTTCTGCCAGTGTGCCAGCTTTAGCCAGCCATTCCAGACGATTTGATTGTGTAATGCTTTCCATCATATATCCCTCGGCATATTAATTGCCTTAATTTGGATCAAAGCGCAAGTATCAGCCCAACCCCCAGCAACATCATGATCACTCAATCTATCTATCAGGCTATCAGGCTAAAAATATGTCCGCGCAATTCATCAAGCCCGATAGCTTTATCCGCTGATGTGACAAACACCCCCGGCCATGCCGCGACATGTTTTGCGGCCTCCGCCAGTGTATTGGCAATGATCGTTTCTTTTTCGGTTGCATTCAATTTATCAATCTTGGTCAGAACAACCGCCCATGAAACCGCCGATTGATCGAAAATTTTCATAATCTCTCTGTCTTTGTCACCAATCCCACGGCGGCTATCAATCAATAACATCACCCGTTTTAATGTTGCCCTGCCTTTGAGAAAATCCAGCGTCAGCCCTGTCCATGCCTTGATATCGGTTTTTGATGCCTTGGCATAGCCATACCCCGGCAGATCAACCAGACATATACGCTCACCACAATCAAAAAAATTAAGCTGGCGTGTCCGCCCCGGCGTTTGTGAGGTTCGTGCCAGTGATTTCTGATTAGTAACCGCATTAATCAGTGAGGACTTACCCACATTAGACCGGCCAGCGAATGCAATTTCCGGCAGATTCATCTGCGGCAATTGCGGCTCGGTCATTGCGCCGGCGACAAATTGGCATGGACGCAGAAACAGCTTACGGCCGAGTTCCATATTGAGCGCATCATCCGGCTCAATACTGGATATTTCACCCTCACCTGTTTCTGCCATGAATTATCCTCTTGCCTGCTTTTCCAGCCGGACACCACGCATGATATACCATTGCTGGGCAATAGTCAGAATGTTGTTCCATGTCCAGTAAACCACCAGTCCAGCCGGAAACGTAGCCAGCAAGAAGGTAAACATGACCGGCATATATTTGAATATTTTGGCTTGAACCGGATCAGGCGGTGGCGGGTTGAGCGACATCTGAATAAACATGGTCACACCCATCAATATCGGCCAGATCCCAATATTCAGGATGTCCGGCGCGAATGACGTATCATATGGCAGAAGCCCGAACAGATTAATAATCGATGTGGGATCAACCGCAGACAGATCAGTCACCCAGCCGAAAAATGGCGCATGCCGCATTTCAATGGTGACATACAGCACTTTATACAGCGCAAAAAACACCGGTATCTGCAACAATATAGGCAAGCATCCCGATGCCGGATTTACTTTTTCTTTCCGGTATAATGCCATCATTTCCTGTTGCTGGCGTTGGCGATCATCACCAAATCGTTCCCGCAAATCTTTGACCTGTGGCGCCAGTTCACGCATCTTGGCCATGGATTTATAGGATTTATTTGCCAGAGGAAAGAACAGGATTTTGATGCCGACTGTCAGCAGAATAATGGCAATACCAAAATTATTCACATATTCGTTCAGCCAGACAATCACAATCAGCATGGGCTTTGCCAGAAACTCAAACCAGCCCCAATCAATAGCATTGGTAAAGCGCGGGATGGATTTACTATCCTGATAATCATTTAGAACTGTGTATTTTTTGGGGCCAAGAAACAGATCCGTCGTCCAGCTTGCGGTTTCGCCTTGTGCCAATTGAACCGGCTTCTGGTTGCTGGATGCTTCAATGGGCTGGCCACTACCTTCATACAGATTACCTGTCTGTATCTGATCAATATCTGCCCGTGTCTGATCATCGAGTTGCAATCTGATTGTTTCAAAATTTGGCGCATTGACTGGCCGCATGATGTAATCGGTTTGCTGATCTGGGGAAGAAATAATGGCGGTTAACCAGTTTTTATCCGATACCCCTATCCAGCTGGATGTGTCATTTCCGGCACAAAACCGTTCATCATTAGCACAGCTGATCGTGCCGGACACATCTTCGAAATCAAGAAAGACATTGCCGCTATTGCTATTGAAATATCCCATCGGGCCAGCATAGGAAATCCATTCCGTATAGCTTGGCCGCTGGCGCAGTATCCGCGTTGATGAACCTAATTGCTGAACACGGTCTGATATGTTTTCAGCCGAACTGGCAACACTGATCATATAGGCATCGTCAATACTATAAGTCAGTTTATAGATCACTCCGCCTGCCTCATGGCTGAGCGTTACAGGCGTATCAGGTGTCAGCACGCTGCCATCGGCCTGCCAGATGGCGGCACGATCCACAGCACGGTTATAACCGGCATCAGTAACGCTGGTAAAAAAGGATTCTGCAAAATAGGCGTTTTCTGTACCCGTTCGGCGCAATAAACTGACGTCTTGAGATGACGGATCATTTTCCACCTGAAAAGATTTAAGCCGGAGATCATCAATGCGCCCACCAGCAAGCGAGATTGAACCGATGACCTTGCTGTTTTCGATAGCTATTCGTGGCGCGTTGATTATATCAACAATGGCTTTTGTGCTTTGCATGGCTTCTGCGCTGATGCTTGGCACTGGCGAGCCATCAGCGGCCAACGTCTGACCAGCATTTTGCCCCGTATTTTGTTGCGCGGCAATCTGTTCTGCCGTGGGTGGGGGTGGGGTGAAATACAGTTGATACAAAACAAGGATCAACATGGACAAAGTCACAGCCAGAATAAGATTTTTGTTATCCGATTTCATCAATTACTCCGACGCTTCTGATGATGTGTTACGAGGAGGCACCGGATCATGACCATCACCACCCCAAGGATGACAACGGCCAATGCGTCTGATGCCCAATATGCTGCCTGACCATACACCATGGGTGCGGATTGCCTCAATGGTATATTGCGAACAAGTCGGCAAAAAACGACAATCACGCCCAATTAGCGGCGATAATGTGTAGCGATAGACATAAATCGGGATCAATACAAGCCACATTAGTATGTGATTCACCGCCCTAAACAGAACTACCCATATCTTCGTCATGCGCTATGGTCTTTCTGGTCGTCTGTTTTGCGGTGATTCTTTGCTGATGTTGCGGTCTGATCAGAAGCGGCAGTATTATGCACTTTATTCAGGGCTATGTTCAGGCTATCCGCAAGCGCCGACCATTCCAGATCATTGGTATTATATCGTGCAATAAGCACATAATCATGCCCCGGCTTACCGTGGCAGGCCAGATATTCGCCTGCCACCGCGCGCAAGCGTCTTTTGGCGCGGTTTCGTGCTACGGCGTTTCCAATTTTTTTGCTGGCAGTAATCCCAAGTCGGGCGCCGGCATCATCCCCACGGTCGCGTATTTGCAACACCAAACCGGGCATCGCATAACGACGCCCGTGTGTTGACACAAGTACAAAATCACGACGTTTGGGGATAGTTTCTAACCCCGTCATCACAGGTTTCAGGCGCTAAGGCGCTTGCGTCCCTTGCTCCGACGAGCACCAATCACGCGACGGCCACCAACAGTTGCCATCCGTGAGCGAAACCCATGACGCCGTTTGCGAACCAGATTGCTAGGCTGAAAAGTCCGTTTCATGACGGCCGCTCCACTTCAGATGTTAAAAGTAGTGGGGTTTTAGACAACTTTCCCCATAAAGTCAATCAAACATAACAAAAAATCATTCTAACCGTTCAATACACCGAATGTTTTTTGCGTTAGTATTATAAAACAATAATATTTATAATGTTAAACAACAATAGGCACTAGCTTATATATTGTCTTTTTTAAATGGTGAATACATTTATGAACAGATTATCGCTCCGGCTTATCATTATCATGACAGTTATCATTCTGATTGCTGAAATGGTCATTCTTATTCCTTCGCTATCACGATTCCATCATAATGAAATGCTGATAGAGGCCAGACGTCAGCTATATTTGCATCAGGTAGCTGTTCTGCATGGTGAACAGGGATTTGCCAGCGAGATCAGCCCAAAGGCCGATAAGCCCCGCATCACGCTAACCGATAAATCCGGCCAAGCGATCACCGCCTATTATAACGCCACAGACCCATCACCCATGCCACCACATCGTTCCAGTTTGAATATCGGGGTGGCGGTATCCGGCCTAATGGG
>JAHEII010000009.1 GCA_024639485.1 Alphaproteobacteria bacterium
ATTTTATAAACATTGTCAATGTCTATTTATCCATATTCGATTTTTGTTGCGCCAATACCAGAATTTCTTGTAACGCGACCTGCTCGATTTTCCGTAATGTAGTATGGCTTCTGCCATCCATTTCCTCTAACCGTCGCCATGTTATACCCATTGCTCTTGCCATGACGATGCGCCGTGATTGGGTATCCAGCCCCGATATGACGTTCAGCCAGTATTCGGCTCTACTGATGTCTTTCGCTGATGGTATGGGTTTACTTGATCTTCTATACACACTTGATACCATGCCACCTTTCTGATTGTAATCCGGCCATGATGCTCGGATTGCCATTGGTTTATCCATCTGTGTTAATGGCAACGCGGATAGTATTTTGCCCATTTGCCGCAAGAGCTGTTTGACCTGATCTGTTTTATTTATGATGCTACTACCATCTGCAAGCATAGGTGATGATGCTAATTTCATTGCCATCTCCGAAAAAGAATGTTTTACAATATTTCATATTTGGAATAGGATAAATCTTATTTCAATTTATTCTTAAGGATAGGTAATGACTAAACACTATCATTCTTACGACCGCCCCCGTCAGGCATTGCTTAACGCTATTTCCAAATGTTCACCCCCACAAACGCTGAAACAACTCTCGCTAGCTTGTGGTCGCAATCACGCCTATCTACAACAATATGTTGAACGCGGATCACCGCTTAGCCTGCCCGAAGATATCCGCCATAAACTGGCGGCCATGCTTGATATTCCCCATGAATCCCTTATGTCTGAACAACTGGAAAATGAGCTATCAAAACAGCCTAAACGCCGAAAGAATGATACGATAACAACTGTTGCTTTTCTTGATCATCCGCAACATGCCGGATTTGATCGCCAGCCATGGAAAATGTCCGGCCATTTGCTGACATCCATGGGTTATAAAAATCTATCTGCATTGGCACTGGTGCAGGTTGGCGATAATGCCATTAAGCCGACCGCCAATTTAGGCGACTTTGCCATCATTGATCAAACCGATAAAAACCCACAGCATGCCGGGCTTTTTGCTATTGACGGGTCTGATCATATCAAGCTTCGTTTTTTGGAACAGCCACATCCGGATGCCGATACGGTATTTGTCCGTCACGCCCCGGATGATCAAGGGGGCTTTACCATGAGCTTATCTTCTATCAATATAATCGGGCGGGCATTCTGGAAATTATGTCTGATTTAAGCATGATAAGGATATCTGTCTATGATCAAGCGTTCCATGACAATAAACGGTCACCGAACATCCATTTCCCTTGAATCCGATTTCTGGGATGCGCTTCGCCGTATTTCCATACAGAAAAACTGCTCACTTGCCCGTCTTGTGGCGGATATAGATATCCAGCGCAGCAACAAACTAGGCACAGACACGGCGGTTGGCGGACTTTCCAGCGCTATCCGGCTATATATTCTTGCGGAACTGACGGCAATGGCCGGCCAATCCAACGCTGAAATCTGTTAGAATCTTACGCAATTCGGCAAGATCATATTGCATCCATCACAGTTGTCGTTTTATATGGACAAAGAGCGGTATTTTTTACCGTTTCATTTTCATATTCTCGGCCTTGAACGGTCGGGGTTTTTACATCGGGTGATTGATATGACTTTAAAACATCGTATCCGCATTGGCATTTTACTGGCTGGCGAAACTGGCGTTGATATGCGCCCACATAACCCGACTTATCAGGATATGTTTTCCGCGTTTTTTGCCCCGATTGCGGATATGGTGGATATATCTTTTATTCACACACGGCATGGCGATTTTCCAGATCAGCTGTCTGATTATGATGCTTATCTGGTTTCGGGTAGCCGGCATGGTGTCTATGATGATTTACCATGGATACCACGGCTAAAAGATTTTATCACTTCTGCCTATTCTGCACATATTCCGCTTATCGGTGTCTGCTTTGGCCATCAATTACTGGCACATACTTTGGGCGGGGAAGCGGTGTTATCCGATAAAGGCTGGGGGGTTGGGGTAAAAGACATGTCTCTGCAAGCCAGTTTACCGAAATCATCACATCACCACAAAACCGCTGATCACCATATTGATAAAGGCCAATCCGTTCGCCTGCTTTATATGCATCAGGATCAGGTGATTAGTATTCCACCGGCGGCAATTCCGCTTCTGGGTGATGAATTCTGCCCATTTGCGGCGTTTACCATCCCCGGCCGGGTTCTGTCTTTTCAAGGCCATCCGGAATTTACAGCAGATTATCTGGCGGCCTTGATTGACCGGCGCAACGATTCCATCGGCAAGGATAAGGCAGAAATGGCCAGACAGACGCTGACCACACGAACAGATAATGATCAGGTGCTTGAATGGATGTACGGCTTTCTTGAGCAAGCTCTGAATATCCAATCGCGCGTAGCCTAAAACAAAAACATCATAGCGGAACATCACATGGCATATATTCTGGGTCTTGATACCGGCGGCACATTCACGGATGCCGCCATTATCGACAGCAAAAATGGCGCACTCATTGCCAAGGCGAAAGCACCGACCACACGCGAAGATTTATCCATCGGATTAGGCGCGGCCATTCAATCTGTGATCAGCCAGATGACAAAAGATCAGCATAAGGCGCTCAAACAGGTTTGCTTATCAACAACGCTGGCCACAAACGCTGTGGTTGAGGGCATGGGCGGCCGTATCGGGCTTGTCATGATCGGCTTTGATGAAAACAGCTTAACCAAAAATAATCTGGGGAAATCGCTAGGCAATGATCCGGTTGCCATCATTGCCGGCGGGCATAAAACCGACGGCAAACAGCAAGCGCATCTGGATATGGCGGCATTAGAGGCATTTGCCAATGAACACGGCAAAGATATCAGCGCGATTGCCATTGCCGGCCATTTTGCTACCCGAAATCCCGAACATGAAATAGCGGCGCGTGATTTTCTGCGCAAAAAAACCGGATGCCCCATCACTTGTAGCCATGAATTATCATCCGAACTTGGCGGGCCTAAACGGGCGTTGACAGCTTTGCTGAATGCACGGCTTATTGATTTGCTGGATCGCCAGATCAATGCCACAAATGACATTATCAAAACATCCGGTATCGATGCCGAATTAATGGTGGTCAAAGGCGATGGCTCGCTGATCAATCAACAACTGGCACGCATCCGGCCGGTGGAAACCATTCTTTCCGGGCCTGCCGCCAGCATTTCCGGCGCCGCGCATCTGGCCGGTGTGACAGATGCAATCATTAGCGATATTGGCGGCACGACAACCGATATCACTATCATGTCTAACGGCACGCCACGGCTATCCCCTAAAGGCGCAACCATTGGCGGCTGGTCAACCATGGTAGAAGCCGCAGATATCCGCACTGGCGGCCTTGGTGGTGATAGCGAAGTCAGTGTTATTGATCGCGGCATCAAAGGCGGGGTCACATTAGGCCCCAGACGCGCTATCCCGATATCCTCATTGGCACAGCAACATCCGCATATCCATAAAATACTGGATGATCAGCTGGAAAATCCCATTGCCAGCGCAACAGATGCCCGATTTGTTGTCCCAATCTTTACTGGTGAGCCACCGGAATGGCTAACCCGTTCAGAATACCGCATGGCGATAGATTGCCGTGACGCTGGCGTGACGGCCATTTCGGAACTGGCAGAAACCCGCCTTGCCATGGGCGCGATTGATCGGCTTGTGGCGCGTGGATTGGTGCTTATTTCCACCTTCACCCCGACAGATGCCGTTCATATCCTCAATCAGTTTAACGAATTTGATACTTCCGCCGCCGAAAAAGCAGGCAAGCTGATGGCCAGACAACGTTCGGGTTCTGGAAAACCCCAAGCCGAAAATATTCATATCTTTGCCCAGATGGTGCTTGATCGTCTGGCTATTCAATCCGGACTGGCCTTGATTGATGCGGTGAACGCGCATGAAAATAATCGCCATGCCATGTCAGAACAGAACCCCATTCTTGTTCAGATGATCGCGTCTGCGCTGAAGCCATCTGATAGCACATTGATCTCAACCGGTATCCGTTTTCACCGGCCACTAATTGCCCTAGGCGCATCTGCTGCGTGTTATTATCCGGCCATCGCCAAGGTTCTTAATGCTGATCTGATTGTCCCCGAAGACGCTGACGTTGCCGGTGCTATCGGGGCGGCAGTCGGTAGCATCCGGCAAAGCGCCCGCGTGACTATCACGCAACCGTCTGATGGAACATACCGCGTGCATCTGATCAAAGGCCCTGTTGATTTCGGCGAACTGGAACAAGCGCTTGATCATGCCGAACATGTTGTCCGTGACGATGCCGAAGCCAAAGCAAAAATTGCCGGCGGTCATAACATTGATTTGACAGCGTCACGCAAGGTAGAAAACATTGATCTGGGGGGGGGCAAAACCCTGTTCATTGAGGCTATCGTCAGCGCAACAGCATCAGCACAGGTGAACTAAATTAATCTGGCAGGCGGTTAATGGGCTGCTGGTGGGATGCTGGTGGGCCCGGAGGGACTCGAACCCCCAACAACACCGTTATGAGCGGTGCGTTCTAACCAGTTGAACTACAGGCCCAGCAATCATTGGATAGCCGAATTGCGATTAATTATCAAGGAAACTTCTCAGTTTCTTAGACCGTGACGGATGCTTAAGCTTACGCAAGGCTTTTGCCTCAATCTGTCGAATCCGTTCGCGCGTTACGCTAAACTGCTGGCCGACTTCTTCCAGAGTATGATCAGAGTTCATGCCGATGCCAAAACGCATCCGCAGAACACGTTCTTCACGCGGCGTTAATTCTGCCAGAACAAGCGTTGTTTTGGCTCGCAAGCTCACATAAATGGCGGAATCAAGCGGCTGAACAGCGTTCTTGTCTTCGATAAAGTCACCCAGATGGCTATCGTCTTCATCACCAACAGGGGTTTCCAGACTAATCGGCTCTTTAGCAATTTTCAGAACATTCCGCACCTTATGAATGGGCATGGACAGCTTTTCCGCCAATTCTTCAGGCGTCGGTTCACGGCCAATTTCATGAAGCATCTGCCGTGATGTCCGCACCAGTTTATTAATCGTTTCAATCATATGAACGGGAATACGAATAGTTCTGGCCTGATCAGCGATTGAACGGGTAATTGCCTGTCTGATCCACCATGTGGCATAAGTTGAAAACTTATACCCACGGCGATATTCAAATTTATCAACAGCCTTCATCAGACCGATATTGCCTTCTTGGATCAGATCAAGGAATTGCAATCCACGATTCGTATATTTCTTGGCAATAGATATCACTAGCCGCAGATTAGCCTCAACCATTTCCTTTTTGGCGCGTGCCGCCTCACGTTCGCCGCGCTGGATCACTTGAATCAGCTCTTTGAACTCAGACACGGACATACCAATCTCGGTCATCATCTGGATAATGGATTTGCGAATTTCTTCAATTTCTTCGGTGTGATTTTCACGAAGTTTCTTCCATCCGGCGGTATCGGCTTCTTCTGGTGGCCATTCTTTATCCAGCTCATGCCCTGACCAGAACCCCAGAAATTGCGGACGCTTGATATTACATTTCATTGAGATGCGTAACATCTGGCCTTCTAGTGAAGACAGATGTTTGTTAAGTCCGTAAAGCTGTAACATCAGCGCTTCTATCCGGCCGGTGTTCAGCAGGATATGTTCCATCTGTTCAATCAGCTTTAGCCGGAGAGAGATATAGCGTTCTTCTGTTTTGGCATTGACGCTAGACCCTTTTTTGAACTGAACAATGCGTTTATCACGCAATTGGCTTAGCTCTTTATAGGTGACAAAAACGTCTTCCATTTTTTGCATGACATCGTCACGGATAGCGTCTTCCATGGCGGCCAGTGACATATTCAGATCATCGCCGTCATTATCATCATCATTATCGCTATCGCTTGAATCCTTATCGCCGCCGCCATCTTCGCCTGATTCGGCATTATCATCTTCGTCTTCGTCTTCGTCTTCATTAGACTCGGTTTTGATGTTCAAACCTGTGCTGTTGATTAAAATACTGTCATCATCATCGGTAGCAATGGCAATAGCCGCGCTGTCTTCACCGTTGATACGGGTAAAGGTTGTTTCCAGATCAATGACATCACGCATCAAGACCAGGCCTTGTTCAATCTCATCACGCCACTGGATTAACGCACGGATAGTCAATGGCGATTCGTAAACACCGCCAAGCATAAGCTCACGCCCAGCTTCTATCCGTTTGGCAATGGCAATTTCACCTTCACGGGTTAACAGCTCAACTGTTCCCATTTCCCGCAGATACATGCGCACCGGATCATCAGACCCACGGCTTTCATCGCTAATGTTACCGGCTGGGGTATTTGATGTGCCTTCGCTGTCGTCACTGTCTTCGACCACGTCTTCCTGATCGGCGTTATCGACAACATTAACTCCCATTGAGTTCAATTCAGCCATAACATCTTCGATTTGTTCAGACGTAAGCTCACCTTGCGGTAATGCTTTATTTAATTCGTCATGCGTAACAAATCCGCGCTCGCGACCAGTTTTGATCAGCGTTTTGATCGCTTCATCAGAAATGTTTACCGATTCGCCCGAATCATTACTAGCGGACTTTGCTAGCGATTCGCTTTCGGACAATTGCTCATCGGTTTGTGATTTCTTCTTCTTGCTTTGTGCCATGGAACATCCCATCAGCTAATGTGGTTAGATTAAATTTGTTTCGTGGAGCGGGCTCTATTACCGCGGATTTCAAGCGTTATCAGCTCATCCAGCTTCGTTTTTGCGTCTTGCTTGGATAGTGTTTCAGGATCAAATCGTACTCTTGATTTAATACTTTCCAACAGACTCAACTGGTCTTTCTCGCCTACTCCTACTGACTCTAAATGATGACGAAAGGTGGTTTCGTCAAGGTGATCATATATTGTAACACTCTCAGAAATGATGTTTAGCATTTTTTTTACTAAATCATCCTTTATATCCAATTTTACTAGCTCTTCATGCAGGTCATGTATCAATTCGGGGTGATACATCAGAATAGTCATAATCGCTCTGGGGCGAATATTCTTTGCCGAAAGCGCATGTTGACGGCCAATATACGTCGTCTGGCCATAGGATTGGCCTGATTTATTCTGACGCGGTCTTTGCCGCATTGCCTGTATGCGGGCATGTATCTCATCACCTAGCGAATCGCGCATGGCCGGATTATTTACCTGCCGGATATAATCACGCATCATTTGCCAGAATTTAGCGCGTTGTTCCGCTTCGTTCAGATCAAAATCAGCCGCCGTGGAATGCCATAACGCATCAACCAGACTTTCTGAGGCATCCATAATACGCCGCATGGCATCAGCCCCACCAGATTTCAACAGATCATCCGGATCCTGTCCTTTTTCCAACCGCATCACGCGAACCGTCTTGCCCGGCTCAAGAATGGGTAGTATCCGCGCCAGCGTCTTATTTGCGGCTCTCTGTCCGGCGGTATCACCATCAAAACATAAATACGGCGCCGGTGCAGATTTCCAAATCAACATGATCTGATCTTCGGTTAGTGCTGTGCCTAATGGGGCAACCGCGCCGGCAACCTTGAACTGATCAATCGCAATAACGTCCATATATCCTTCGGCCACAATAACCGGCAAGCCGTCTTTCATCTGTTCTCTTGCCTGTTTCAACCCGTATAAAACCTGTTTTTTATGGAACATCGGGCTATCGGCAGAGTTCAGATATTTAGGTTCCTGATCACCATCCAGCGCTCTTCCACCAAAGGCAATAACCTCACCACGCGGATTTGTAATTGGGAACATCAACCGGTGACGGAAATTGTCATATAAGCTTTCATCGCGTGTTGATTTTCGCACTAATCCGGCCGCCAGCATATCTTCGGGGGTAAATCCCTTAGCCTGCAAATATGGTAATAATCCACTTGCCGGCGCATAACCAATGCGATAGCGGGACAAACTATTCGGGCTGACTTGCCGATCACTCAGATAACGTCTGGCCTGAGTACCAGCCGGACTATTTAGCTGTTGTTGATAGAAAACGGCCGCATCTTCGTTCATTGCCGCCATACTATTGCGTTGGGCTTTTTCTTGTGGGCTGATGTCTTTCTGTTCGGGAACGGTAAGTCCGGCAAGTCCGGCCAGATGATGGATCGCATCCATAAATCCCAGCCCGTCCTGCTCTCGCAGAAAGGATATGGCATCACCACTAGCCCCACAACCAAAGCAATGATAGAATCCTTCATCGTCACGCACATGGAATGATGGTGTTTTTTCCTGATGAAACGGGCATAACCCAACCATGCGGTTGCCGCGATTAATCAATTTGGTTTTTTTGCTAATGATTGAGGAAAGCGACACGCGCCGCCTGAGCTCATCCATAAATTGCTGTGGCAATGCCATTGCATCAACCTCCTGCTGTTCACATTCGGATCAGCCATATCGTCATAATCATTATGACAATGGCGGCCAATCATATGTTTTCAGCCTATTGATTGAGAAGCAATTCTTTCACAGCAGTGCTGGCAGTGGAAAAATCCATCTGGCCTGTGAAACGCTGTTTCAACAACCCCATGACCTTACCCATATCCTTAACCGACGCGGCACCGACTTCTGATATGACGCTATTAATGGCTGAGATAACCGCATCATGATCCATCTGGGTTGGCATGAAATCTCTGATAATATGAATCTCATTATCTTCGTTTTCTGCCAGCTCATCTCGTCCAGCTTCGCGATACATGCGGACGGATTCTTGCCGTTGCTTAATCATTGTCTGAAGCATGGAAAGGATATCTTCGTCATTAATGGCATCACCACTTCCTTTGGTTCGCGCCGCGATATCCTTGTCCTTTAATGCTGCTGATATTAAACGCAATGTTCCTAGCCGTTTTGTCTGGCCAGACTTCAGAGCCTCATTCAAAGCGGTTTGAATGGCTTCTCTTAACATAGTAACCCCCAATAAAGCGTAAAAGCTTGACGTATATCTAGACCAATTCGGGCTGATGTATCAAGTCATCATTCCAGATAGAGTCATTGGCAAAAATAAATTTCCTTAATTCACTTGACGAAAGCAAGCCATACAGATATTACCCCTGACCAAGAGTCCTGCCTTTCATGGGGCTCGAAGACAGGATTGATAGGGCGAATGAAACCAACATCATTTGACATATTTCAACCCACTCCCAAAAAACCCACAGCATTATTGATTCTAGACGACAACACTATCCTTCAGGGACATGGTTTTGGCGCTGAATCCATTCGCGTAGGTGAGGTTTGTTTCAATACATCCATGACCGGTTATCAGGAAATAATTACTGATCTGTCTTACGCTGGCCAGATCATAACCTTTACCTTTCCGCATATTGGCAACACCGGCACGAACAGCATCGATATGGAATCGGCATCGCCTGCCGCGCTTGGTATTGTTTTATCACATTTGCCTACACCTGCATCAAATTATCGGGCTGATGCTTCGCTAGATCAATGGCTCAAATCGCTTAACATTCCCGGTATTGCCGGTATCGATACCCGATCATTAACCCACCGCATCCGTGATAATGGCGCCCCTAAAGGCGTGCTTGCCGTCAATTATAACGGTGAGTTTGATATTCCAGCTTTACAGGCTATGGCGCAAAACTGGCATGGATTGGCCGGGATGGAACTGGCCGGACAGGTTACATCCGAGAATACCCATGACTGGACTATCGCCGGCTGGAACAAAGAAAATGATACCTACCGCAAGATCAATTCAGATGGATTGCATATTGTTTCCTATGATTATGGATGCAAGCTCAATATCCTCCGCTGTCTTGGTGATGTCGCTGGTAAGGTTACGGTCGTGCCGGCTGATACTGATGCCGATACCGTCATGGCATTACGTCCGGATGGCGTATTTTTATCAAACGGCCCCGGCGACCCTGCTGAAACCGCGCGTTATGCCTCAACACATATTCGCCGCATCGCTGATAGCGGTATTCCTGTATTCGGGATTTGCATCGGGCATCAGCTGATTGCAGAAGCATTTGGTGCCAAGACATTCAAAATGGAACGCGGGCATCGCGGGGCTAATCATCCGGTCAAGGAACTGGCGACCGGCAAGATCGAAATCACCAGCCAGAATCACGGCTTTGCAGTTGATCCGGACAGCTTGCCCGATGATCTGGACATCACGCATATATCTCTGTTTGATCAGAGCGTTGAGGGATTAAAGCATAGATCACTTCCCGTGTTCTGTGTCCAATATCACCCTGAGGCATCACCGGGGCCACATGATGCACATCATCTGTTCAAACGGTTTGCCCAGTTGATAAGCAAAACACAAGCAGACAGGTCACATCATGCCAAGGCGTAGCGATATTCAATCCATCATGATCATTGGTGCGGGGCCTATCATTATCGGGCAAGCATGTGAGTTTGATTATTCTGGCGCCCAGGCATGTAAAGCGCTCCGCGAAGAAGGCTATCGCGTCATTCTGGTTAATTCCAATCCGGCAACCATCATGACTGATCCGGATATGGCTGATGCGACTTATATCGAACCCATTACCCCGGAAATGGTCAGCAAGATTATTGAGCTAGAACAGCCGGACGCATTGCTGCCAACTATGGGCGGTCAGACTGCGTTGAACACCGCCCTTGATCTGGCGCGTAATGGCTTTCTGGCAAAACAGGGTGTTGAGCTGATCGGGGCAACGATTGATGCTATTGAAAAAGCCGAAGACAGAGAGCTTTTCCGTAAAGCGATGGATAAAATCGGACTGGAAAGCCCACGTTCCAAGCTGATCAAAAACTTGGATGAAGCGTTGGAATCGCTTGATATGGTTGGTCTGCCAGCAATTATCCGGCCATCTTTTACGCTTGGCGGCGAAGGCGGTGGCATTGCTTATAACCGGATTGAGTTCGAAAATATTGTCAAAAACGGATTAAACAAATCCCCTGTTGGTGAGGTTTTAATCGAAGAATCCGTGCTTGGCTGGAAAGAATTTGAAATGGAAGTCGTCCGCGATAAAGCGGACAACGCAATCATTATCTGCTCGATTGAAAATATGGACCCGATGGGTGTGCATACCGGTGACAGCATCACCGTTGCCCCTGCCCTCACTCTTACCGATAAAGAATATCAGGACATGCGGGATGCCTCGCTAGCCGTCCTCCGTGAAATTGGCGTTGATACCGGCGGCTCGAATGTTCAATTTGCGGTCTGCCCGAATACAGGCCGCCAACTGGTTATTGAAATGAACCCAAGGGTGAGCCGGTCATCCGCGCTTGCATCTAAAGCCACCGGTTTTCCTATTGCCAGAATTGCCGCAAAACTGGCTATCGGATACACGCTGGATGAACTGAATAACGATATTACCGGCGTGACACCGGCCAGCTTTGAGCCGACCATTGATTATATTGTCACCAAAATTCCGCGTTTCACATTTGAGAAATTCCCCGGTGCTGATAACCATCTCAGCACCTCAATGAAATCGGTTGGTGAGACTATGGCAATCGGCCGGAGCTTCCGTGAATCATTTCAAAAAGCACTGCGGTCGCTTGAAATTGGTCTTGATGGGCTTGGCACTACTGACATGCCAACCACAACCAGCGGGATTCTGTCTGATGATATGATCAGAGGCTGGCTTGGTGAGCGTATTCCTGAACGGCTGATGCGCATTGCAACCGCGTTTCATCATGGTATCAGCATTGATCTGATTGCTGAGGCGACCAGCTGGGATATGTGGTTCTTGCGGGAAATCGAAGCCATTATTAATGCCGAAAAATCCGTTACCGCCAATGGCCTGCCTGAACAGCCCGGTGATATGCTATCATTGAAAGCAATGGGATTTAGCGATAGCAGACTGGCAACGCTTACCGGCCAAACCGAAAGTGATATCCGTAAAACCCGCGAAGCCATGGGGGTTCGTCCGGTGTTCAAGCGGATTGACACTTGCGCGGCGGAATTTTCATCCGATACGGCTTATCTGTATTCTACTTATGAAGCCACATCAGGTCGCCAATGCGAATCCCGACCATCTGATCGGGAAAAAATCGTCATTCTTGGGGGCGGCCCCAACCGTATCGGACAGGGTATTGAGTTTGATTATTGCTGTGTGCATGCGGCCTATGCGTTGCGTGAACAGGGTTATGAAACCATTATGATCAATTGTAATCCGGAAACGGTATCCACGGATTATGATACATCTGACCGTCTGTATTTTGAGCCATTAACCGCCGAAGACGTGCTGGCCATTCTCAAGAATGAGCAGCAGAACGGCGTGCTGAAAGGCGTAGTGGTGCAATTGGGCGGGCAAACCCCACTTAAAATTGCCGCCGCATTAGAGGCAGAAAATATCCCTATTCTTGGCACTAGCCCGAATGCGATTGATCTGGCCGAAGACAGAGAACGGTTTCAGCATCTGATTCAGGATTTGAACATGCATCAGCCCGCTAATGGCATTGCAACATCACTTGATGATGCCTGTGCGATTGTTGAACGGATTGGCTTCCCTGTGGTGATCCGGCCATCTTATGTGCTTGGTGGGCGCGCAATGGAAGTGGTGCATAATCTGGATCAGCTCAAACATTACATGGATAAAGCGGTTGTTGTTTCCGGCAATAATCCGGTTTTGATTGATGGCTTTCTTAATCAGGCGACCGAAATTGACGTTGATGCGCTTTGTGATGGCATTGACGTATATATCGGCGGCATCATGGAACATATTGAAGAGGCCGGAATTCATTCCGGTGATAGCGCGTGTTCATTACCGCCACAAACGCTGTCGGATGAATTGCTGGCTGAGATTAAACGCCAGACTATTGATCTGGCCATGGCGTTAGGCGTTGTCGGATTGATGAATATCCAGTTTGCGATCAAGGATGATGTTGTTTATCTGCTTGAGGTGAACCCAAGGGCTAGCCGGACAGTGCCTTTTGTAGCCAAAGCGACTGGCGTTGCCATGGCAAAATTAGCGGCACGCATCATGGCCGGTGAAAAGATTGCTGATTTTGATCTGAAACAGAAACCTATGGAGCATGTTGCCGTCAAAGAAGCGGTATTTCCTTTTCAGCGGTTCCCCGGGGTTGATGTGTTTTTAGGGCCAGAAATGAAATCTACTGGCGAGGTGATGGGAATTGGGCCCGATTTTGCCCATGCTTTCACCAAAAGCCAGCTTGGTGCTAGCGTATTTTTACCCGCTGAAGGCGCGGTGTTTATATCGGTCAAAGACGAAGACAAGCCACCGATTATTGATATTTGCCGCGCGTTGCACGGGTTAGGATTTACCATTATTGCCACATCCGGCACGGCTAAAGCCATATCAGATGCTGGTATTCCGGCACAATCAGTGAATAAAGTAATGCAGGGACGGCCACATGCCGTTGATTTTATGCTGGATGGAAAAATTGATCTGGTATTCAATACGGCACAAGGCGAAGCGTCAATCAAGGATAGCTTTTCATTGCGCCAGACAGCTCTGACGAATAATATTCCCTATTATACCACCATACCAGAAGCCAAAGCCGCCGTTACCGCGATCCAAACAATTAAAAAAGATACTCTTGCAGTTCGGTCTATCCAATCTTATCTAAATAATAATTAATTTTTTTCTGGCAAAATGGCATAAGTCCTTGCTAGATTTAAATAAAGATAAGGATATTGCTATGGAAAAAGTTCCATTTACTGCTTCTGGACTTGAAACGATCAAGACAGAATTGATGAAATTAAAAACCGAGGAACGGCCTGCGGTCATCAAAGCTATTGCCGCGGCAAGAGAACATGGTGATTTATCAGAAAATGCCGAATATCACGCCGCCCGTGAACGCCAGTCATTTATTGAGGGGCGTGTCGCCGAGCTAGAAGACGTGGTTAGTCGGGCAGAAGTTATTAATACATCACAGCTCACTGGTGAGACGATTACGTTTGGCACTATCGTTACCGTTGCTGACGAAGACACAGACGAAGAATCCGAGTTTTCTATTGTTGGCCCTTATGAAGCCGATTTATCCAAAGGGTTGATATCAACATCCTCACCTATTGCCAGAGCGCTGATAGGTAAGCGCGTGAGCGACAGCGTAGAAGTCCGGACACCACGCGGAACAAAAATGTTTGAAGTGATCGGCGTCAAGCTTCTAAACTCCTAGATACCGCTATTCAATAGGAACGCCTATGCCTTCTTTACCGGAACGGATAACCAGCGCGGTTTTGACATGGCTGACATTCGCCGCCGGCGTTAACTTGGAAGTCAGGAATGTCTGAAAGGCATCCCAATCCTGAGCCATGATTTTCAATAGAAAATCAGTTTCACCAACCAGCATATGACATTCGCGCACCTCCGGCCATTCACCCACCGTGTGCTCAAACTCTTTTAAATCGTGTTCAGCCTGACTGGATAATCCGACAAAAGCAAAAACTGTCACCGAATAACCCATGGCATCCGGATTAATATCAGCATGATATCCACGGATTACATTGCTTTTTTCGAGCGCACGTACCCGCCGCAAACATGGCGGAGCGGAAATACCAATTCGTTTCGCTAATTCGACATTGGTCATGCGGCCGTCTTCCTGCAAATCGCGCAGAATGCGGCGGTCAACATCATCTAATTTTCCACGATTGGACATATATTCTTCCTATGTAGCCAAAAACCGGCTCAAACAACGCTTTTGATATATAATAACTATTCTAATCTCTTAAAAAGAGCAATAATATTACTCAATTTTGTAATATTATTTCTATATTGTATCCATAAACCATGCTGACAATAAGGTTTCCGTCATGACAACAGCAACATCATCACCGTCTATATGGGTCATTAGCGATGGCACCAAGGGCATGGAAGTGCAATCGCTTGGGCTTGCCGAAAGCCTATCTGAAAATGTCCGGTTAATTCATGTTAAGCCGGATAAATTATTGCGGGCTTTCCCCCGTCTGGCGCGAATGGGCGTTTGCCCCATGCCATCCCCGCTAAAAACTGCTATCGCGGAACATGGCATGCCTGATATTGTCATTACCACTGGCCGCCGTCACGCACCTTTATCCATGCTGATGCGCCGTTATGGAGGGGGTAAAATCAAAACGGTTCATATTCAGGACCCGCGCATGCCAGCCGCATGGTTTGACTGGCTAGTTGTTCCCTCCCATGATCCCCTGCGCGGTGAAAACGTTCTGGTATCGCTGGGATCATTAAACCGGATGGTGACATTGATGCGCGACAGACCGCCATTACCTGCGGCGGTGACCGAAATGGACGGCAAGAAAATCGTTGTGTTGATTGGCGGGTCAAATCGCCGCTATCAGGTGCATGATCAGGATTATGCCCATTTTGGCCAGACGCTAGCTGATGTGGCGGCTATGACATCCTCATCGCTTATTCTTATCCCGTCACGCCGTAGCCTTGATACGGTCATGCAAGCGATGGCACCCGAATTATCTGACACAAAACACTGGTGGTGGGATGGCACAACCCCAAACCCGTATCCGTGGATTCTCACCGCAGCTGATGCGATTATCGTGACAGCTGATAGTGTCAATATGACATCGGAAGCGGCATGTATGGGCAAGCCGGTATATGTTGCAGAATTAAAACCGGAATCCGGTCGTGTGGCGCTATTTCATAAAATCCTGCAAGAAGGCAATTACACGGAATCGCTAAACCAGCTGTCATTTTATCATTTCTTTCTACACAATGATAAAAGACTCGACGAAACCACAAGAATTGCCGCCATTCTGTCCGAAAAGCTATCGCTTCATTAGCCCAGAATTAGCAGATTTTAGGCTAGAACCATATCGTCTAGAAAAACAGATTTCGCTCTTGCGGCATATCTGCATAAAGATCAGCGACCTGTTCGGCATAGCCATTATATAGCTGGGTGGGAACCCGATCACCACTGCCTAGCAAGCGTTCGGTTTTCTGGCTCCAGCGCGGATGATCAAAGGCCGGATTAACATTAGCCCAGAATCCATATTCCTTTGCCTGCAATCCTTCCCAGAAGCTCACCGGACGTTCATCGGTAAAGGTGATGCGTGATATGGATTTGATGGATTTAAATCCGTATTTCCACGGCAGAACCAGCCGCAACGGCGCGCCATTCTGATTAGGCAGGGCTTTGCCATAAATGCCAGTAACCAGCATGGGTAGCTCATTTCTGGCTTCGGCCATGGTGATGCCTTCAACATATGGCCACGGATACCAGCGTTGGCGTTGACCGGGGGCAATATCGGGATCAAGAAATGTCTCAAAACGGAGATATTTTGCACCGGCGGCAGGCTTGGCAAACTTTACCAGTTTTTCTAGCGGAACTCCTGTCCACGGAACAGCCATTGCCCATGCCTCAACACAGCGATGCCGGTAAAGCCGTTCTTCCTGATCACCAAGCTGGGCAATCAGATCAGATGCATCTATCTTGATTTTTTCTTCGACCATGCCATCAATCGTCACCTGCCACGGGTCAGGTTTTAGCCGCTTGGCTTTGCGCCAGATATTCTTGGATGATCCGAACTCATAAAAATTGGTATATGTGGTGGCGTCGTCTTCGGGGGTAATATCCCGATCAAGCTGATAAGCCGGATTACGCGGTGCCGGAATGCCGGAAATAGCCGCCTCAGCCAGAGATGGCAAGATACCCATCCCGCCAGCAATGCCAAAACCCATCGCGGCTAATATCTGTCGCCGGTTAAGATAAGCGCTTTCTGCAGTCGCTTCATTTTCGGGAATAAACCAGCTTGGCTTTTTCTGGATCAGCATTATTGTCTCCACAACATCTGTTTCGCCTGATATCTATCATAGCGCAAAATATGGCCAACATAAGATCAGCAATGCCAAAAGCTGATCACATTATCGTGATCAGCTCATACATGATGATCTGTTAAGACAGTTTTTCGGTTGATGCCTTGATCCGCAAGCACGCTTCTTCCAGTGCTTCTGTGCTGGTGGCATAGGAAATGCGGAAATGCGGTTCCAGCCCGAATGCCACACCCTGAACCGCTGCAACACCGCCATCTTCGAGCAGCCATGTCACATAATCACTATCAGATGCGATCACCTGCCCATCTGGACGTTTGCGGCCAATAACGCCTTCAATAGATGGATATACATAAAACGCCCCATCCGGGTCAGCACAGATCACCCCGTCAATCGCATTAAGTTTATCAACCACCAGCTGACGCCGCTGATCAAATGCCTTTAGATTACTCACCATAAAATCCAGTGATCCATTAAGCGCTGCAACGGCGGCATGCTGGGCAATAGAATTCGGGCTTGAAGTCGATTGGGACTGGATTGTTGAGATAGCCTTGATCAGTGGCTTGGGGCCAGTAGCGTAACCAATGCGCCAGCCAGTCATGCAATATGCTTTTGACACGCCATTCATGGTTAGCACTCTGTCCTGCAGATCAGGAGCGACTTCTACCAGTGTTGCAAATGTAAAATCATTATAAACCAGATGCTCATACATATCATCACATAGCACATAGACATGCGGATGCTTTCGGAGAACATCGGCCAGCGCGCGCAAATCAGCGGCGGTATAACCGGCACCAGTCGGATTTGACGGGCTATTCAGGATCAACCATTTTGTTTTATCGGTGATAGCGTCTTCCAGTTGTTCCGGCAACAGGCGGAAACCAGCATTAGCCGGACAAGATACTAAAACCGGCTTGCCACCGGCCAGCATCACAATATCAGGATATGATACCCAATACGGTGCCGGAATGATAACTTCATCCTGATCTTCTACACTGGCCATAATGGCATTATATAAAACCTGCTTACCGCCTGTCCCAACGGTAATATTGGCGGTGGTAGTGGTGATATTATTTTCACGGCTGAACTTATCAACAATGGCGGCTTTCAGCTCTGGTATTCCGTCAACGGCGGTATATTTTGTTTTACCGTCGGCAATCGCCTGCCGCGCCGCGTCCTTGACATGTTCGGGGGTATCAAAATCCGGCTCACCTGCACCAAGGCCGATAATATCGCGGCCAGCCGCTTTCAGCTCAGCGGCTTTCGTTGAAACCGCAATAGTTGGTGATGGTTTGATCGCATTCATACGCGATGCCAGAATTCCCATGATAGCCTCCAATATGTCATTCTATATTCATGTCGTAAAAGCCGCCGCCATATCTTGCAAGTAAAATCTGTATCAGCCTATTCACGATACGCTAACAATGCCCTATATTGTCCTTTATGGATGATAATAGTCTTACAAAATCTGTTCAGCCGCTTTTTGCTGATGAATACGATAAACATATACCGCTTCGGCTGGAAACCGATTACGAACCTGCTGGTGATCAGCCAGCGGCTATTCGTGATCTGGTTGATGGGGTCACGCAAAATGAACGCGATCAGGTGTTATTGGGGGTAACCGGTTCCGGCAAAACATTCACCATGGCGCATATTATTTCTGCCATGCAGAAACCATCGCTTATTCTCGCGCCAAATAAAACACTGGCGGCACAGCTTTATGGTGAGATGAAAACGCTGTTTCCGGATAATGCGGTTGAATATTTTGTGTCTTATTATGATTATTATCAACCCGAAGCCTATGTTCCCCGTTCCGATACCTTTATCGAAAAAGAAGCAACCATCAACGAACAGATTGATCGCATGCGGCATAGCGCAACCCGTGCTTTACTGGAACGCCGTGATGTGGTGATTGTGGCCTCGGTGTCCTGCATTTATGGCATTGGTTCTGTTGAAACCTATTCCGGCATGGTGATCCGGTTGCTGAAAGGCCAGCGCATCGAACGCCAACAGCTATTGCGCCAGTTAACTGAATTACAATATTCCCGAAATGACATGTCTTTTCAGCGCGGCTGTTTCAGAGTACGTGGCGATGTTGTTGAAATCTTCCCCGCCCACCTTGAGGTCAGCGCATGGCGCATATCTCTATTCGGCGATGAAATTGAATCCATCACCAGCTTTGATCCACTTACCGGACAACGCGACGATGATCTGGATTCGGTTCGTATATTTGCCAATTCGCATTACGTCACCCCGAAACCAACACTTCAGCAAGCCAGCAAGAGCATCAGGAAAGAGCTCAAAACCCGTCTGCATGAACTAGAACAGGGTGGGCGACTGCTAGAAGCCCAGCGACTGGAACAGCGCACTAATTTTGATCTGGAAATGATCGAAGCCACCGGCGTTTGTAACGGCATTGAAAATTATTCACGTTATCTATCTGGCCGTGGTCAGGGTGAACCGCCCCCAACATTATTCGAATATCTGCCCAAGGACGCGTTGCTTTTTATTGATGAAAGCCATGTGACTGTGCCGCAAATTGGCGCCATGTATAAAGGCGATAGAGCACGCAAAACGACTTTATCCGAATATGGCTTCCGTCTGCCATCCTGTCTTGATAACCGGCCGCTTAAATTCGAAGAATGGGATGCGTTCAGGCCGCAAACAATTTATGTTTCTGCCACACCTAGCACATGGGAGCTGGAACAAACCGGCGGGGTATTCGTTGAACAGATTGTCCGGCCAACCGGATTGGTTGAACCGCCATGTATTATCCGGCCAACCGAACATCAGGTTGATGACGTGATTGCCGAATGCCGTGAGGCTAGTGTAAAAAACCAGCGGGTGCTAATCACCACACTAACCAAGAAAATGGCTGAGGATTTAACCGAATATATGCATGAAGCCGGAGTTAAAGTCCGCTATATGCATTCTGACGTGGAAACCCTCGAACGGATTGAGATTATTCGTGATCTGCGGTTAGGTGTGTTTGATGTTTTGATTGGCATTAACCTGTTGCGTGAGGGGCTGGATATTCCGGAATGTGCGCTGGTCGCTATTCTGGATGCCGATAAAGAAGGCTATTTGCGGTCACGCACATCACTGGTTCAAACGATTGGCCGCGCCGCCCGCAATGTCGAAGGACGCGTTATTCTTTATGCGGATAAAATGACCGGAAGCATGGAATATGCCATATCCGAAACTGACCGGCGACGCACAAAACAGCTGGCCTATAACGCGGCCAATAACATCACGCCAGCCACCATTAATTCAAAAATCAAAGATATCCTCAGCTCAGTCCATGATCGCGCGGATCGGGTGGAAGTATCAACAGAAACTGGCCCCATGGTGGGTAAATCCATGCGTGATACTGTGGCAAGTCTGGAACAGAAAATGCAGAATGCCGCCGCTAATCTGGAATTTGAAGAAGCCGCCCGTATCAGAGATGAAATTCGCCGATTAGAAGCCTCAGAACTGGAAATTGGCTCTGCCCCGCAACTGGCATTCAAACGAAACGAACGTCACCGCAGAAAAAAAACCTAAATAAATCCGTGCCTTGGGTTTTTGTCTTAAATCAGCCAGATAGGTAACTTCACGGCGTAACTTGTTAACAACACAAGATTTTTGAAATAAATCGTTCAAAAAACAGACATTTCATAAATATTTTTAATAAAAACTTTTCACTTGATATTATCTAACATATTGAAAAATATACATTTTGACTATTATGCCTAATTTTTGTGCAATTTTGTATTTTTGGCAGAATAGTCCGATTCCTGTTCAGGTTTGGGAATGATATCCACAACTTTATCCACAGATTCAGGGGATGACAAAGTTATACGCGATTCGGTGTATAAAAACCGCCATACCACCTTGGCAATAGCACGAAATTAGCACACATTATGACTATGACTGATCCCGCACCAGATAAAACCGGCAAAAATACATCTTTGCCTGCTGAAGACACAAAAACAGCCAAGGATACGGCTTTGCCTGATCTTAATCACGGGTTGCAGATTATCCGTGATATGGCAAGACGTCTGGATACCAGCCCCGGTGTTTACCGGATGCTGGGGCATGATGGTCAGGTGCTTTATGTAGGTAAAGCCAAGGGCTTGAAAAGCCGCGTTCTCAGCTATACCCGTGCGAACGGATTAAGCCACCGCTTAACCCGGATGGTTGCCGAAACCCGAAGTATGGAAATCATCACCACCCGCACCGAAGTAGAAGCGTTATTACTGGAATCCAATTTGATCAAAACGCTGAAACCGCGTTTTAATATCCTTCTTCGTGATGATAAAAGCTTTCCGTATATAATGATCACACGCGATCATGAATGGGCACAGATTAACAAGCATCGCGGATCACGCAAGCGCAAGGCGTGGTGGTTCGGGCCCTTTGCATCAGCCAACGCGGTCAACCGCACGGTAACAGAATTAACACGCGCGTTTTTATTGCGGAACTGTTCAGATTCTGTTTTTTCGGCACGGACACGGCCTTGTCTGCAATATCAGATCAAGCGATGCACCGCTCCATGCGCGGGCAAGATCAGCAAAGAGGATTACCAGAAACAGGTGGATCAGGCAGTACGCTTTCTTAACGGTGAATCGCGATCCGTACAGGATGAATTCGCAACCTATATGCAAGCCGCCGCAGAAGAATTGAGGTTTGAGGATGCCGCGCTCTGGCGCAACCGGATTCGTGCTCTTACCATGATACAGGCGCATCAGGATATTAATCTGCCGGGTGAGCTGAATGCAGATATCATAGCCTTTACCAGCGATAGCGGACGCAGTTGTGTGCAGGTGTTTTTCATGCGCAACGGATCTAATTTTGGCAATCGGGCCTATTTTCCACGCCATGATAAAGACGATGAACCCGCCGCTATTATTGCCGCTTTTATCGGCCAGTTTTATGATGATAAACCACCACCACCTGATATTTTTGTTAATCATGCCATGCCAGAAGCCGCACTAATAACAGAAGCCCTGAGCAATAAAGCTGGCCGGAAAGTGCAGATATCTGTTCCTGCCCGTGGCCAGCGCCGAAAATTAATGGCTAATGCCGAACGTAATGCCCGCGAAGCACTGGCCCGAGAGCTAACAGCCAGCTCTACCCAGAAAAAAATGCTGGATGCCGTTCAGGAATTATTTGATCTTGATGAACGCCCCGGCCGCATAGAAGTTTATGATAATTCCCATATTCAGGGCAGTCATGCGGTTGGTGCCATGATTGTTGCCGGCGAAGATGGATTCATGAAACCGTTTTACCGCAAGTTTAACATCGATAAAGATAAAACAGACACCGAACAAACCGGCATTGGCGGTGATGATTATGCCATGATGCGTGAAGTATTAACCCGGCGATTTTCCCGCGCTATCCGCGAAGACCCTGATCGGGAAACTGGCATCTGGCCTGATCTGGTTTTGCTTGATGGCGGCAAAGGCCAGTTATCAACGGCAAGAGAGGTCATGAATACGCTTGGTATTACCGATGTCCCCATGGTTGCTATATCCAAAGGCGTTGACCGTAACGCCGGCCGGGAAGAATTCCATCAAACCGGTAAAGACAGTTTTAATCTGCCGCATCATACGCCTGTTCTGCATTTCTTACAGCGTTTGCGTGACGAAGCTCACCGTTTTGCCATTGGCGCGCACAGAACGCGCCGGTCTGCCGCACAGAAAAGTAATCCGCTTGACGATATTCCGGGCATAGGTGCATATAGAAAGAAATCATTATTAACGCATTTTGGTTCTGCCAGAGCAGTGGCAAACGCCGATATTCCCGATTTGATGAAAGTAAATGGTATATCACAGCATGTTGCCGATATCATTTATCATTGGTTTCATGATAAAAGCTAATACAATAAACGCATGCCGGAATAGCGGAACATGAGAACGGATACAATGATGCGACAATTGCCAAATGCCATAACAATTTTGCGGGTAGGCATAGCTATTATTGTGCCCTTGCTGATCTTTGATGGCAGAAACGCTCTCCGCGTGATGGCGTTCGGTCTGTTTACCGTTGCCGCCCTCACCGATTGGCTGGATGGCTATCTGGCGCGGCGCTGGAATGTGTTAAGCGGGTTTGGCCGGATGCTTGATCCGATTGCTGATAAATTGCTGATTGTCGGGTGCTTGCTGGCATTAGTAGCCACAGATAAAAATACTCTGCCAATCCTTTATCCTTCGCTGATCATCCTTTTTCGTGAAGTTTTTGTATCCGGCCTGCGTGAACACATGGCCGATAAAGGCGTAACACTTCATGTGACGCAAATAGCAAAATTCAAAACAACTCTGCAATTCATCGCCATTGGACTGGTTATTCTATACCCGTTTTTCAACCATTGGACTTACGCGCTGGATGTCACTATATCCACGTTTTATCTGGCGGCGGGGCTAACACTTTACACCGGTCTTGATTACTTCACAAAAGCATTGCGCCATGTCTGATCTGCATATCCCCAATCTGTCCCGGCACCGACTAGTCATAGGGTTAGCCGGATTTTCCGGATCAGGAAAAACCACATTAGCAGAAAAACTGATCACGTTGATCACCCAGCGCGGACTTCATATGGCTACGATCAAACATGCGCATCATGCGTTTGATGCGGATATACCGGGCAAGGATAGCTGGCGCCATCGCAAAGCTGGTGCAAGCCAAGTTCTTGTTTCCTCAGCGATGCGGCGCGTTAAGTTTACAGAAACCACAAATACTGGTGAGGCTGATCTCAACATGCTTCTTGGGGAATTATTGCCAAGTGATATCGTGCTAGTAGAAGGCTATAAAAATGAACCTATCCCGAAAATTGAAATCCGGCGGGCAGGCATGGAACACCCTCCCCTGTATCTGACCATGCCGCATATTGTTGCAGTGGCAAGCAACACTCCGCTTGCCGATTGCCCGCTACCATGTTTTGATCTTGATGATCCTGCGTCAATTGCCGATTTTATCACAGCCAGATTGCCAGCATGACCCCTAGCCCTGATATGCCCTTAACGGAATTAACCCTTGATGAAGCCAGGATAAGGCTTCAACGGCTCATCACGCCAATGGATACAAACGCGACGCGCCCGATTGATCAGGCGCATGGCGCTATTCTGGGACAGGATGTCATCTCAGATGTCAATGTGCCGCCGGCCAATACTGCCGCTGTTGACGGATATGCCTGCTGTTATGCTGATCTGTTAGCCGCTCCAAACAGAACACTGCCCTTATCCGGTAAAGCATATGCCGGTTATCCGCTTGCCCATGCCTTCACACCAGATAGCGCAATATATATTACAACAGGCACGCCAATGCCGCTGGCCAATGACCCCGCGCATCATCCGGATACTATCGCCATGCAGGAACATTGCCAGATATCCGAACAAGACGGCATCACATGGATTACGTTTCCCGATCATATAAAACCGATGAGTAATTTTAGACCAGCTGGCGAAAACATTAAAGCTGGCGACATCGCATTGCGGAAAAATACCCGGCTTGGCTCAGCTGAAATCGGATTAGCCGCCGCCATTGGTAAGAACATGTTAATATGCCGCAAGACGTTAATGGTAGGAATACTTTCCACCGGCGAAGAATTGAAAGATATCCATGATCAGGTATCCGGCGATAGGTTGAAATCTGCACCGAATGACGGCTATATTTATGATTCTAACCGCCCCATGCTGAACAGTTTGCTGATCAATGATGGCTATCAGGTGCATGATGGCGGCATTATTGGCGATAATCGTGACCAGCTGTCCCATGCCATGAATGATCTGACCACGCGCTGTGATGCAATTATCCTTACTGGCGGCAGCTCTGGCGGTTCCGAAGATTTCGCTCGCGCGGCGATTACCGCTAGCGGCGGTGTCATTGATTTTGCCGGACTAAAAATAAAACCCGGCCGGCCGTTTGCGGCAGGATCAATAGGCCAGACCCCTGTGTTCTGTATTCCCGGCAATCCGGTGGCGGTTTATGTGACCTATCTGTTGCTTGTTTCTGATGCTTTGCGGATACAGGCTGGCGGTATACCGCGCCCACCGCGCCGTTTTCCGGTGACTTGCGGCATTGATATCAAACATAAACCCGGCCGGACAGATTTTATCCGTGTCACGTTAACCCCAACTGATACCGGTTTACCTGTGGCTAATCCACATGGACGATTTGGTGCCGGTGTCTTAACATCGCTAACCGGAGCTGATGGATTGCTTGAAATTTCTGCTGAAATTGGCGATGTTAAATCTGGTGATACATGTCAATTCATCCCCTTAGGTGAGGCATTATGAACATACGGTATTTTGCATGGCTAAGAGAACATATCGGCGCGTCTAGCGAAGATATTGCCCATGATCAGACGATGAAAACCGTTTCTGATCTGGTGGATGTTCTGCGCCAGCAATCCACTGGCCACCAGAAAGCACTGGCCGATATGACCTTGGTGCGGGTGGCAGTTAATCAGGTTTATGTTGATATCGATCATCCGGTAACAGCACATGACGAGGTGGCGTTCTTCCCACCAGTGACAGGCGGTTAATCATGACTATCCGTGTTCAGGAAGACGATTTTGACTTAACCCGCATTTATGCCGAACTGCGCGAAGCACCAACCGGCCAGCACACGCCGGGGGCTATTTCGCTTTTTGTCGGGCTAGTGCGTGATATGAACAACAATCATTCTGTTGCGGCCATGACGCTGGAACATTATCCGGGCATGACGGAAACCAAATTAACGGCTATTCATGATGCCGCAATGACACGCTGGCCATTAGGAAAAGCTATCATTATTCATCGGGTGGGAAAGCTATACCCCAATGACCAGATTGTTCTGGTAGGGGCAACATCATCCCACCGTCAGGCCGCGACTGAGGCAACGGCATTCATGATGGACTATCTGAAAACAGAAGCACCGTTCTGGAAATCCGAACAAACCGCTGATGGCGTGACGGAATGGGTGTCCACGCGGGAAAGCGACATGACGGCACGATCCCGCTGGCAGGAAACCAAATAGCACCGATCAGCCAATCCCCCGCTTATTAATCTCTAATATATCAACCTCTAGCCACGGACTAATTTTGCGTATTGCTCAACAATGTTGCGGCAATCTGATCCGGGGTTCATGTGGTGATCACCAATTTGCGAAACAGGGGTGATTTCGGCAGCGGTGCCTGTCAGAAAACACTCTTTCGCTTGTGCCAGATCATCCGGCATAATATGACGTTCCACCACTTCATACCCCATATCCTTTACCATACCGATAACTGCTTTTCTGGTAATCCCGTTTAGAAAACAATCCGCAATCGGTGTATGTATCTTGCCGTCTTCCATCAAAAAGAAAATGTTAGCACCTGTGGCTTCGGCGACATAACCACGATAATCCAGCATAAGCGCGTCCTGAAACCCTTTGCGCTCAGCGGCATGTTTGGACAAGGTGCAGATCATATAAAGCCCTGCGGCTTTCGAATGAACCGGTGCGCTTTGCGGGCTTGGCCTTGCCCATTCTGATACATCCAGCGTGATGCCTTTCATCTTGGCATCCATATCAAACATGCTTGGCCATTCCCAGCACGCAATAGCAACATGTATCTTAGTATTCTGTGCGGATACCGCCATCATCTCACTTCCGCGCCAAGCAAATGGCCGGATATACGCATCTTTCAGCCCGCTTTTTGCCAGCAACGCTTCTTTTGCGGCAATAATTTCATCATCCGTATATGGCAGATCAAAATCCAGATATTGAGCGGATAAACGTAATCTCTCCGTGTGTTTGCGGCTCTCAAAAATCTTGCTGTCATAGGCGCGTTCACCCTCAAACACCAGACTGGCATAATGCAATCCATGGGAAAGCACATGGGTTTTGGCGTTGCGCCAGTCTACCATCTCGCCATTATACCAAATATGTCCGTCACGATCGTCAAAAGGCACGATATTCATTTTGTTCCACCTTTAGGGCTTGTTGATGCTTGATCTTCGCCTTGAATAGCGATAACCATCTATCATAGTAACGACATCCTGAAAAATATGTCAACATGGCTGACTTAAAAACACCACATCACCCGCTTTTTCTTCGCGAAGAGGAGCTCCGATACAGCATTGAGCTTATGTTCTTTGCTTATCGTGATTTCACGGCCGAAGCAGATACCATGCTAGCCAGCTGTGGTCTGGGTCGGGCGCATCATCGGGTGATTTATTTTGTTGGCCGGAATCCGGGCATCAATGTCAGCGATCTTCTGGCTATTCTCAACATTACCAAACAATCCTTGTCGCGGGTTCTGTCACATCTGATCACCGATGATTATATTTGTCAGGAACAGGGAACAACCGATAAACGGCAACGCTTGCTATCGCTCACCGATAAAGGCAAAACGCTGGAACATGATGTCACCATGATTCAGCGGCGGCGATTTGCTCAGGCATTTAAATCTGTCAGCACCAATGATGTCACCGGTTTCATATCAGTGATGGAAGCCATGCTGGATGATAAAACGCTACCATTGCTTCGGCGCACGCCAATGACTAGAATGAAATAAAGACAAAATCAGGATAAAATCCGGACACAATGTGCATTTATGCTAGCATGAATATTCGCATGATAAACAGGTGATATGTGCAAGAAAGAAAACATCATATTCTGGTCATTGAAGATGATGAACGGTTATTGAAATTGCTATTGCAGTTTCTTAATAGCAAAGACTATCGCTCAACAGGTGCCGGATCAGTAGAAGAAGCCCGCGACCGGATCAAGGGCACGTTTTTTGATGCCTTTGTTGTTGACGTTATGTTGCCCAGAGAAAGCGGACTTGATTTTGTTCGCTCGCTAAAAACCGGTGGAGTAACAACGCCATGCTTGGTTCTAACCGCGATGGGTGAGCCGGGCGAACGCTTGATAGGACTTGAATCCGGCGCTGATGATTACATGACCAAACCGTTTGAACCTGAAGAACTGGTTTTACGGCTTCGCAATCTGTTGCGTCGTTCCGATGGGGATAACTTATCCATACGGCCGGAATCTGATCCGGCACGCGCGTCACTTATCCGTTTTGGCCCGCATGAATATGATACAGAAATGGGACAGCTACGAACCGGCCAACAACGCAATGCGCTTACATCTGCTGAACGTGATTTGCTTTCCTGTTTTACCAGCCGCCCGAATGTGATTCTATCCCGAACAGAACTGGCTGATATGATGGTAAGCCAAATGGAAGGCCGCAGTCTGGATGTAGCGGTGGCCAGATTGCGCCGCAAGCTGGAACCAAACCCAAGAAAGCCAATCTATTTATTGACGGCACGCGGGCAAGGGTGGATGCTTCAGGTTGATCATATGGGAACACAGGAAAACTGATGCTGGCTTATCTCAAACCCAAAACATTATTTGGCCGTATGCTGGCGATTATTCTTATCCCGCTTATTTTGGTTCAAGTCATCACGGTTCTGGTATTTTATGGGCGGCACTGGGATAACATCACCCGCTATATGGCGGCTAATCTGGCCGCTGATATTACGGTTGTTGTTGATCAGGTATCCGCATCACCATCGGCGGAAATACTACGTGATGTCAATCTTTTTGCCCGATCCTATTTTCTGTTCAAAACCAGATGGGAGCCGGGGGGCATTGTCCAGCCACATTCGGATCAGGTCACATCAACCTATGCTGGTCGCCAGTTAAAACTTAGCCTTGAGCAAAAACTGGATTTGCCTTTCCGCATGAATCTGGATGATAGTGCTGATTTTATTACCATTTCAGTGCAATATCCCGAAGGTGTGTTTCATATTGATGCTGGCCGAAAGCGTATTTTCAGCTCGACATCATGGCTGTTTATCCTCTGGACAATCAGCACGACCATTGTTCTTGCGCTGGTTGCTATTCTATTTTTACGCGGGCAAATCCGCCCAATTCGCCGCTTGGCCAAAGCTGCCAGACAAATCGGACTAGGCCGTCCAGCCATCAATTATCGCGTTGAGGGCGCGACCGAAGTCCGGCAGGCCGGGCACGCTTTTCAAGCGATGTATAATCGTATCCAGCGTCAGATATCCGAACGAACGGAAATGCTGGCCGGGGTATCCCATGATTTGCGAACGCCACTCACCCGCATGAAATTATCACTGGCCATGATTGCGGATGAACAGGCACGAACGGAGCTGGAAAAAGATATTACGGAAATGGAAAATATGATCACCGGATATCTGAATTATGCTAGCGGCACCATATCCGAAGACGTCGAAAAAACGAATATCATGGAACAGATTAACCATGCTATTACGCGCGACCACGGGGAAAATCCGGCTATTCATTTCACGCCACCACATCAAACCCTGCCAGATATTCCGTTGCGCCAGATGGCTTTTCGCCGAACGATCAGTAATCTGATCAACAATGCGATCACCCATGCTGGACAATGTTTTGTTTCTGTTGAATATCAGGATAATCTGATCACTATTCTGGTCGATGATGATGGCGCCGGCATCCCCAAAGATATGCGCCGTGCCGCGGTAAAACCGTTTAGCCGTAATCTGGACGGTGATACCAGCACCGGTGTTGGTCTAGGGCTTTCTATTGCGAAAGAGTTTGCGACAACTCATGGTGGTGAGCTTTTGCTTGGTGATGCCCCACAAGGCGGATTGCGGGTTCGTTTGCAATTACCGGTTTAGTGCAAACGGCCGCCATCTGGTACATTCTGGGTGGGTTGTAGCAAAACAACCTCACCATCAGGATCAGGCAAGCCAAGTGTTAATACTTCTGACATAAACGGCCCGATTTGCCGTGGCGGAAAGTTTACCACCGCAATAACCTGCCGTCCGATCAGATCATCTTTGCCATAATGCGCCGTGATTTGGGCAGATGATTTTTTCACCCCAATCTCCTCGCCGAAATCAATATCCAGCTTCCATGCCGGTTTTCTGGCTTCGGGGAAATCATAAACATTTACAATCGTACCAACGCGAATATCGACCTTCATGAAATCATCAAAACTGATTGGGCTATTTGTCATGCGTTTCTGCCTTATCACCGTCATGTGATGTCTGAGTTGTTGCGTTCTGATCTGGTTCAGGGGTAATCAGCCGCAATGTTATCGCCAGATTTTCCCCTTGCTGAAGCCGTTTATCCAGCATCCTGATCGTTTCTGCCATATCCGGGGTATCATCTTTGAGCCAGTCATTGAGAACAGACAGGCAAATACCAGCCAGTCCTTTTGCGCGAATCCGTCCGGCAATGCCTGTCCCGCCACCGCCAGTAACCTGCAGCAATTGCCCCATCGCATGCGTCAGGCGGTTAACCATAACCAACCCGATTTTCGGCTGTGTCAGGGACGCGCTATTCATGGCACGGATCACCGGTTTATATGACCGATACGCCTCAAAACGTTGTATCAGACCTTCGAATATCTTTTCGCGTGTAGTGGACACATGATCATCAGCAACATCATGTGCCAGATTTGCCGCCAGATCAGCATCAATATTTGCTAATCCTGTTTCTACCATATCCAGCACCTGTTGATACAGACAACGCGCCAGATCAGCATCAGCGTCATCAATATCTGCCGCCGCAATCACCTGATCAACGGTCAGATCAGAAAATGGCCTATCAGCAAGCAAAGCCAATGCTGCCGAGCCAATGGCACGGCGCGTCTGATCAACCGGATGTGGTGTGTCTTGCTTATGTGTTGTCATGCCGAAATGCCTGTTTTTCTGTTCCTGATTATAGATTTAGGGTGTAAATCCCTATTTGCCAAGTTCTGCAGACCGATTCCGCGCGGCTTCCATCGCTTTCGCCATTAATTTGATCAGCGCATCGTTACCCATCAGGTGATCCAGCGCGGCCAGTGTTGTGCCGCCCGGACTGCTCACATTCTGGCGCAATTTTGCTGGCGGCTCATCGCTTTGCCACATTAGCTCTGCCGCACCACGGATCGTTGCCATGGTCATCAGCCGTGCCGCGTCTGCATCAATACCCATAGCTATGGCTTTGGCTTCCATCGCTTCTTGCAGGTGAAAAATATAGGCAGGGCCGCTACCAGATACCGCGGTTACAGCATCCATCAGATGTTCTTCGACTTCTATCACCTCACCAACCGCATTTAGCATGGCAAGGCCAAATTGCCGGTTGTCAGCGGTTAATGCCGGATGGCCGGATAACGCCGTTATACCCATCCCCAGTGCTGAAGGCGTGTTGGGCATGGCGCGAATAATCTGTTGTCCCATATCGCCATGGATAGAAATATGTTCGGCCATCCATTCCACCGATATGCCCGCCGCAATGGAAAGCCAGATCGTATCAGCCGTGGCCAGCGGAATCATATCCGCAATTGCCGCCGCCATATCCTGCGGTTTGCAGGCAAGGACAATCACTTGCGCCTTTTGTTGTGGGGGGGCGGCATAATTATTTAAATATGTCACCAGCGGATGATCCGGTAAGCCGGTCAGCTTATCCAGATTGGGATCAATAATTGTTACCTTGCTGATCCCGATAGAATCAGCATGATTGAGCCAGCCATGAAGCATCGCTTGCCCCATTTTGCCGCATCCGCAAAGCATAATATGTGTCATTGGTATATACCGTTACTGTTTCACGCCTATTATATCAGGCGTGGCCAGCGGTTTCCATCAAAACGGTTTCTGTTGCAGAATTTGCCGATACGCTTCCAATAGAGAGCTGGAATAATGCAGGATAATATTTTTCACATTCGGCAACAGTGGCTTCAATCAGGTCAATGACCTGTTCCTGGGTTGCACCGCCAGTACCGCGCATTGGCGTTGTATGCCGAAACAACAGACAACCGTCTTCTTGGGTGAGTACAAAATGCCCAAGCCATGTACGTTCATTCAGGCGGCTGATCAATTCCATCATTTCGGATTTTTGCTGCTCAATCACAAAAATATCCAGCAATGCCGATATATGCACAGAAGAATGATCATCATGCCACTTGATGCTGATATAATAATCAGACCAGTAACCAGATATTTCTATGGCTATTTCATCATTAGACTGATGGTGGATTTGCCAGTCATTAGCCTCAACCAGACCTTGCATAATGGCAATAGGATGATCCAGAACAGTGTCAGATTGTGATGGTCGAATATGCATAATGTGCCTGTGCCTTATATTGAACGGCTGATATGATTCATCATAGATACATCTCAGCCAGAAAACAAGATATAGTAGCACTAAACATAAAAACTACATCTTATTGTGGTTTGGCAGAAGCATTTGCCATGCTATACCCTTATTTTAGAGGCAATATGTATACGGCCAGCAAACAGGGAATACGCTATTCATGATCCAGCCATCAACACAAACACCCTGGAATCTTATTGATAGCCCAGCGATAGCGGCGATTCCCTTTCCTTTTGTCGATGAAGTGCTGTTTCAAATAGGGCCAGTGGCTATCAGATGGTATGCGCTTTCCTATATAGCCGGCATCCTGATCGGCTGGTTCATTTTGCGTCTTATCACACGGCCAGCGCATGATCCGGTGGGGCATCCGCCGCTCGAATCGCTGCTTAATGCTGGCATTATCGGCATTATTCTTGGCGGCAGACTTGCCTATGTGTTGTTCTACAATTTGCCTTATTATGCTAACCAGCCGCTAGAAGCACTCGCCGTCTGGAAAGGCGGCATGTCATTTCATGGCGGCATGCTGGGCATGATAGGGGCGGTTTATATCGTCAGCCGCCGGCACCGTATCCGTTTTTTACAGCTGGCTGATCTGGTTGCTATCGTAGCTCCGATAGGATTGTTTCTGGGACGGACAGCCAATTTCATTAATTGTGAGCTTTATGGACGGATAACCGACATGCCGTGGGGCGTAGTGTTTAATCAGGGCACTTGCATCAAATCAGGCGACACAAGCATGGCTGGTGATCTGCCGCGCCATCCTAGCCAGATATATGAAGCGCTTCTCGAAGGGCTGATGCTATTTATCATCATGCTTATTCTGTTACGGCTAGGGGCCAGACAACGGCTTGGTCGTCTGTCTGGTATTTTTCTGACTGGCTACGGCCTATCCCGCAGTGTTGTTGAGCTGTTCCGCGAACCGGATAGCCAGCTTGGGTTTCTGATTAGCGGTACCACAATGGGGCAATGGCTTAGCTTGCCAATGGTTATCGCCGGGTTATATCTGATCATCCAATCATCATCTGCTAGCCGTCATATCCAGCGTGAGGCGGGTAAATGACCGCACTCCGTGATTATATTGATAAAAGCATATCCGCTGATGGTTTCATCAGCCTTCATGACTATATGGATATTGCGCTCTATCATCCGACACTGGGTTATTATCGCCGTGATCAGGTTATTGGCGCGGATGGCGATTTTATCACTGCTCCCGAAATATCACAGATGTTCGGGGAATTAACCGGATTGTGGCTAGCTCATCAATGCCAGTCACAGCACATGGAATCAAAATCAGCACTGGTTGAACTTGGCCCCGGACGCGGCACATTAATGGCTGATCTGTTACGGGCATGGCAACAGACATCATTGGCTGTTCCGCCTGTCCATATGATTGAAACCAGTCCTGCATTGATCCGTGTTCAGCAAGATGCGCTCAGCCATATATCTGACACCGATATCCAGTGGCATCAATCGGTGGACACGCTACCCGATCAGCCATTACTGATTATCGCGAATGAGTTTTTTGACGCGCTTCCTGTCCGGCAATTCCGCCTATCCGATAGCGGCTGGCAGGAACAGGTCATTACATCCGGTGCGGATGGCTGGCAGTTGGGCTGGATGGCTATTCCATCTGATGCTGTTCCAGATCATATCAGCGATATCTATTCGGATATCACAACAGATGCTGATCTGTCATGCATCACTTACGCCCCTGCCTTACCCGCGATTATGGCCAGCCTTAGCCGCCGCATTAAGGCATATGGCGGGGCTATGCTAATCATTGATTACGGCAAAGATGATGGTTTCGGTGATAGCATTCAAGCGGTTTATCAGCATCAACCGGTTGATATTCTGGAACATACCGGTCAGGCTGATCTGACCGCATGGGTTGATTTCTCACACATAAAGGCCGTGGCTATGGCACATGGTTTAGCGGCAACACCATTGCAACCTCAAGGCCAGTTTCTAACATTGATTGGAATCAAGGAACGCACCGAACAACTGGCTGAACAGGCTGATCCGGAATTGCGGCGGCGGCTTTTGTCTGAACTTGACCGGCTTGTCAATCCGGCACAGATGGGGCAGGCTTTTAAAGTCATGGCGTTAGCACCACAACATATTGTTAACCCTGATCATGTGAATGCCGCGCCCTTACCGGGGTGGCAAGCATAGCCCGACACCGAACAGTAAAACAAAGTTTATATCCATCATGTCTTTATCACATCCCCCCTATCTCACACATGAAGATTTCCAGCCGCCGCATATCCGCTATGGATTTTTCACGCGGCAGGGCGGGGTTAGCACAGGACATTATGACAGCCTGAATGGGGGCTTTGGTTCTGATGATGATAACCATCTGATCAGCCAGAACCGGCATATGGCCGCCGCCGCGCTTGGGTTTTCTGCTGACCAGATATGTAGCTTGTATCAAGTACATTCAGCCCGCGCCATCACCGTCACCGAACCATTATCCAACCCTGTTGAGGCGGATGCGCTGGTAACAAACACGCCGGGGCTTGGGCTTTTGATTCTGACTGCCGATTGTGTACCTGTCATTTTTGCCGATACCACTCATGGCGTAATTGGTGCGGCGCATGCCGGATGGCGCGGGGCGGTAACCGGTATATTATCAGCAACCGTCAATGCCATGTGTGATCTGGGGGCAAGTCGTGATCATATCACCGCTGTCATTGGCCCTGCAATTCAACAGCAATCCTATCAGGTAGGGGCAGATTTGCGCGATGCGGCTTTAGCCTATGACGCGGCGGCAGAAACATGTTTTGCCCCTGATGCGGCAGATCATAAATATCGCTTTGATCTGACCGGATTTGCTGCCCATTGTCTGACATCCAACCATATCCGGCACCTGACCATAAATCGTGATACATATAGCGAGCCTGATGTTTTTTTCAGCCATCGCCGCGCTACCCATCAATCCGCGCCAGATACCGGCCGTTTAATGACTATTATCGGGCTATGAATTGCGCTAGATATCAACTATCCATGCCAGCGCATATTCATTTTGATAGTATATCATTTTTGTAAAAGGACATCTGACTCATATGCCGCATCTGATTATTTTTTTTATGATCTGTTTTCTGGGCTTGCTGGCTTCATGTATCATTACATGACCAAAAAATCGGTCTTTGCCAAAAAACCTGCCCGGGTAGTTGTCTTTTAACTTGATCGCCTGCCCCACAATTGGTATCACTTTTTTATCATAAATCA
>JAHEII010000010.1 GCA_024639485.1 Alphaproteobacteria bacterium
TGCCTAAGATTGCGACTAAGTTATTGGTGATATCATGCCGTAGCACCTCTTTTTTCTGCTCATGATTTCTAACTAGAACAAAATCCAGCCGGATAAAGCCTAACCGTGGCAGAGTGACGCGTTAAAAAACATCAAAAGTAATTAAATATATTCAAGCACAACAATAAGAGAAATTTTATTATCATTTTATCGATCTAAAGATAACGAGATTGCTATTGGGCATTACCCCTAACAATTTATGATTTTTTATTGTTTTTCGGTCACTTAACAAGTGATGCCAAGAGGTATATATGAATAATTAATTCCTCCTCCAATAACCTCTTTTTGTGGACAAATACAATGACTATTCAATCAATCTTCAAGACAGCAAATGATGAGTTCTGCCGGTTTTCAGGCATTACTGCAATGAGTCGCAAAATGCGGATAAACCGGATTGTTTCATCACTGGAACAGCTGGATAACCGCACGCTTGACGATATCGGCATTAGCCGGTGGCAGATCAAAGATCGCGCCCAGCAGATCGTTGATAACGACAACACACGCACCGCCGCGTAATTCGGCGTTAAACCTTATTACCAGAACCTTTGACAATGCGTCAGGTTCTGGCATATGCGGGACTAGCTGGCTTCACCCGCAGGCATCGGGGCTGATACCGCCGCCGTCATCCAGCAACCCACTTCATCCCCCTCAGTAACCATCTTTACGACCCAGACAAAACGGTAGAGCTGATTTTCAGGGGTTTCCATCTCAATCAGAAACTGCACCTGATCTGTTTCTTCTTTTTTATCAATGATTTCAAAGTTGCGGTGATTAATAATCGGCGCATAAGACGGATTGCGAAGCATCTGTGCAAACCGGTCATAAGGCCCTGTTACCGCTTTGTTGTTCGGATGGGCAAAAACCCATGTCTGGCGTAGCCCCAGATCATCACCAACAATATCATTATTCTGTAACGCCATCATCTGTATCGAAACAACATCGGCGGGGGCAATGGATGGAGCGGGCATGATCAGACCATCATGATTATCAGCATATGCAGATACCGGCATCAACACCATCATTACCATCAGCATCATCATGCCAGCTATACACCGGCGAATATGTATCTTCTGTGGCAACAATAACATAACTGATCCTCTATCCATTTGAATGGGGCATTTGAATTGGGGAATTCGTTCTATGAATTAATGATGGAGTTTTGATGCAAAAAATCAAGCGGTGATCATATAAGGATCACATTTGGAATCCGGTCTGGTATCCGGTTCAGCCGCCAAATCCGCGACAGAGGAAATAGGCCTTAACGCCGTTTTCTTCGAACTGAATTCGATTGATATAAGGCGTGATATAGCCTGTGTCTTTGCATGTTTTCATCATTAATGCCCGCAAATGATCTGGCGGTGAGATGATAAACCGTTCTTCGAGAGGCCATCTGATTTCATAGCCCAATCCATCCGTAAAGGTCAGATCACTGCTGGCTTGCTGATATGAGGTGTCTGAGATGGCACTATTCCCATTATCCGGATCATTAGTAGCGGCAGCATCAGATGAGGCAGATACCGAGGGTTCCATGCCACTATATTGAGTCTGGCAACCGGAAAACATCAGAAGAAACACGAACAGAAAAGCCGTTAAAACCATGCCTTGAGAATATCCGGAATTTCGGATAGGTTTTGTTGGGTTAACTTTTAAGCTACCATGTAGATTGTTATATGGCGAAATTGTCATAAACTGCAATTTACCTCAGTAATTTCGGTTAGTATTTTAATCATAACACTAATCTCTTTGTCAAGAGGACATGCTTTAGAATCAAATGGATACACATTTTTTTATTGCTCTGATACGGCTTGTTGATGTTATTCTTGGCATATATGTATGGACATTGCTTGCCTATATCATTTCCAGCTGGTTAATCATGTTCCGCATTATTAATCCATATCAGCCTGCTGTGCGGGCTATTTTGGGTGGGCTATCGGCACTTCATGACCCTATACTGATGCCATTTCGGCGGATTCAGTATCGGTTATTGCCCAATTTGGGCGGGCTTGATCTGTCGCCGATTATCACCTTGATACTGGCGCAATATTTTATCGCCCCGCTACTGAAAGATATTATAATTTTTATTGCCCGATTAATCACACCATCATGAGGGGAAACATGATGTCGGCAAATGGGTATAATCAGGCGATATGATCACATTATTTTTACTATGACTGAGGCAGTTTGCGTTTAGCAAATACTCCTGATAGGCGGGGATAATTATGAGTGCAGATATTATTGATGGTAAGGCATTTGCCGCCAAATTAACACAAACAATTGGCGTTGCTGTGGCCAGTGTCATGGGATCAGGCGCGCCACAACCGGCATTAGCTGTTGTTCTGGTGGGCGAAGACCCGGCCAGCGAAGTTTATGTTCGCAATAAAATCAAAACCACCGAAGCCAGTGGCATGCTGTCCATTGAACATCGCCTGCCTGATACCACTAGCCAGACTGAATTGCTGGCTCTGATTGATCAGCTGAATCATGATAACGCCATTGACGGTATTCTGGTGCAACTGCCCCTACCGGATCAGATTAATGCAGATGCGGTGATTGATGCCATCACTCCGGATAAAGACGTTGATGGATTTCATATTGTCAATGTGGGGCGGCTCTGGGCAGGACTGCCTTCGCTGGTGCCTTGCACGCCTTTTGGCAGTTTGCTTTTACTCAAAGACACGCTTGGTGATCTCAGCGGTAAAAATGCCGTTATCGTTGGCCGTTCAAATATTGTGGGTAAACCAATGGCACAGCTGTTACTTGCAGAAAACTGCACCATTACTGTTGCTCATTCCCGTAGCAAGGATTTGCCTGCCATCTGTCGGGAAGCGGATATCCTCGTTGCCGCTGTTGGTCGTCCGGAAATGATCCGTGGCGACTGGGTCAAACCGGGTGCTGTTGTTATTGATGTAGGGATTAACCGTATTCCTGCCCCTGAACGTGGTGAGGGCAAAACCCGCATTACTGGTGATGTTCATTTTGAAGAAGCCAGTCAGGTTGCATCGGCCATCACTCCAGTCCCCGGCGGCGTTGGGCCAATGACCATTGCGTGTCTGTTGCGCAACACATTAGTCGCGGCATCACGGCGGCACGGATACGCATTACCAGCAGATTTTGTATGAACAAAAACTAATCCCCTCTAATATCCCCCCTGCGACAAGATAGATATTTACGGGCAGGTCGGTTTCGGGTCAGAATAAGGAACATAACAAAGGATAACATAATAACATGACCAGTTTTTCATATATATTATTGATTATCACCATGGCGGCGGTGGCCGGTGTTCTGTTCTGGGGCATTCTGACCATGGCCAGAGGTGGTGAATATAATGTGAACTGGTCAAATACAATCATGCGCTGGCGGATTATCCTGCAAGCGCTGGCATTAGTCATTTTTGTGCTTATTCTGCTATTTAGCCGATAATTGCATATGTAATTGAAAACCACAGTTTTGGACGAATAATTATGGTTAAATTAAATAAAATCTACACACGGACAGGCGATAAAGGTGAAACCAGTCTTGTCAATGGTCATCGTGTGTCAAAACATTCTATCCGGCCAACCGCTTTTGGCACCGTGGATGAAGTGAACTCCGCCATTGGGATATGCCGTCTGCATACGGCAAAAATTGCGGATAAGGCTTTTGATGCCATGCTGGCGCGAATTCAGAATGATCTGTTTGATCTGGGCGCTGATCTGGCCACCCCGATTGGCGAGGAACGCGCGGGTGAGGCATTGCGTGTTACCGATAAACAGGTGGAACGACTCGAAGTTGAAATTGACGCGATGAACAGCTCGCTTCAACCATTGAACTCATTTGTTCTGCCCGGTGGCCAAGAAGCCGCAGCACATGTCCATCTGGCTAGAGCGATGACAAGACGTGCCGAACGTGATATGACGCGGTTATCTGTCGAAGAACCAGTAGGTGAAGCCGCGATGCAATATATTAATCGCCTATCCGATCATCTGTTTGTTATGGCGCGTTCCATCAACCAGCAACATGATGGTGATGTGTTGTGGAAACCTGCGGCAAACGCATGATGCCATTGTCGGGAATGTTAAGATTGTTTGAATAAATTCGATGAATACATATGGAGAACCAACAAAATGAAAATACTCGTACCAGTGAAAAGAGTGATTGATTATAACGTCAAGGTGCGCGTCAAGGCTGATCAGTCTGGCGTCGAGCTGGCTAATGTTAAAATGGCCATGAATCCTTTTGATGAAATCGCAGTGGAACAGGCTATCCGTTTCAAAGAAGCCGGTGCCGCTTCCGAAGTAGTTGCTATTTCAATCGGCCCTGAACAATCACAGGAAACCATCCGGACTGCACTGGCTATGGGTGCTGATCGCGGCATCCATGTGCTTGCATCACATGACACGGAACCGCTGGCTATTGCCAAAATCCTCAAGGCCGTTATTGCCAAGGAAGAACCGGGTCTGGTCGTCATGGGTAAGCAATCCATTGATGATGATAGCAACCAGACAGGCCAGATGCTGGCAACATTGCTGGGTTGGCCACAAGCTACCTTTGCGTCCGGTGTTGAATTGAACGGTGATAGCTTGAACATTATCCGCGAAGTCGATAGCGGGCTGGAACATATCACCTGCCCGATGCCTGCGGTTATCACTGTTGATCTGCGCTTGAATGAGCCGCGTTATGCGTCACTGCCAAATATCATGAAAGCAAAGAAAAAGCCGATTGATCAGGTCAGCCTTGATGATCTGGGTGTTGATGCTAGCCAGCGTCTGAAAACCATTAAGGTAGAAGAACCACCAGCCCGCGAAGCCGGAATCATGGTTGATTCTGTGCCAAATCTTGTTGAAAAACTCAGAAACGAAGCAAAAGTCATCTAATCGGAGAGTGAAATGTCTATTCTAGTTATTGCTGAACATAATAATACTGAACTGAACCCATCCACGCTTCACACAGTTACCGCGGCTAGTCAGGCTGGCGGCGATGTAACCGTACTTGTTGCTGGTCATAATGCTGGTGATGTGGCGAAAGAAGCAGCAAACGTTGCTGGTGTTAGCGGTGTTCTTCACGCTGATGGTGCCGAATACGCCAATGGCATTGCCGAAAATCTGGTGCCACTGATTGTCGGGCTTGCCGATCAGTACAGCCATATTTTTGCGCCAGCCACAACATATGGCAAAAATATCATGCCCGGTGTTGCCGCGCTTAAGGATGTTGCCCAGATTTCGGATATTATCCGCGTTGAAAGCGCTGACACATTCCAGCGTCCGATTTATGCTGGTAATGCGCTTGCCACGGTTCAATCAGACGAACCATTAAAAGTCATCACCGTGCGTTCTACCGCGTTTGAACCAGCCGCTACATCTGGCGGCAGCGGTTCTGTTAGCGCTGTTGATGGTACCGGCGATGCTGGCAAGTCCAACTTTGTTAAGTCTGAGATGTCTTCGTCCGACCGTCCTGAACTTACCTCAGCCAAGATTGTTGTATCTGGTGGTCGCGGCATGCAGGATGGTGCAAATTTTGCCATGCTCGAAGGCGTAGCCGATAAGCTAAACGCAGCGGTTGGTGCATCACGCGCAGCAGTAGATGCCGGATTTGTCCCGAATGATTATCAGGTTGGTCAAACCGGTAAAGTGGTTGCCCCTGATCTGTATATTGCTGTTGGCATTTCCGGTGCTATTCAGCATCTGGCCGGCATGAAAGACAGTAAAGTCATTGTGGCGATTAACAAAGACGAAGAAGCCCCTATTTTTCAGGTCGCTGATTATGGGCTGGTTTCTGATCTGTTTAACGCCGTTCCAGAACTGGACAGCCAGCTGTAATCAAGCCGGATACTGACCTAGTTAACATGATAAAAACGTCCTCATGATTGAGGGCGTTTTTTATGCGCTCAGATAAGGCAGGATGGTTTCGATAACCGCCGGTTGATCCCATTCAACATCACCAACAATCTGTGCCGTCATGATGCCATCTGCGTTGATACAGAAACTGGTCGGCAAGGCTTTGATACCAACAGCTTTCGCCAGATCACCACGTGGATCAAACCCCAGCTCAGTGCCAGCAATACCCAGTTTTTCAAGAAATGGTCGCGCTTTGTCAATACCGGCGCGATCAACACTGATCAACATAACCGCCATATTCTGTTGGCGTAAACGCTGATCAAGGCGCATCAGGGATGGCAGTTCATGAATACATGGCGGGCACCATGTCGCCCAGAAATTAACTAATAGCGGTGTCCCGCGCCAATCCGCAAGCCGGATATTCTGACCATCCGCGCCAAGAAAACCCGTTTTCGGGCTTGGCATGGCAAGGGGTTTCAGTGTATCCAGAACGGCATAAGCAGATGACGGCATAGCCGATGATACAAATATGCCGCCAACACCTGCCGCCATGCTTAACGCAAAACGGCGCCTTGACCAGTGACCGGATGCACGTATCGGCTGATGAGTTGACGGATATACCGTCTGGAAGCATATGGTTTTATCAAGATCATGCATAAGGAAGCTATAACATGACCAAACAGGGAAACAAGTCAAATTCCACCAGCACCATATGGGGCGGCCGGTTTTCCGGCAATCAGGATGATCTGATGGTGGCGGTCAATGCGTCTATTGATTTTGATCAGCGGCTATATGAACAGGATATTGCCGGATCAGAGGCGCATGCCAGAATGCTGGCCGCGCAAGGTATTATCAACTCTGCCGATGCCGAGACTATTTTATCGGGATTAAGCACTATTCGGGATGAAATCAGAAACGGTGAATTTACCTTTTCGCACGCGCTCGAAGATATTCACATGAATATAGAAGCACGGCTAAAAACGCTGATCGGGGATGCCGCTGGCCGCTTGCATACCGCACGGTCACGCAATGATCAGGTGGCAACAGATTTAAGGCTATGGGTACGCCAGCAATGTGATGATATTGATGGCGCATTAGCCGATTTACAACATGCATTAATGGCACAGGCCGAACAACATGCGGACACGCTGATGCCCGGATATACCCATATGCAGACGGCACAGCCTGTTACCTTTGGTCATCATCTGATGGCCTATGTCGAAATGATTGGTCGTGATCGCGGGCGATTTGCTGATGCGCGGCGGCGGTTGAATGTATCACCGCTTGGCGCGGCGGCATTAGCTGGAACGTCTTTTCCTATTGATCGTCATATGACAGCTTCTGCATTGGGATTTGATGCACCAATGGCCAATTCCATGGATGCGGTATCAGCCCGTGATTTTGCGATGGAATATCTGGCCGCCGCCGCCATTGCCGCTACGCATCTGTCACGACTGGCCGAAGAAATTGTATTCTGGTCTTCGGATCGGTTCGGGTTTATTCAGCTTTCTGATGCGTTTTCTACTGGCTCATCCATCATGCCACAAAAACGCAATCCGGATGCGGCTGAGCTGGTGCGGGCAAAACCGGGGCGGATTACTGGCGCGTTTATTACCTTATTGACCGTTATCAAAGGCCTGCCAATGACCTATGGCAAGGATATGCAAGAAGACAAAGAACCGGTATTTGATGCCAGTGATCATCTGGGGCTGGCGATTGCCGTCATGGAGGGCATGATCCGTGATATGACCGTCAATAGCTCCGCCATGCGGTCAGCACTTGATGCCGGTTACGCAACAGCAACGGATCTGGCCGACTGGATCGTGCTAGAACTGGGGCTTCCTTTCCGCGATGCCCATCACATCACCGGCCAGGTTGTAGCGCTGGCTGAGAAAAAACAGCTTCGGCTGGATCAGCTCACCGTGGATGATTTACAGTCTGTTCATAGCGGTCTTAATGCAGATTGCCTTAAGTCGCTGGACCCACTGGCATCTGTTGAATCCAGAAACAGTTTCGGCGGCACAGCCCCACAACAGGTGCGTGACGCTATCGCCGCCGCCAGAAAACGGTTTTCATGATCCGACACATGCGCTATGTGTGAACAGGAACTGTTACCGTAAAGGCATTGGCAGAAAGATATAGATGATGACAACCGAATATACATCCATGATAAAATTTCTGGCCGCCGGATTGTTGATTGCATCTGTATTGTTATCAGCAACAGCATGTGGCAAGCGCGGCGACCCTTATCGCCCCTCTGAAATACCTGCCAGCACCACATCTGATCAGTGATCTGATGACTATGGCGGGATTTTATCGTGAAAATGATCAGTTATGCGTAGACGGGCTTCGGCTTGATGCTATTGCTGATCAATTCGGCACGCCGCTTTATGTGTATTCGGCGGCGGCTATAACCGCAAATTACCACGCGATGACGGCGGTATTTTCCGGCAAGAACAGGCGCATCCATTATGCCATGAAAGCCAATTCAAACCTTGCTGTTCTGCGGCTGATGCAGAATCTGGGCGCTGGTGTTGATATTGTATCCATGGGTGAGTTTGCGCGCGCTATCGCCGCCGGCTTTGCCCCCGAACAGATGGTGTTTTCCGGCGTTGGCAAAACCCCGGATGAACTTCGCGCAGCGATATCAGCAAAAATCGGACAGATTAACGCGGAATCCCAAGCCGAGATTGATACGATTATTGCTCTGGCCAAGGCCAGTGGCGAACAGCCAGCGGTGGCGCTACGCATTAATCCTGACATTCAGGCAGGCGGTCATGCCAAAATCTCAACCGGTAGTAGCGATACGAAATTCGGGATTCCCGGCCATCTAGCCAGAGATATCTATATCCATATGGCTGAAAGCGGTGTCATACGTCCAGCTGGATTAGCTGTTCATATTGGCTCACAGATTATGGATTGCACCGGATTTATTGCGGCATGGCAATATATGCGGCAATGTGCTGATGATCTGGTCAATGATGGATATTCTGTTCCATGCCTTGATCTGGGCGGTGGAATTGGCGTTGATTATATGACGGGCCAGACCGCTGATCTGCTTGCTTTTGGTGATGCCGTCAATCAGGTGTTTGGCCAGTCTGATTATCATCTGGCGATTGAACCCGGGCGGTCAATGGTAGCCGAAGCCGGATGCCTTATCACTCAGGTAATCAATGTCAAAACCAATGAAGATAAACGGTTTGTTGTCGTTGATGGAGCAATGAATGATCTGATCCGTCCAACGTTATATGAGGCGCATCACCGAATTGAACCGCTTGCTGTGCATCCATCGCATGATCTGCCTGCTGATATTGTCGGGCCTGTTTGTGAAACCGGTGATTATCTGGGGCTTGGGCGTGATTTGCCTGCCCTTGCCGCCAATGATTTGCTTGCCGTGATGTCAGCAGGTGCATATGGCGCCGTCATGCGATCAAATTACAACACGCGGCCAATGGCGGCAGAGGTCATGGTAATTGATGGGACAGCGCATCGCATATCAAAACCGCAACAGGTAAGCGATTTGCTCGCAATGGATATTATTCCGGCTTCCCTTGATACGATTTAGGCATACGGTTAACCGCGATAGCCACAATTTCTGTTTCAACATCGGCGCGTAATTCTTCATCCAGAGTTAATTGAACATTAAGCGGTAAGGCGCTTCCTGCCGAAATAATCGGCGCATCCGGCTCAACCTCTTTGACAGCCAGAATCGCACCAGCCATGTTCTGCACCGAAACAAATATGGGCGGTGCATGGGTTGGCCACATGCTTGTATTCACAACCTCGCCCCGAATACGAACGGTATCGCCCTGTCTTTCGCCCCGGATATTCCTTATCTCTACCACTGACACATCTGGCATAACGGACAGATCAAATGCTGAATAAATGCCGATAACCGATGGGAACATAGCTGATACAATATTGCGCCATATCACAGCACCGCCAAGCACCAATCCAGCCAATATTATCAATATAATCAGCCATTTGCGTTTACTATGCTTTAAACCAGATGCTGCTACAGACTTGCTCGCCAGCGCATCGGCACGGGTAACTGTCCAGATATGATCACAGATGGAACATCTGACCTGCCTGCCTTTATCGACGGAAATCTCATCATTTTCGACCGCAAATACCGTCTGACAAGATGGACACTGAATATGCATCTTGAAAATCCCTCACTATTATCCACCAAGTCGCTTGATAGTTATATCATAGCCCGATAATTTAATCAGAGAAAGAGCATGTTATGATACTGGTTAAAAGAATTCTGATGATACTGGCTTTGCTTTGTGCTGTTTTCCTGACCGGATTGCAGCATTTTGTGCATGAAGTTCGTACGAGCTATCATAAATGGCCTGATCTTTCTGCCGTGCAAGGCACATTAACCGGTATTGTCGTTGCCACTGGCGGCGGCCGGCGTGTATCCACCGGCATAGATTTATTGAATGATAATATTGGCGCCCGTCTATTAATTTCTGGCACCGGTTCCGGAGTATCCAAATCTGATCTGATACTTCTGATGGCAGATGGCAAGATTGAAACCAGTCGGCTTCAGACATTAATGTCATGTTGTGTTGATCTGGGGCAAACCGCCATGAACACCCGCGGCAATGCCAAAGAAGCCGCGATATGGTTCAAACAGAATGAGTTCAGCCATATCATCGTAGTCACAGCCGATTATCACATGCCGCGTAGTCTGATCCATTTTGCACAAGCTTTGCCGGATGCTGATATTATCCCCTATGCTGTTCCCAGCTATGCTCTGATGCAGACAGATCAATCACGTTCTGCTTGGTGGGCTCACCCATCAACGGTTATTATGTTGTCCAGAGAATATGGAAAATATCTGATCAGCTGGATCGGGTGATGTTAGCATATTCAGGTTAGCTATCTAACTGGCCAGCATCCTTGATGCGCTTGCGGATATCCCGTGTTCGGGTAAATAATTCTTCCAGCTTATCGGCTTCCTGCCATCTGATCGCGCGTTGAAGATAGGATAAATCTTCGTTAAACCGTTGCAGCATTTCCAGCACAGCATCCGAATTTTTCATAAAAACATCGCGCCACATAATCGGGTCTGATGAGGCAATGCGCGTAAAATCCCGAAACCCCGATGCCGAAAACCGGATCACATCATTCTGTAAATCCTGTTCCAGATCAAACGCTGTTCCAACAATCGTATAGGCAATGAGATGCGGCAAATGGGACGTAATGGCCAGCACTTTATCATGATAGGCGCTATCCATGCTTTCCACAATCGCGCCTGTTCCGCGCAGAAAACCAATTAATCTGTCGACATCCGCCGCCGGCGCATCATTAGGCGTGACAATCCAGTACCTATCTTTGAACAGACTTTCAAATCCGGCTTCGGGGCCTGAATATTCTGTTCCGGCAATCGGGTGGGACGGAATGAAAACGGCATGCGGCGGAACATGCGGTGCCATATCATTAATGACAGATACTTTCGTTGAACCGGTATCTGTTATGACTGCACCATCTTTGAGCGCTGATGCTATCTGGGCGGTGACGGCTGCCATAGCGCCAACCGGAACCGCCATAACAACCAGATCAGCATGTTCAACCGCGCGGCTGACATCATGTTCAATATGATCGCCCAGCCCTAATGTTCTGGCTTTCGCTAATACATCGGGGTTTTTATCTGTCAGGATAAGTCGTTCGGCCAGACTCGCGCTTTTGATGATGCGCGCCAGTGATGAGCCGATAAGCCCAAGCCCGATAATGGTGACAGTGGAATAATGGCTCACGGATGAATATCCTTCATATGTGCCATATCCTTAAACGCGGCGGCCAGCTGTTCCATCTCGGCATCTGTCCCAATCGACATACGCAGGCAATCCGGTAAGCCATAAGGCACCATTTTACGAAGCAGAATATTCCGTTCGGCCAGATAGGTATGGGCATGGCTTGCCGCATCCGGACTTGCAAACCGGATCAGAAAGAAATTGGCCTGACTGGGCAGAGGGTTAAAACCGGCTTGCCGGATCGAATCCTGTATCAGCGGCATCCATTTGTTATTATGGGCAATGGATTGCTGATAAAACGCTTTATCAGATATCGCCGCCGCGCCAGCAATTGCCGCCGCCGCATTGACACTAAACGCCCCACGGATAGTGGCCAGCGTAGCATAAATCGCATCCGGAAAATATCCCCATCCCAGCCGCAAAGCCCCTAGACCAAAGATTTTTGAAAACGTCCGCAGCATAACCACATTATCGTGCTTATCCACATATTCCGCGCCATCGGTATAATCCACATCCGCCCCATCCAGATATTCGGCATAAGCCGAATCCAGAACAATCACGACATGGTCAGGCACTTGTGCAATCAGTTTTTCAATATCACCACGCGGGATCATCGTTCCTGTAGGATTGTTGGGATTGGCCAGAAAAATCAACTTGGTGCGCGGTGACAGACATTCCAGAATAGCATCAACCGAAACCGTCAAATCGCTATCCGGAGCAATAACAGGAACACCGCCCGCAATAGTTACCGCTTGCCGGAAAACCAGAAAACCATATTGCGTAATGATCGCTTCATCACCGTCATTACAATAGGCCGTGGCCAGCAAACCAATCAGCTCATCCGAGCCATTAGATGGTAAAATACGCGCCGGATTACAACCGGAATAGGCCGCAATCGCCGCCACCAGATTCTGATCAATCTGTTCCGGATAACGATGCAACCGCTCACCCATCTGACGCAAAGCCGAAACCGCCATAGGTGATGGCCCCAACGCGCCTTCGTTCACAGAAAGCCGGATCGGGTCAGCCGATACCGCCCCTGATGTATCCGGGCGATAAATATCCATATGCGCAAGCGCCGTTTTGGGAGTCACGTTACTCATAAGCGAGTTATGCCAGAAAATTAGGGGATTTGAAAGACCCCGACCACATGTGATGCGGTTTCATCACGGCCGGATATTTCTGCATATGCGCCATCTTGCCAGATGACCGTGACATCCTGAGCTGACGGGTCAGCCGGATGACGGGCAAAAAGTGCGAGTGGCGCAAAATCAGCCACATTAAAAAATGGCGCAACCGCAACCAGCCATGCCCGATTTTCGCCTTCTAGAGCATCGGACCACCGCCAGCGCTGTTCGCGCCAATGTGGTAACAGTGCCACATCCGCGTTATCCGATTTCACCGCTTGCAAGGCAGCATCCGCCGACATAGCCACCATAGGCGTGATCCCGGCACCAAATCGCCATGCCAGTATCGGATGATTGATCATATCCGGATCAGCCAGAATCAAGCGCAGTGGTTTTTGACGCGCCAGATTAGCGGCCATTATCTGCCGCCAGATGGCTTCTATAAATGTTGGTGACAGGCTAGTATCCGATGCCAGCGAACGAAGGATATCCGCCTCCCGTCCGGGGCGGAATAACGGCGCATCACCTTTGCTAGTTGCCACCCGATCAGCAATCGCCAGCCGGGCTTCTATCATGCGGAGCAAATCCTGATCCAGCTGATCAATTTCCTGCCGGATATCATTCAACTGGCCATCATTCAGCCGGGCATGGTTTGGATTGTTATCGGTGCTTTTGCTCATCGTCATCCTGTTAGGCGGTTTATCGTCAAACCCTGATCATATATGACTTCTGCTATCCGAATAGAGTATTTTTTCCATTTCGACAACATCAACTCACGGCAATATATTTCCTGTTTTAATAAAATATCGCTATTTTCATGTCTGTCTAGTCGTTGGCTTGGCCATAGTTGGAACCGCCCTTGGTTTAAGCCGCCATGATTTTCGCAAAATCGGGCGGGCAGAAAATACCTGTTTTTCGGCTGTGACCACCAGCACTCCGCCATAGGCATGGGGCAGACGTTCAACAACCGGTGCCAGACGTGTGTAAATAGCACTGGTGATTGGCGGCAAAATAAGCGCCGATGACAGACGGTGAATCGAAAATCCATGCCCTGCCAGCACATCACGAAGCTGACGCTGGCTAAAAGGCTGGCCATGGCCAAACGGCGTGTGATCCTGACTGGCCCATAGCCCCCGACGATACGGCACAACCAGCGTGAACTTACCGCCACCTTTGAGCAATCGCCATGTTTCATCCAGCAATTCATCTGGCCGGTTCGTGGCTTCCAGCCCATGCACCATTAACACATGATCAAGCGTTGCCGGCAATAATGGCAGGCTGGTTTCATCCACTTCGGCTAAACGTGATGGCTTTGCTTTTGGCCATGACCGCATATGATAGCCACTAAGCTGGAGCATGATCTGATGCCCCGGTGAGCGCGAGATCAGGTTCATATATGGCCGCGCATAACCAACCCCTGCGGTGAGCCAGTCGTCTTTAATCGAACTTGGCTGAGGCGGCAAAGCCTTTTGCAATTGACGGGATAACAACCGCCGCACCACTTTGCCCATGGGCGAGCGATAAAAATCAAACAATGTATCCGGTTTGGCTTTGTCCATTTTCTTTTCCGCCAGATAAGGCTAGGATAATCAGACAGACTATATCAGATATAACAGGATTTACACATGACTGATGCCAATTCCCATCCGGCGGAGCTGATCCGGCTTCCAGCTCTTGATGACAACTATATCTGGCTGTTGCGTAATCCAGATACAAACGCCATTGCTGTGATTGATCCGGGCGAAGCCGCACCAGTGCAGAAATGGCTTGATGAAAATGATGCCCAGCTGACCGAAGTCGTCAATACTCATCATCATGGCGATCATATCAATGGCAATGCCGCGTTAATGGATCAATTTGGCATTGCTCTTACCGGCCCCGCAAGTGAAACCGCCCGCATCGCCAATATGTCACATATGGTGGCGGATGGTGATACTGTCACCATTGCCGGATATACCGCCCATGTGATGAAAACTCCCGGCCATACGACCGGCCATGTGGTATTTTATCTGCCTGACTGTTTTGGGGATCATGGTCTGTTGCTAGCCGGTGATACGCTGTTTTCCATGGGTTGCGGCCGCGTGTTTGAGGGAAGCATGCAGGATATGTGGACATCACTAGCCAGATTGCGTGATTTGCCAGACAATACGCTGGTCTGTTGCGGTCATGAATATACCGCCAGCAATGCCCGATATGTGGCGCATCTGAACTGGAATCCGCCAGCATTGGCATCACATTTAGCAGAAATTACCGCCGCGACCAGCAAGGCTGTGCCAACCGTACCGTTCCAGCTAGGTCGGGAAAAGGAAACTAATCCGTTTCTGAATGCTGATGATCCGGCATTGGCGGATGCATTGGCGGCCAGCATAACCGGTGATCCCGCTGATCCGGTGGCGGTTTTTACCGCGCTCCGGCAAGGCAAGGATTCCTTTTAAACAGACCCCGTTAAGCGGTATCACCAGCGGAAATACGGTATGACACGGATTTGCAATCCGGATAAACATCCGGCTTTGACGTTGTCACCGTTACCCCGACCACATGACGCATGGTCATAATATGATCAAGAATCCGGCGTGCCAGCGTTTCCTGCAAGTCATGATGGCGATCTGTTGCAATGGCAATCACGCCTTCTCTGATCAGGTCATAATCAAGAGTATCCGCAACATTATCTGATGATGGTTCTTCTGACGGATCAAGCGATACGTCCAGATCAACCAGCACCCGTTGTTTGGCTTTACGTTCAAAATCATGCAACCCAATAGAACATTGTACCGCGATTTCCGACAAGATAACCGATCTGCGATTAATCCCGGATGCAGAATGTAATGCAGGGTTTTGTTGATTATGTGCTGTCATTTTATATCCTTATTTATCACTACTTATCGCTACTTATCCAGAAATGCTACGTCACGGTTAGGTGGCCGCAAATGCAACCCCCCATCAACGACAATGGTATGACCTGTCATGGATGGCGTGTCCAGTATCATTTTTGCGATCCGGATAATATCATCACATGTAGCACCGGTTCCAAGCGGATTAAACGCATGGGCAATGCGATATTCCTGTTCTGTCTGATCACCTGACCGCAAGGTAATACCCGGGGCAATTGCATTAACCCGAAGCCATGGGGCATAGGCCTGTGCAGCCATCTTGGTCAACCCATCCAGTGCCATTTTTGATACGGTATAGGTATAGTAATCGGGATTAAGCCCCACCAGTTTAGCATCCGTAATATTAATAACTGTGGCGGTTTTCTGGCGGGCAAGCATAGCGGCGGCCAGATCACGCATGACTATAGCCGGTGCAATCGCATTCACCGCCATATGTTTATGAAAACCGGATGCTGAAAAATCACCACTATCATCATAGGAAAACACAGACGCATTGTTAATAACACCGGCCAGATAGTCATCTTTTAGACAATCCGCGATCAGCTTTTCGCACGCCTCCGCATCCGCCAAATCAGCTTGATGTAAGGTGACTTTTCTATGCATACCCGAAATCATCTCGGCTAACGCGATAGCATCTTTTTCGGAATCGCGGTAATGCAGATGAATATCCCATCCCCCAGCGGCTAAAGCAATGGCCAGTGCTTTACCAACACGTTTGGCCGCACCGGTGATCAGTACACTGCGTTGACCGGTCGGGCTTTGCCCCGATGGATATTGCCCCGATGGATATTGGTTTACCTGTGTATTCGTCAAAGCATCTGCTTTCTGTTATATGGTATCAACAACAAAATCTGGCGTGATGCCGGTTCTGGCCATCGCTGTATCAGCACCACCATCACGGAATAATCCATGACCGGTGATCAGCACGGTCGTCAAGCCAGCTGCCGCACCACCCAGAATATCCGTGTGCAAGGTATCACCAACCATGGCAATACGCTTACGATTCCAATTATAGCTATCGGTGATATGTTCAAGCCGCATCATGGATAGATCAAAATGCGTTTGATGCGGTTTTCCAAACCACCGGATATCCGTTGCACCAGCGGTGATCAATTGCCATGCAAAATACCCCGGCTCAAAGCTGAACCGGCCAGGATGCGGCGCGGCAACATCCGGATTTGCAATCAAAACAGGGCATCCGCGCATGGCGGTTTCGGTCAGACGGGCTTGCCATGCCTCATTCCACATGGTCGCCCCCATGACAGCGATAGCATCACAATCCGCCCAGCCATCAGCATTCTTATCATCCAGACGGATTAATGTAACATCATCCACGGCCAGATCAGCCGCCATATGATCAACCACCCCAATGCGCCGCCACTCCGCAGGTCGGTCATGTATCAACCAGTGGGTGACAGCGGCACGGCTAGATACAACTTGCGGCGATAGAACAGGCAATCCCATATCGGCATATTTCTGGCCAATCATCTGCTCATTCTGTGTCGCGCCATTAGTCACCACCAGAACCGGTTTATTCTGATCAGCCGCCATAGACAGCAATTCTATGGCACCGGGGATAATATCCTTGCCAATGTTCAGCACCCCGAACCCATCCAGCATCAGGGCATCAAAGTGATCAAGCAGATCACGCATCCGTTCAGCTTTATGACCACGCCCCGGGGTATGTGCTGGCATGATAGGGCGTAAATCTTCGTATACATGGAGGATTTTATCAATATCCAGCAAAGACCGGCCAGAAGTGTTATTCATATTTAGGCTTTCGTGATGTATAGGTAATAAAGGTTTAACATAAACAGCATACATATTAATTGTCATATTGAGTACTTAAAAGGAATTTTAAATGGCCAGTAAAAATCATCAGTCTGATCATCCGTCACCTGTTATTCTGATTACAGGTAGTTCATCAGGGATAGGGCTTGATACCGCCAGATATTTTGCCAAAAAAGGCTGGCATGTTATTGCCACCTGCCGCAAAGCCGCTGATGTAAAACGCATGCAGAAAGAAGGCTTAAGCAGTTTCCAGCTGGATTACGAAGATCAGGCCAGTCTGGATGCCGTTGTGCCAAGATTGCAAAAACTAACCGGTGGCCGCATTGATGTGCTGTTCAATAATGGGGCTTATGCTGTTCCCTGTCTGACCGAAGATTTGCCAACACCGGCACTAAGACAGATTTTTGAAGCGAATTTTTTTGGCTGGCACGATCTGACCAGACAGATTCTGCCGCTCATGTTCGCCGCTGGCAAAGGCCGGATTATCCATAACTCATCGGTGTTGGGATTTGCCGCCATGCGTGCCAGAGGCGCCTATAACGCGACTAAATTTGCGCTGGAAGGGCTGACAGATACCATGCGGCAGGAAATTGCCGGCACTAATATTGATCTGATTCTGGTGCAACCGGGCCCTATTCGGACACGCATTCGGCAAAATGCCCATATCCAGTTCAAAAAATGGATATCCTGGAAAGATTCCCGCAATCCGGATTTTTATACCAAAGGCCTGATCCCGCGATTAAGTGCTGAAAACCCGGAAAAAGATTTGTTTGAGCTTATGCCGGATGCCGTGACCCGCGCCGTCTGGCACGCGGCAACCGCGCGCCGCCCGAAATTGCGTTATCGCATCACATGGGCAACAAAAATCATGGCTGTTGCCAAACGGATTCTTAGCACGCGGATGATGGACAGATTCGCTAGCCGTTTCTAGTTTTTATAATCTGACTTTTCATCATCCAGAATAGCTTTGAGCTCATTAAAATGGCTGTCGGATTGCCCCGGATAGCCCTCTAGCTCATCTGCTGTTTTGCGGGCAATATCATCTGAAAGCACGCGCAATGGCTGACCGGTTTGTAGCGCCTTGATATAGGTTTCTGCCGACCGTTCAAAATAATATAGCCGGTTAAACGCATCTGCCACGCTATCCCCCATCACCAAAACGCCGTGATTACCCATAATCAGGACTTTTTTCTTGGGGTCGCTCAGCATGGACGCGCATCGTTCGCCTTCTTCTTCAAACGCCAGACCACCGTAATTATTATCAATGATATAGCGGTCAAAAAATGTTGCCGTATTCTGATCAATCGGCGGCAAGGTACTGTCAGCCAGTGATGCCAATACCGTGGCATAAACAGAATGAACATGCAGAACGCATCTGGCATGTTTGCAATGCCGGTGAATAGAACCATGCAGCCCCCACGCCGTTGGATCAGGCGCATCAGGATCATCAGCCGCCGGTGGATTATTGCTATCTAGCAGTATCATATCGCTGGCTTTAATACGGGCAAAATGCCGTTGATTCGGATTCATCAGAAACCGGGTTCCGTCTTCATTGACGGCCAGAGAAAAATGATTAGCCACCCCTTCGTGCCAGTTCAGCTTAACTGCCCAGCGAAAGGCCGCCGCCAGATCAACGCGATCTTCGTAAAACTCAATATTTGCGCGATTGGGTTTCAGCTCAGCTATAGCCATGTTTTCCTCCTGTTTTGGTTTTCACATCCATATCAAAAATAGTGATGTTGCATTGCATATAGCCATGTTTCCCTATTCTTCGGAAAATGACAATAGGTATCATGTGACTACCATTGAAGTTTTTATGTCGCATGAAGAAAAATGACTTGGAAAACTATTCTATTTTATTAATATAAGCTTATTCTTATCCTGAGTGTACATCATGCGATATTCTATTTGGTCTGTTCTTAAACAAGGGTTACGTTCAAACCGTGACTGGAAACCGGCATGGCGCGACCCAGAACCGAAAGCGTCTTATGATGCTATTATTGTTGGTGGTGGTGGTCATGGACTGGCCACGGCATATTATCTGGCATCCGAACATGGCATGACAAATATCGCCGTTATCGAAAAAGGCTGGATTGGTGGCGGTAATGTTGGCCGGAATACAACGATTATCCGTTCAAATTATTTGCTTCCCGGTAACGAAGCGTTCTATGAATTATCGCTCAAATTATGGGAAGGGCTGGAACAGAGCATCAATTACAATGCCATGGTATCCCAGCGCGGTATTATCAATCTGTTTCATTCTGATGCGCAACGGGATGCGGCGGTCAGACGCGGCAACAGCATGATCATGCATGGTGCAGATGCGACTTTGCTAGATGAACATGATCTGCGCCAGATATGTCCGTTTCTGGATTTTGAAAATGCCCGTTTCCCGATTAAGGGTGGATTAATGCAAAAACGTGGCGGCAGTGTCCGTCATGATGCGGTGGCTTGGGGATATGCCCGCGCCGCTGATTTGCTTGGCGTTGATATCATCCAGAATTGCGAAGTAACCGGTTTCATCATGGAATCTGGTAAATGTGTTGGGGTTGATACCTCTCGCGGCAAGATCAGAGCCAAAAAGACAGGCGTTGCTGTTGCTGGTTCAACCAGCCGTGTCATGGGCAAGGCTGGCATGCGGTTACCTATCGAAAGCCATGTTTTACAGGCCTTTGTATCCGAAGGATTGAAGCCTATTATTCCAGGTGTTGTGACTTACGGTGCCGGACATTTCTATATCAGCCAGTCCGATAAGGGCGGATTAGTATTTGGCGGTGATATTGACGGCTATAACAGCTATGCCCAGCGCGGCAATCTGCCTGTGGTCGAAGACGTGTGCGAGGGCGGCATGGCGGTCATGCCAATGATAGGCAAAGCCAGATTATTACGCATGTGGGGCGGCATCATGGATATGTCCATGGATGGCTCACCCTTTATTGATAAAACCGATATCCCCGGGCTGTATCTAAATGCTGGCTGGTGTTACGGCGGGTTTAAGGCAACGCCGGGGTCAGGATGGTGCTTTGCCCATCTCTTGGCAACAGATCAATCACATGACGTAGCCAAAGCATATCGCATTGACCGATTCCAGAGCGGTGCCGCGCTGGATGAAAAAGGGGCTGGTGCCCAACCAAACCTGCATTAGAGAGAATAGCATGATTATTCAACATCCATTGCTTGGCGCCCGTGATGCGGCAGAGTTCACCTATCTGGGTGATGCGGCCATGTTGATGCGGCCTGATCCGGCTAACGCGTCACATCCGGATAAGCTCATGACTGCGTTTCATGATTATGTGCATCTGCGGGATAATCCAGCTGGTATTCACAAAGAATTATGGTTCCATGAACAGGGCGACCGATCATGGCTGGTAGTAACAAGAAACGTATCTACGCATGAAATTATTTCTGTTGAGTTGGCTAGTGATGTCAAAAAAGCATCGAAGAGGAAAAGCAAATGAGCCGTTCGATGCGTATCAAAGGCGGATTAATTGACCGGTCTGCCCCGCTGAACTTTAGCTTTAATGGCCATGATTATCATGGATATGCCGGCGATACCGTTGCATCTGCGTTGCTGGCCAATGATGTTCATCTGGTGGCCAGATCATTTAAATACCACCGGCCACGCGGAATTTTAACATCCGGTGCCGAAGAACCCAACGCGTTAATGACCATTGGCGCCGGTGATGATGCCGACCCTAACACCCGTGCCACCATAGCCGAGCTTTATGATAACATGATTGTCAAAAGCCAGAATCACGTGGGCTCTCTTAACTTTGATCTGATGGCTATTAACGACTGGCTATCACCATTTCTGAGCGCTGGATTCTATTACAAAACATTCATGTGGCCAGCCGCGTTCTGGGAAAAATTATATGAACCGGTGATCCGCCGCGCCGCTGGACTGGGCGCATTATCCGGCAACGAAGACCCAAGCCTTTATGACAAAGGCTTTCGCCATGCTGATCTGCTGGTCATTGGCGGCGGAGTGTCCGGATTAATGTCGGCTTTACTGGCTGGCCGTGCTGGATTGCGCGTAATTCTTGCTGATGAAGATTTCCGTTTTGGCGGCAATGCTCTTGCGATGAATGGGGATATTGACGGCAAATCATATGCTGACTGGATCAGTGACACGCTTGATGAGCTAGCCAGTTTTCCGCATGTGACATTAATGCCGCGCAGCACAGTATTTGGCGTGTTTGATCACGGAACTTATGGCGTGCTTGAAAATCTGTCTGATCATCTGCCGAAACAGGATAAACCTCCATATCGGCAGATCATGTGGAAAATCATGGCCAAACGCGCCATTCTGGCATCAGGCGCGCTGGAACGTCCGGTTGCCTTTGCTGATAATGACCGACCCGGCATCATGCTGTCCGGTGCTGTACGCGAATATGCCACCCGCTATGCGGTGGCGACCGGCAATAATGTTGCTATCATGACCAATAACGATAGCGGCATTGATACGGCTATTGATCTAACAAAGGCTGGCGTCAATGTGACCGCTTTAATCGATAGCAGAGCGTCTGCGGAAAGCCATCAGAATCTGCCCAAGGATATCCGGCTTATTGCCGGTGATACAATAGCCCGCACATCTGGTCGCAAGCGTATTCGGTCGGTGACGCTGGAAAGTGGAGCAAAAATATCTGCAGATTGTCTGGCGGTGTCTGGCGGTTGGTCACCAGCATTACATCTGACATGCCATCATCGCGGTCGTCCGGTCTGGAATGATGACATTGTCGGGTTTGTTCCCGGTGAGGATTTGCCGCCCGGATTATTACTGGCTGGTTCTGTTACCGGTGCCATGTCTACCAAAGCCTGTCTTGATCAGGCCGTTATCGCCGTTAACACCGCGCTGAAGGATTTGGGCAAAAAAACCATATCCAAGCCAAAGATTTCTGCCGAAGATAAAGCCTATCATATCACACCCTTATGGCAGATGGGGAGCAACCCCAAGGCACGGAAATTTGTTGATTTGCAAAATGACGTGTCCAGTAAAGATATCAAGCTTGCCCATCAGGAAGGCTATCGATCTGTTGAGCATCTGAAACGCTATACCACTATGGGCATGGCAACGGATCAGGGCAAAACGTCAAATGTGCTGGGGCTGGCTATTATGGCGGAACAATCCGGCCATAGCATTGCCGATACCGGCACAACTATTTTCCGCCCGCCATATACCCCTGTTCCTATTGGTGCTTTTGCTGGCAGAAGCCGTGGCAAGGCATTTCGTCCAATACGGCTAGCCCCCTCGCATCAATGGGCGAAAGAACATAACGCCGATTTTGTTGAAGCCGGCGCATGGCTGCGGGCGCAATGGTTCACCCGCAAAGGCGAAACCAATTGGCGGCAATCCGTTGATCGTGAGGTATTGGCCACACGCTCAGCGGTCGGGATATGTGATGTATCCACCCTTGGTAAAATTGATATTCAGGGGCGTGATGCCACTGCTTTTGTTAATCTGGTCTATGCCAATGGCTTTGCCAAATTACCTGTTGGGAAAACCCGCTATGGATTGATGTTGCGCGAAGACGGATTTGTTATGGATGATGGCACAACCGCCAGACTTGGTGACAATCATTATGTCATGACAACAACAACCGCAAATGCCGTGCTTGTCTATCGGCATCTGGAATTTTGCCGTCAGGGGATATGGCCTGATCTGGACGTTCAGCTGATTTCCACCACCGAACAATATGCACAATATGCGATAGCAGGCCCCGAAGCGCGGCAATTGCTTAATAAGATTGTGGATAATGGCGTTGATATCAGTGACGCTGCGTTCCCGTTCATGGCATGTGGTGAGATTTCTATCTGTAATGGCATAAAGGCAAGGCTGTTCCGGATTTCGTTTTCTGGCGAACTGGCGTATGAGCTTGCCGTGCCAGCCCGTTATGGTGATGCGCTGATCCGTCTGCTGATGGATATTGGCCAGCCATTGGGCATCACGCCTTATGGCACCGAGGCGCTTGGCGTGATGCGTATTGAAAAAGGCCATCCTGCTGGTAATGAGCTAAACGGCCAGACTTCAGCCCATCATCTGGGCATGGGCAGAATGCTAAACCCTAATAAGGATTTCATCGGCAAGGTTATGGCCATGCGGCCAGAATTAACCCGCGAAGATGGCGTGCGTCTGGTTGGATTAAAACCTGTTGATCCCAATCACACGATTAGCGCCGGCGCACATATTGTAGCCATTGGTGCAGCAACAACCAGCGCCAATGATCAAGGCTGGGTGAGTTCTGTTGCATGGTCGCCCATGATGCAGACCTCAATCGCGCTTGGATTTGTGGCTAGCGGCAACACCCGATACGGTGAGGTCGTTCGCGCCGCCGATCCATTACGCGGCAACGATGTCGAGGTTGAAATTGTAAGCCCGCATTTCTTTGACCCAGAAGGGAGACGGCTTCATGGCTAGTCAATTAACCCCAACATCCCCCCTGTCGGGTTTTGCATTAAAAGTCCCGCAAGCGGAATGCGCGGAACAGACCGGCATGGCTATTATTTCGGTAAGCATGGCCAAAAGCGGTGCTAAAAAGCTGGCCAGTGCGGTAAAGGCCGCATATGGCGTAGCGCTTCCTAAACCCGGCCAGTATGTTGCCATTAAGGACGGGATGATTGTTTCGTCAGCGCGGGATCAGTTTTTTGTCTGCCAGAAAACACATCCGGACAAATTGCTGAAAACGCTGTTAGATTGTTGTTCTGGGGCGGCCACCATGACAGATCAAAGTGATGCATGGGCGCAAATCATGTTGTCAGGGGCGGCATGTAGCGCAATCATGGAACGGTTATGTCATATTGATACAACCTCTGCCGCTTTTCCGGTTGGGTCAGCGGCCAGAACATCCATTGAGCATATGGGGGCTATCATTGCCAGAATAAAACCCACCGCCAAGCAGACCGATGCGTTTATAATATTAACGCCGCGATCATCAGCTAAAGATATGGCACATGCGCTGGCACATACCCCACCCTTTTTTAGCATTTAAACATATGCTGACTGCCTCAGCTTTGATCCGGCAAAATAGCTTCTATGGCTTGCCGCATTTTTTTAGAATCCGGTGACGTAGTAGACGCATGCCAGCTATTCAGTTCACCATCAGGGCTGATCAGATATTTATGGAAATTCCAGCGCGGTTTACCCATGATGCCAGCCTTGCCAGACACCCATTGATAAAACGGATGCGCATTTTTGCCTTTGACCACCTGTTTGCTGGTCATGGGAAAACTGATATCAAAATTCACTTCGCAAAAGGATTTGATTTCGTCATCTGCGCCCGGTTCCTGCCCACCAAAATCATTGCTCGGCACGCCTAATACGACTAGCCCCTTATCCTGATATTCGCGCCATATGGTTTCCAGCCCGCTATATTGTCTGGTAAATCCACAGCGTGATGCCGTGTTGACTACCAGCACGGCCTTGCCTTTAAAATCCGATAAATTAATTTTGCCGCCATCAATGGCATCAAAGCTGAACCCATGGGCTGTCATTGGCAAACCATTTCCTATTTCTGATAAAGCCGGCGTTGCTACTCCGCTGGCGCCAGCCATGATCATTGCCGTTGATACTACCTGAACCAATCGCCGCATCCGCCTTGCTCCGTTTTTTAGTGTGTATTTCCTAAATAGGGTCAAGGTGATCAGATTCAAGGCGATACATTTCATCTAGCCAGCCAAGACCTATCGCCGCGTCATTGAGATTTTCAGAAACCATAACCGCATGTTGCCGGGTAAACGCATCGGCCGCAACCAGATCAGGAATATGAATAACTGGTACGCCTGCCGCATACGCCGCCATGATCCCCTGATGCGAATCTTCAAAAGCAATGGCATGTTCCGGCGCACATGATATAGCGGCGGCGGCGGCAATATACAGATCAGGTGCCGGTTTTCCGGATTGCACCTGATCGCCGCCAATCACCTGTTTCATAAACCCGTATAATCCCGCCCGATCAAGCAAGGTTTCTGCCTTGTCTGTCTGGGTTGATGTCGCCACCGCCATCGGCACACCTGCCGCATTCAGCCATTGGCAAAGCGACCGTGCATAGGGTTTTAACGGAACCACATGGCGAAGCTGATCAAGAAACAGATCACGCCAATCTTTATCAAAGCGCAATAAATCAACATGATCAGGCAACAGATCAGCAAAAATAGCACGTTGTTCTTGCTGATTACGTCCAATCAGCTGGCCATATTGATTTGCTACCTGGCCAGCGTTATGCGCATGGCAGGTATGTTGAAACGTTGCCGCAGATACTTTTTCGGTATCAATCAGCAATCCATCCATATCAAAAATAACCGCTTGCGGAAGCATGAGTTTTCAAACCACATCATAGACAGGATTGCGAAAGACCCCCATGTTAGGCTAGTATTTTTGCTATTGCAATAAAGGGTGCTGATTATGCTTCAAGCTTCTGATATCCGCTATCTGGTGGTGCATTGTTCTGACACCGATGATGACTTAACCGCATCTGACATTCACGCTATGCATCTGGGGTTTGGCTGGGACGGGATAGGATATCACGCTGTTATTATCAAGGATGGCACCATTGAACAGGGTCGCCCGCATTTCTGGGCAGGCGCGCATGTTTACGGGCATAACGAAGAAAGCCTTGGCGTCTGTCTGATCGGCCGGAATGATTTTACCCCCGAACAGATGACCGCACTGGACGAATTGCTTCGTGACTGGATATCCCGCTATCCGCAAGCCCGCATTTGTGGCCATCGTGATTTTCCCAACACTCAGAAAACATGCCCTAATTTTGATGTGGCCGCATGGGTAAAAGATCGCGGATTAACCGGATGAAACAGATCACCTCCCCCTCTGCCCCCATGGTTAATTCTGCTGATCTGTCTAGCGGACTGGAAACCGAAGCGCTGTTTGGTGAAGACATCACCATTTGTGATGATAGCCGCGCGGACTGGGTTCACATCCGGCTGGAAACAGATCAGTATCTGGCATGGATAGAGCGTCGGCATCTGGGCGTATTGCCAACACCGACACATCGCATATGCACTATCCGCGCGCTGATCACCAGTGGCCGCAACATCAAAACCCCGACCATGGGATATCTGCCGCTGGCCGCCCGCGTTCATGTGATTGAACAATCGGAACACGTGGCAAAAATTGCTCTGGGGCAAGACCGGACAGGATATATTCCTTCAGATCATATCAAGCCGCTGGATGATTTTTGTGCTGACTGGGTTGCCACCGCCGAACAATTGATCGGGGTGCCGTATCGATGGGGTGGTCGTGACAGCATGGGGATGGATTGCTCCGCGCTGGTTCAACTGGCCATGGCTAGCGGCGGAATGGCAAGCCCGCGCAATAGCGGTGATCAGGAAAAAACTCTAGGGTCAACATTGCCGCCAGATGCTGATCTGATGCGCGGTGATCTAATATTCTGGCGTGGCCATATCGGTATTATGCAGGATCACCGCCGTTTAATTCATGCAAATGCATGGCATCATATGGTCATGAGCGAAAATCTGGATACGGCAATCCAACGCATCAAAGCCAATAATGGTGGTGATGTCACCCGACTCGTTCGACTTTGATCCGGGTTTTAATCCGCACTGGCGCGCGTGCCTAATTCACGTCTTAATATGACCAATAAAATCAAGGATGGAATGACCATCACAGCGGTAATGATAAAGAACACACCCCAATCGCCATCCAGACTATCCACCATCCAGCCAGATGATGACGCCAGAAGCGTCTTACCAGCAGTCCCGATTGATGCCAGCAAAGCATATTGCGTGGCGGTATAGCGGCGATCAACCAAGAGCGATATAAAGGTTACAAACGCAACTGTGGCAAACGCGGCGGCCAGATCATCCAGCATAACCGCCAGCGCAAATAACCAGTCCACCTTACCAACCCAATACAATAAACTGAACATGATATTAGTGCTAGCCATGGCTATTCCGGCAATAAACAGCGCCCTAACCGTACCCATCCGCATGGCAAACCAACCACCAATCAATGTGAAAATAATGGTAACAACCCAGCCAAGGCCTTTGGAATAAATCCCAATCTCGGATTTGCTGAAGCCAATTTCCCGATAAAACACAATGGACATTTTGCCCATAAATGCCTCACCAATTTTGAATAGAAAGACAAAGCCAAGAATAGCCAGCCCAATACGGACACCATTATTGCGGAAAAAAGACGCCAGCGGATCAATAACGGTTTCAATCAGCCATGTGAATAGCCGCGTGATTAACCCGGTCGGCGAAAGCTGCTGATGATTATCATGGGATGCCATGCTTCGTTGTTGTTCGGGGATCAGCAATAACCCCAGATTCATCAATGCAATCATGAACAGAACAGATATGAATGTCATCTGCCAGTAATTAGCCACACCCATCGCCTGAATATAATCAGCAATAAAAAATGTGATCATGCCGCCTAGCTTAAAGCCACTCCACCAGCCAATGACCGACATAGCCGCCCCTGCCGCCATCACTTGCCGTTCATCCTGACCAGCCTGTTCTATCCGCAACGCATCTATCACAATATCCTGTGATGCCGAAGCAATGGCAATAATCAAACCGAACCCGATAACAAGCACCAGATGTTCTGTTGCGTCTAGCTGTATCCAGAAAAGAAGTGAGATGAAAATACAAATCTGGAACAGGATTATCCATGCTTTGCGATGCCCCAGTTTCCGGCTAATCCATGGCAAGGATAGCCGGTCAATCAAAGGCGCCCAGAGAAAATTAAACGCATAAACCCCAAAAATTAATCCGGCAAAACCAACGGTTGTCCGGCTTAATCCGTCTTCTTTGAGCCATAAGGTCAGCGCGCTGCCGATCAGCACCCAGGGAAAACCACTCATCATCCCAAGCAGAAAAATCCTAATCATCCGCTTGTCCATATATCCATTAAAATATGATGCTAACATGAACTATATCTCTTTTTTCAATGGTTTAATTCGTCATATGATCTGTTACTTTTGCCAGATATTCATCCATCTGTTCTTTGCGGCGAACAAGCTTGGCATTAGTGGGTTTCATGGCAACCATTAATCCGTTTTTGATACGTCCCAGCCTTGCCATTACTAATGTTGAGATTGTATTGAGGCATATTTTCTGTGCTGTACCTGCTTTTAGCCGGGTTGATCCGGCCAACACCTCACCACCAGTTTCCAGTAGAATAGGATATTCGGCCGCATCAAGCAATGGCGTTTGCCGGTTATTGGAAATGCCGATAGTCAACGCCCCTTGCTGGCGGGCGGCGGCCAGTACTGAAATAGTAAACGCGGTGGTGCCACTAGCGGCCAGACCAATAACCACGTCTTTATCATTTATGGCGGCATTGGTGACCGCTGTCTGTCCTGCATCGGTATGATCTTCGGCGCCTTCTACGGATTGCATCAACGCGCCCATGCCTCCGGCAATCACATATTCCAGCCGTTCTTGTGGCCAGTTGAATGTTGGCGTTAATTCTACCCCGTCCTGCACCCCTATTCGTGCTGATGTTCCGGCACCGGCATAAATAATGCGGCCGCTGGATGATGCGCCTAACCGTTCTGCCATCGCCGTAATAGCGGCATCAAGCGTGGCACTAGCCTGTTTTAAAGCCGAAATAGCACCGGCCTGATTATCCAACATGACGGTAATCGCATCTGCGTTTTCCAGCTGATCCAGCCATTGTGACTGATCCGGATAATCCTCAGTAGTAAGATACATGCTCATTGTGATATCCTGACAGAATTATACCCATACAACAAGCCTCAACAAAAAACGGCACGCTAGATGACAACAACATTAATTCCCGAATTAATTCCTGTTATTGGGCTGATGTCCGGCACCAGTATTGATGCCGTAGACGCGGCGTTGATCATGACTGATGGGCAAAGCTTTACCCGAACCGGCATCACCGCCAACTTGCCATGGCCAGATCATATTCGGGCGGCCATATTTGCCGTTGTTGATGATCCATCGCGGCTAGAAAATCGGGATGACATTAGCGCATTGGAACATGATATTGCCCAGCATCACGCGCTTGCCGTGGGCGCTATTCATGATCAGATGAAATCGCCAGCCGCGTTAATCGGATTCCATGGCCAGACCGTGTTGCATAAACCGGAACAAGGCTATTCGGTGCAATTGGGATCAGGCGAAACACTGGCACATATCACCGGATGTCCGGTGATCTATCAATTCCGGCAAAATGATCTGCATCATGGTGGTCAGGGCGCGCCATTAGCGCCTGTTTATCACGCGGCTTTGCTAAAACAGATGCAGATCAGCGCACCGGCCGCGATTGTAAATATTGGCGGCATTGCCAATATCACCGCCATAACAGACAAGCAAATGATCAGCATGGATACAGGCCCCGGCAATGCCATGATGGACAGGATGATGCAAACATACCGCCAACAGCCATTTGATCATGATGGTCAAACCGCCGCCGCAGGACAATGTGATGGTGATTATGTAAACACAGTTCTGGCACATGACTGGTTTCATCTGCCGCCACCCAAATCACTTGATCGCGTGATCACCGAACAGATGCTTAGCTCTGGTCAGCTTGATACATGGTTGAATACCATGCCACTTGCCGATGCCATGGCCAGCCTTGCTGAGATCACGGCACGGTCAATTTATATGAGCTGTCTGCATTTGCCGCAATTACCTGAACAGATGATTCTGGCCGGTGGGGGGGCGCGTAATCGCTATCTGGTTGACCGGATCAGCCATCACATGAATAGCACGGCAAATATTGATGTTCATATTATGGACGACTATCATATCAACGGCGATTTTATTGAAGCCGAGTTAATGGCATTTCTTGCTGCGCGAAGCCAGAACGGATATCCGATAAGCTTTCCGGATACAACCGGCGTTGATATCCCGCGATCAGGCGGGGTGCGCATTGATCCGGTAAATCCGGTTTAATCTGTTTTGCTGATGGCTAGATCAACGCATCCGAGCCGCGAATATAAAACGGTCTAATGGGCGGCGGCGGCGGCAAAATAGCTCTAATATCGGCAAAAGGAAAACGCTTATCGTGTCGATATGTTTCCATGTAATGGCCATCCGGGGCATTCATTTGTGCGGCACGAAACCGGTTATGAATACGTGTTGCCGCAACAAACCGCTCTGGTTCCTGACTTTCATGTGCCATGATTGCGGCTTCTTTTGCCGCCATATATGATGTGATATCAACATAATATTCTGGAATAAATCCTGTCCCCATCAAACTATCCGCATATAAAAGCGGACAACGAAATCCGGCGGCATCCGCAATATATCGGGATAACGCCCGATGATCCGGATGATAATCTTCGGGTGCGTGAGTGATCACCAGATCAGGTTGCTGATCAAGCACAGCGTCACGAATAATCGCCGCCGCCCCATCATGAGTAGCCAGTTTTCCATCTGGCAGGTTCAGCATCACCGGTTGCCCCAGTGCGGCAAGCCCTGTCTTTGTTTCAACCGCTCGTTTCGCGGCAAGTTCAGCCCCCGGTTGATCACCGCCTGCCGCCCCGTCTGTCGCTACAATCAGCGATAGCGTATCCCCACGCGCCTGACAGACAGACAACATCCCAAACATGAATATTTCCAGATCATCCGGATGCGCCCCGATAGCCGTAATATGCGGCATCTTTTCAATCCCCTATCTTTGCTGTAGCTGTCTTTCCCATCCCCGTCTTTCCAATCTGATCGGATCGGTTTACAATGCAATCATAACGAAAGGTGGCATAATGACCAAGACTAATCCGCTCACATATGACGGATATATTGAGGGCTATTACGGACGGCTTTTGTCTTTTGCTGATCGCCGGCGTGTGCTTAAACAGCTCAACGCACTTGGTATGACCAGCTATTTTTACGCGCCAAAGGATGATCCTTTTCACCGGCTAGATTGGCGTATGCCCTATCCCGAACAATGGCTGGCAGAATGGCGGCAATTTATTGCTGATGCAAAAGACATGGGCATCACCGTCATTGCCGGATGCGCCCCCGGCCTTGATTTGAATATCACGGCCGAAACGGATATCGCTATCATAGCTGATAAGCTAACCAGCTTATGCGGATATTCCGCTGAACAATCGGCTATACCCTGTCTTTTGATGGATGATATTCCGCCAGCTATGGCTGATGCCAATGGCCAGCACCATCAGGAAGGACAGGCGCATGCCCGACTGGTCGGGCAACTGGCTGACCGGCTGGCTGCAACTGGCCATCCTAATATCATGGTAACGCCGCGAGTTTACGCTGATGAACTGGATAAAGACACCCCCGGTTATCTGAACGGATTTGTGCCGGAATTGCCAGCTGGTATTCCTGTTTTTTATTGTGGAAAGCATATTGTTGCCCATGATCTGAACATGTCGGGAACCGCCATTTGTGATGCCGGCATGGAGACCAGCAATATTGTTATCTGGGATAATATTTATGCCAATGATTACTGCCCAAGACGGCTTTTTCTTGGAGCAAGATATGGGGAATCCAAGCATGGGGTATCTAAGCATGGGTGGGCTGAGGCGCGGCACCATACTGGCGGCGTTATGCTGAACCCTACCGGAATGATTGAAACCGATATTCTGCTTCTGGATATAATGGCCGCCGATCATGATAAGGATAGCTGGCAGGCGATATTCCGGAAGCATCATGTCCCGGATGCTTTTTTTGAAATCGCGCATGCCTTTGACCGGCCTGTTGATCCCGACGCATCTGAACACCCATTACCGGATCAAAATATTCCGGTTATGCTATCCGCCCTTGATGAATTGTTATGGCGCTGGAAATCCCCATTAGCACGGGAATGGTATCCGTTTTTGATGGGGCTGCGCGGTGATTTGCTCATGCTATCAGGCGCGGCAGATGATTTACGGCAAGCCAAGATTATGCCGCCTTATTTGCGGCAATATTATCAAAGAAAGACGTCAGAATGACAAATATATTTGATGGCCATAATGATGCGTTATTGCGATTATGGCGCCAAAACCAGCACCCTAATCAGCAAGTTGGCGATATTGGCGGCCAGAGCTTTATCACCGGCGATAGTCCGGCTCAGCTTGATCTGCCTAAAGCACGGCAAGGCCAGATGGTTGGCGGTTTTTTTGCCATGTTCACCCCTGCCCCTGATAAAGTAGCAAATGATAAACTATCAATTCATAAAACACAGAATTCGAACCGGCAAATGGCCGGTGATATCCTAAACCTTGATCCAGTTGATCATCATGATGCGCTTCATGCGACCAATGCCATGTTTGATATTGCTGATCATCTGGCCGCACATTATCCCGACCATATGCGTATCTGCCGGACAGCGCATGATATTCGCGCCGCTATCAGCAATCAGCAAATGGCGATGGTCATGCATATTGAGGGCGCGGAGGCCATTGCCCCTGACCTGTCTAATCTGGATGCGTTTTATGATCGCGGCTTGCGGTCAATCGGGCCTGTCTGGTCACGGCCCAATGATTTCGCCTATGGCGTGCCATTTGAATATCCATCTTCGCCTGATATTGGGGACGGATTAACCGATGCTGGGCGCGCCCTGATCATGGCTTGCAATCAGAAACATATCATGATTGATCTGTCCCATATGAACGAAGCCGGATTCTGGGATATCGCGAGGTTAAGCACCGCCCCATTGGTGGCCACACATTCCAACGCCCATAGCATTTGTCCGGCATCACGCAATCTGACCAATCGCCAGCTGGATGCCATTGCCGAAAGCGGCGGACTGGTCGGGGTTAATTTTGCTATTGGCTTCTTGCGTCCTGATGGCCAGAAAAATCCTGATATGCCGGTTGAGGTCATCATCCGGCATCTGGATCATCTGCTAACGCATCTGGGGGAAAATGGTGTCGCGCTGGGGTCTGATTTTGATGGTGCAGAAATGGCCAATGATTTAAACACGGCGGCCAATTTGCCCGTGCTAGTCGCGGCAATGCGGCAGGCCGGATATGGCGAAGCGCTGATCACCCGCATCTGTCACCAGAACTGGATTGATATGATTGAAACCGTAATAGGATAAGAATCCGGGGGCGTTAAATATGCCCAGCGCTGAATTGCCAGAACAGATAGATCACATATGCGGCCAGCATGATCACCCCGAAAAACCGTGGCAGGCGCGATAGAAAAACTAACCCCGCCCCAATCATCACGGTAATCATCACCGATATCGGGATATCCACAACAATAATCTGTTGCGCCACCGCCAGCGGTGCAATCAGCGCCGTGATCCCCAGAATGCTGAGGATATTGAACAGCGTTGAGCCTATGATATTGCCCACAATAACATCATCATGACGTTTCAATGCCGCCGCTATCATAGCCGCCAATTCAGGCAGGGATGTTCCCACCGCCACCAGTGTCAATCCGATAACCGCCTCACTAATGGCGAATGACCGTGCCACGGCTGACGCGCCGTCAACCAGCAAATCCGCACCGGAAACCAGCATGATAATGCCCACAACGCACAGCATCACACATGATGCCACGCTTCGTTCGCTGTCATATTCATCGGCTTCGTTGGAATAGGTGGAATCCCCGTCTTGATCTTGTACAGCATCTTGTGTGAATTCTGGCGTGATGCTGGCCGTGGTTTGCCATGATGCCATAATGCTTGCCCCCAGATAGGTTAGCAAAATGGCCAGCATAATACCGCCTTCCATGGCGATAATCTGACCGTCACGGGCAAAAAACATCAATATGCCGCCAGCACCGATCACCGCCAGCGCGTCACGTTTGATCACCGGGTCCTTACAGAAAACCGGCGTTATCAATAAAGCCAGCCCCAGAATCAGCAGAAAATTGGCAATGTTACTGCCAACCACATTACCAACCGCGATATCCGGACTGCCGCTTAATGTGGCGCTGATAGACACCAGCAATTCTGGTGCCGATGTGCCAAAGCCAACAACAATCATACCTACCAGCACCTTTGAGATGCCCAGTTTTATGGCAAGCGTCACGCTGCCGCGAACAACCAGATCACCGCCAAAGGTCAGCAAGGCGATGCCGGATATAATATAAATCAGATGCCAGACCAGATCAGGTAAAACCATTTAAGCCCACGCTCCCCAACGTTCCGTTATCCCCAACGTCCGTTTATATGAGTTATTTATCATATTCATATCTATATTATATCTGAAATTGTGCTTCCATGGTTTTTATGCCGGATGCGGTGATTACCATGCCGGTAAATTGATCCGGTGTATGTTTGGCATCCGTATCAGAAATCAACGCAACGGTGGCCGGCTCGCCTTCTATATAGGCAGCTGTTCCACGATAATGCATCACCGATGGCAATTGCCCCAGATGTTGCGCCGCCAGTGATAACAGCCATGTGGCCTGCATCGGGCCATGCACCACCAGCCCCGGATGGCCTTCTTCGGTCATGCTGTATGGTTTGTCGTAATGGATACGGTGGCCGTTGAATGTCAGCGCCGAATAGCGGAACATCATCACCGGATCAGGTTTAACCGACCAGCTGGCCAGTGTCGCGGATGGGGCAGGAATAGCCGTGATTTCGGACGCGGCGGCAACCGGCGTGATTTCTGCGCGATAGACAATGTTCTGGTCTTCTTCCAGAATCAGCTGATCATTGGCCAGATAATGGTGGGTCACGGTGACAAAACACAAATCCCCACTACGGCCGGATTTAAAGGCAATATTGGCGATGG
>JAHEII010000016.1 GCA_024639485.1 Alphaproteobacteria bacterium
GTGTTTGCGAACCCATAATGGATCACCAAAAGCCGGTATTTCTGGTGTCTCTGTCCCACCACCCGGCATTAATGGCCGAGGGGCAAATCGTTCCATGGATTGCATGCGATCATACAAAACCAGAGCGCCAGCAACGGCCAGATTAAGCGAAAACCGCGTTGGTATCTGTATCACATGATCACATAGCCCAAGCATGTCATCGCTCAACCCCATCCGTTCCGACCCCAGAACATAAGCTGCCATGCGGGGATGGCGAAAACTGGGCAAAAGATGGGCATCTTCGGTTAATTCTATTCCAACTAGCTGACAACCTTGAGGCAGACGAAAATCGGCAACGCTGTCAAACATATGAAAAGGCAATTGTTCAATGGCTTTTGATGTATCGCTCTGAATAATTTCACGCTGGCTGAACTCACCACCAACCATAAAAGCAAAGGAAGCATGAAAGGCATGAGCGGTACGGATAACCGCACCGGCATTTCGCATCTTGCTGACGCCTTCAACTCCTAATGCCGAATAACCGCGCATGATTATTGGCTCATCCCGGCGGCGGTTTTATCCATGAACGCGGCTAGTGTCATATCCAGCTGAGTTAGCCCTGAGGCATCATGGGTGGTTAACGTCACATCAACCTTGTTATAGACATTTGCCCATTCGGGATGATGATCCATCTGTTCGGCTTTCATCGCCGCCATTGTCATAAAAGCAAAAGCCGATTTGAAGGTTTTAAACTTGAATTGCCGGTGAATAGCCGTGCTATCTGCATTGATGTTCCAGTCCGGAAGCTGGTTAAGAGCCGTTGCGATTTCATCACTATCAAGAGGCGTGTTCGTCATTAATCAAATCCTGTCTTCGTGTTACGTCAGTATTGCCATAAAATGATTTATCATTTATACCGCAGGCATGACTGACACGCCACAAATAAACAAAATTGTTCTCGCTTATTCCGGTGGTCTGGATACTTCTGTTATCCTGCGCTGGCTTCAGGATGTAAAACGGGCTGAGGTTGTTACCTTTACGGCCGATATCGGACAGGGCGAAGATATAGAACCGGCACGCGCCAAAGCCGAAGCACTTGGTATCCGTGAAATATATATCGAAGATTTGCGGGAGGAATTTGTTCGGGATTATGTTTTCCCCATGTTTCGCGCCAATCCGTTATATGAAGGCGAATACATGCTGGGCACATCGATTGCTCGGCCATTAATCGCCAAACGCCAGATTGAAATTGCCCTTGAAACCGGCGCTGATGCGGTCAGTCATGGGGCGACTGGCAAAGGCAATGATCAGGTGCGGTTTGAGCTGGGCTATTATGCGCTTGCGCCGGAGATTAAGGTGGTTGCCCCGTGGCGTGAATGGGATTTAACCTCACGCACGAAGCTGATCGAATATGCCGAACAGCATCAGATCAAAATCCCTCAGGACAAACGCGGCGAAGCGCCGTTCAGCGTTGATGCTAATCTGTTGCATATTTCTGCTGAAGGTAAAGTACTAGAAGACCCGTGGACAGAACCCGAAGAATATATCTATTCGCGCAGTGTATCCCCAATGGATGCACCGGATACACCCGAAGAAGTCATTATTGATTTTGTTGCCGGTGATCCGGTGGCGGTTAATGGCCGCGATTTATCGCCAGCCAGCTTGCTAGAAGAATTAAATCGGCTGGGCGGGAAAAATGGTATTGGGCGAGCTGATCTGGTGGAAAACCGGTTTGTCGGGATGAAATCACGTGGCGTCTATGAAACACCGGGTGGTACGATTCTGCTAAAGGCCAGACGCGCTATGGAATCCATCACCCTTGATCGCAATGCCGGCCATGCCAAGGATGCCATGATGCCGCGTTATGCGGAACTGGTTTATAACGGGTTCTGGTTTGATCCGGAACGGGAAATGTTGCAGGCGGCTATCGATAAAAGCCAGCATAATGTAACCGGCCGTGTCCGGCTCAAGCTGTATAAAGGCAATGTCATCGTTACCGGCCGCCAGTCGCCACATTCGCTTTACCAACCTGATCTGGTAACATTCGAAGAAGGCGCGGCCGATTATGATCAGTCAGATGCGCATGGTTTTATCCGGTTGAATGCGTTGCGGTTGCGGGTCAATCGCATGGTGGCGAATAAATCATCTGATCCCGAATAAATTTCAGGCTGGCTTGAAGGCTGGCATGATGGTGAATGGATACGGATTAATTCACGTAAACAGGCTAATTCACGCAAACAGGTTGGGTGATTGTCCCGTCTGTATTGACCTGTTTCAGAACAACGGTTCCAAATGGTGCCAGCGCATAACCGGTGTCATGTTTCCCTGTTTCACAAGATGTTTTTGATACAAATTTATATTCAGCCATCCCGTTACTATTTTCTGAAAACTCCTGATAAGGCTCGGATGTGATCGTGGCGATGAAGGCAATGGCAATAATAATCGGCATGTTGTGACTCCTGAAAAAATATTTATATCATTTACTGTTATTAAAGTAATCTGCCACCATGCTTTGGCAGAAATTTTGCCAAATTATGTCTAGTTTATGTCCATTTAGATATATTGGAGGGTGAGATATATTCAGGGGCTTTTCGATTGCGCTTTCATGCCCTATATATACAGGAATGAAACAACACTGGTCACATATTCGTTTTGCGTCTGGCCAGATGATCATATCTGATCAATAAGCCCCCACCATCCAGAAGGAGAAACAAGATGGCTTTTACTCTTCCCGATCTACCCTATGCTTATGATGCGCTTGCCGCCGCCGGCATGAGCCAGGAAACATTGGAATTCCACCATGACCTGCACCACAAGGCATATGTCGATAACGGCAATAAACTGCTCGAAGGCTCAGGCCACGAAGCCAAATCTCTCGAAGATATTGTTGTTGCTACCTATCAATCCGATGCGCTGGTACAATCCGGTCTGTTCAATAATGCCTCACAGCACTGGAACCACATTCAGTTCTGGGAAATGATGGGCCCGTCAGGTCAGGCGATGCCGTCTGAACTGGAAAGCGCATTGACAGAAAACTTTGGTTCGGTTGATGCATTCAAGCAGGAATTTTCTGCTGCTGGTGCTGGTCAGTTCGGTTCCGGTTGGTGCTGGTTGGTCAAGGATAAGGACGGCTCGCTCAAGGTAACAAAAACAGAAAATGGCGTTAATCCGCTATGTTTCGGCCAGACAGCGTTGCTGGGTTGTGATGTGTGGGAACATTCCTATTACATTGATTTCCGCAATAAGCGTCCCGCTTATCTGAGCAATTTTCTGGATAATCTGGTTAACTGGGAAAATGTCGCATCCCGCATGGCCTAATCTTTTTTACAGGTCATATGCTTATGAATTCATAGGCAAACCGCCACATAAATGAAAGCAAAAGGTCTGATAGCCATATCAGGCCTTTTCTTTTATGGCATAACTTCAGGATTGCGGCTTGACCCCATGGGCAGTGGTGGCGATAGTATGGATAAGAAAACAACATATTCAAATTGAGGAATTAACATGAAACTTTCTGATCCATCGCTCTTGAAAACGGATGCCTATATTAACGGTAAATGGGTTGACGCTGGCGGCAAAACCATTCCGGTAACTAATCCGGCCACAGGTGAAGTTATTGCAAATGTAGCTGATCATGGGGCAGAAATGACCAGAACGGCTATCGAAGCCGCCGAAGTTGCACAGAAAAAATGGGCAGCTCTAACCGCCAAGGATCGCGCGGTTATCATGCGGCGCTGGTATAATCTGATCATGGAAAACCAAGAAGACTTGGCACAGATTCTGACTGCTGAAATGGGTAAGCCGCTGGCCGAATCACGTGGTGAGATTGCTTATGGCGCGTCATTTATTGACTGGTTCGCCGAAGAAGGCCGCCGCGTTACCGGTGATGTTCTCATGCCGCATCAGACTGATAAACGGCTGGTGGTAATGAAACAGCCGATTGGTGTTTATGGCGCGATTACGCCATGGAATTTTCCAAATGCCATGATCACCCGTAAGGTCGGCCCCGGCATGGCGGCCGGATGCGCTGGCGTGATCAAGCCGGCCAAACAAACGCCATTATCTGCATTGGCGCTGGCGGAACTGGCGGATCGTGCCGGCGTTCCGGCAGGTGTGCTGAATGTCCTTAATGGGAGCAGTGCTTCTGCCATCGGGACAGAGATTTGTACAAACCCGATTGTTCGCAAAGTGACGTTCACCGGCTCAACAGAAGTCGGCCGCGTGCTGATGAAACAATCCGCTGATACCATCAAGAAAGTCAGCATGGAGCTAGGCGGAAATGCGCCGCTTATCGTGTTTGATGATGCGGATTTGAGCGTCGCTGTTCCCGAAGCGCTGGCATCAAAATTCCGTAACGCTGGTCAAACATGTGTCTGTGCGAACCGGATTTTTGTTCAGGACGGCATTTATGATGAGTTTGCCGCCGCAATGGCCGCCGAAGTCGCCAAGATGAAGCTGGGCAATGGTGCGGATGATGGCGTGACTATGGGGCCATTGATTGATGAGCAGGGCTTGCAGAAAGCCGAAGAACATGTGGCTGATGCGCTAAGTGGCGGGGCAAAAACGCTGATTGGTGGAAACCGGTCTAATCTGGGATCGACTTATTTTGAACCAACGGTGCTAACCGGAGTCACCCCTGATATGCAGATTTTCCGCGAAGAAACCTTTGGCCCGGTGGCGCCGCTATTCCGTTTCAAAACCGAAGACGAGGTGATTGCCATGGCCAATGATACCATCTTTGGGCTGGCCGCGTATTTCTTTGCCAAGGATTCCTCACGCGTCTGGCGTGTGGCCGAACAGCTGGAATATGGCATTGTTTCGGTCAATACCGGTATCTTTTCCAATGAAATCGGGCCCTTTGGCGGCATCAAACAATCTGGTGTGGGGCGCGAAGGCAGCCGCTACGGGATTGAGGAATATATGGAAATGAAATACATGTGTCTTGCTGTATAGTGGGGCTGAATAAGCGTCTGTTTCACTAATCACAACATATCAGAATAATATACCTAATAGGGGATGAGGGTAAATATACCATGGCTGATGATGCCCATGCTGATGCAGAAGAGTTGCCAGATTATGAGGTGGATATCCTCATCCCTGAATCGGAAATTGCCGCCCGCGTGAATGCGCTGGCGCGTGACATTAACACCCATTATCGCGGCACCAGAAAGCTGGTGGTGGTCGGGTTATTGCGCGGCTCATTCATTTTTATTGCTGATCTGGTGCGGCGGCTTGATCTGCCGGTTGAGGTGGATTTTATGACCGTGTCCAGCTATGGCAAGGCGATGGTGTCCAGCCGTGATGTCCGCATTCTGAAAGACCTTGAGGGCGATATTATCGGCACCGATGTGCTGGTGGTTGAGGATATTATCGATACCGGCCATACCTTGCATCAGGTGCTGGAAATCCTGCAAACACGGCAACCCAAAAGCCTTGAGGTATGCTGTCTGCTCAATAAACCGTCCCGCCGTGAGGCAGATGTGAACGCCCGCTGGATTGGCTTTGATATTCCGGATGCGTTTGTGGTCGGATACGGCATCGACTACGCCCAGAATAATCGCCACCTGCCGCATATCGGCGCTGTCCGGGTGAAGGGGTGATCGCCACAAATAGTAATCATTCACCCCACCAAAAAAATCACCCCAGCCCCATGAGTTGATCGTCCCAAGGATAGCTGGTCATGTCTTCGACCCCGTCTTCGGTGACTAGCAATTGATTTTCCAGCTTGATGGAATAGGGGCCGCCATCGCGTCCTATTAATGCTTCTACGCATAACATCATGCCGGGTTTCAGCACATAATCAAACGCGCCTTCAACGAAATCTTGCGGATAGGCGACGAGCGGCCATTCATCACACAGCCCGACCCCGTGGAAGCGGCACGAATACCGCCCGCCTACATATGAATCCGGTAATTGATGCCCGTTAAAGGTCAGCTCACGCAGATGCACCCCGGGGGCAACCAGCGCGGTGTTTGTTTGAATATGTTCAACCCCCATCCGGTAATCATCGATCATATCCTGTGTGGGTTTGCCATCCCCCAGAAACCATGTGCGGGAAATATCACAGCACATGCCGTAAGCACCGATCATATCGGTATCAAAGGCCAGAATCTCATTATTCTGGACAATGCGCGGGCCACATTCCTGAAACCATGGATAGGTGCGGGGGCCCGATGCCAGTAGCCGTGTTTCAATCCACTCACCGCCACGTTTGATATTTTCGGCATGTAAATGCGCCCAGATCGCGTCTTCGGTCATCCCCGGCCTGGCTTCGCGTTCCATGACATGCACCGATTGTTCGCAAGCATGAATGGCACAGCGCATGGCCAGAATTTCATCCACGCCTTTGATGGCGCGGGTATGTTCCATCATTTCTTCGCCTTCGGTGACGGTATATCCGGCCGCCACAAACGCTTTATAGCCATGCACCATAATCTTATCAATCGCAATCCGCCGGCCATTGCCGACACGATCCTGCATCAATGCCGTGATATCGGTAACAAAATCATTGGCGGCGGTACCGGTTTTATCGCCATTGGCAAAATAGAACATGGATGCGCCTGACCGCACCTCACGCACAAGTGGATTATAATCACATAAAAACGGCGACATTTTATAATCATAAACCACCATATAACCATCGGCCGTCACCAGACAGGCGCGGAACGGGTTATGGGTGTTCCATAATTGCATATTGGTGGTGTCCGACGCATAGCGGATATTCAGCGGATCAAACAACAACACAGCGTCAAGATCACGTTCGGCAAGGCTAGCCATAATTCGGTTAAGCCGATAATGCCGCATCGCTGTCAGATCAGGTGGGGTTAAACCGGCCGCCGCCCATTCATCAAATGCCAACTGTGTTGGGCCAATTTCGATCCGGTCATTATCTGCAGGCGAGCCATCAGGGCGCGTTGCCCCATGATCCGATGCGGTTGGATTGATTTTTCTGGTATCACGAAAATGCTGAATAGTCATGGTAACCCCTCTCATGTTACTCGATGAGGCTATCCATAAATAGACCTGCTTTTCAAGCAGTTTTTATTAATAAGACGCGTACGTTATTTTAATAGCTCAGGAATGATGGTTACAATTTGTGGGAAGAATGCCAGCAAACCCAGACCAAGTAATTGAATTATGACAAATGGTATCACGCCCCGATAGATGTGTGATGTTGTCACGCTAGGCGGTGCGACTCCGCGCAGATAGAACAGAGCAAAGCCAAATGGCGGGGTCAGGAAAGATGTTTGCAGGTTAATAGCTATCATGATAGTCACCCATTTCGGATCAAATGATCCGCCATAGATAACTGGCCCGACAATAGGAATAACAATATAAATGATTTCAAGAAAATCCAGAACAAAGCCCAGAATAAACAAGACCAGCATAACAATCAAAAACGCTGTCCATTCGTTTGAAAAACTTCGCAGGAATTGCTGGATATAATGCTCACCACCAAATGAGATTAGGACAAGGTTCAGAACTTGAGAGCCGATCAGAATGGTGAAAACCATTGACGTTACTTTGGCTGTTTCACGAACAACGGGTGCCAGCACACCCTCGCGGTACAGATAATAACATGCCCAGAAAATGCCGAACATCGCGAACAGGAAAGCCGAAAAAGCAACAAAGAAAGCAATGATATTTTCTAATGCCATGTCTGGTTTTAGCCGCATGTCAAAATTGATACCAACCAGCAACATAACCATAATGGCAATGGCAATGCGAATAACAGGTGTTGATGGAAGCCCGGCATTATTAAGGCGTCGTGCCGCCGCTAACAAAATAGCACCCCCGGCGCCTAATGCCGCGGCAGGTGTAGGGTTCGTGATGCCGCCCAGAATTGACCCAAGAACAGCAACAATAAGAACTAATGGCGGGAATACTACTCTGATCAGGTCATTTTCAAATAGTCTTTTGATCCCTTCGCGCACACCGTAAAGCGCAAGAACACTCGGCAATGCAATAATCAGAACGGTTATACCCGGAGATGTGAGGGGATAAATAAATAAGATATCCGCCAGCACAAAAAGAATGACGCCAATAGCACCAATGATCAGTGGGGTTGTGTCTTTTGCCATGTTTACAGCGCGCCCAAAGATCAGAATAAGGCTCATGATTAATGCCGCAATACCTAACCCTATTCCGATGGCAGAAACATTTTCCAGTCGTTCACTTAGCATAAGACTGCGTTCATCTTCGGTCAGCTTGCGTGATGCTTCAACCCCGCCTGATGCATCAATAGATGCTTGCTGTGTGATGGCGGCATCCCACGCGGCCTGACCGTGTAATTCGATCATGGATGCTGCGCATTCAGGGCTTACATTCGTGCGTAAGCTTGCACCCCTGCCAACATCGGAAAACGTATCAATGATAGCAGACTGGCTGCCGACAATATTAAACTCTAACGATAAAAGAAATAGCCCAATCAGTCCGATTGGTAATAATAATGACCATGTCAGGATTTGACGACGTGATGCACCATGCGAGAATGAGCCACTATTTTCTGTCTGCATTGGCGGCGCTTTGGATGGATTAAGCAAAGCATATCCAAATGCATATAACGCATAAAGCAGGGACAGCATAATTCCGGGTAGAAGCGCGGCTTGAAACAACGTACCAACTGAAACCACAGCAGGCTCACCCAAATAGGTTAGCGCGTCAGTACATCCAGCGGTCTGGGCACGATCTTCCTGTGCTGTTGAATACAGATCACCTGCAAGCGTACCTAGCAAAACAATCACAATCGATGGCGGGATGATCTGTCCCAATGTGCCAGATGCCGCAATAACGCCTGTTGATAGCTCTGGCGAATAATTATTGCGAAGCATGGTCGGCAGAGCCAATAAGCCCATGGTAACAACAGTCGCCCCGACAATGCCGGTGGATGCGGCCAGAAACGCCCCAACAACCACAATAGACACCGCCAGCCCGCCCGGTAGTGAGCCAAAAACATTGGCCATTTTTGTTAATAATTCATCAGCGATTCTTGACCGTTCGAGAACAATTCCCATCAATACAAACATCAAAACGGCCAACAAAGTCTCGATAGATTGACCCGCAAATACCCGTTCATTCATCCGGTTAACAATAAAGGAAAGGTTACGATCTAGCGCAACTTCCCAGCCTTGCGGGAAAACCGGATAGGCTTCGCGTGGCAAATCGGGATAGGTGAAAATAGATATCTTGTCCGGCCTTACGCCGGAAGAAACAATGTCTTTGTAAGCAGCAGAGCCAGTGTCTATCGCCTGATGGATAAGATACCCATTGCTATCCAGAAGAGCGATGAGAGCAAAGGCAATAACGCCTGCGCCGCCAATAGCAAAGGCTACTGGAAACCCTGACAGAATGGCTGCGAATAGTGTTGCAAACACTATGATTAGCCCAATTTCAACTCCGTCCAATCCAAAAATCATATTAATTTTCCATCTTCTGATTGGCTAAGGTTTCAGGTTCTGTGTTTGATGCTGGATCACGATCAAGATGTCGACCTTCTGCGCTATCGCCTTCTATCCATTCCAGATATGAGCGATAGAAAAATGATATAGCATGCAGGATAACCAGTCCGGTAAAAGCAATAATCAGCATCTTGAAAAGAAAATAGGCATTAAACCCATTAGGTGAAAAACCAAAGGTTTCCACATTCCAGCGCAAAGCGCGTGCCTTCATTACTAATCTATCAACGGTATCAGAGGCTGATGGTTTAGGAACGATCAAATGCCGCCACATAAAAAACCAGCTATACATCCAGATCAAAATAGCGGCAGGGAGCATGAAAAATATACTACCGAACATATCAATTATTTTCTTGGAGCGGAATGAAACTGCTGAATATATTAGGTCAACACGCACATGGCCGCCCTGTACAAAAGTATAGGTGACACATAACGCAATGATCATTGCGTTATAAAGCTTGAGGCTTTCAGACCACCAGCTGACATCGAATGAGAACGATAATCCAAACCCAAGAGTGATTTGCGAAACAGCAAATACGCGCTGGGTAAAAATAACCATGATTTGTACCAGCACCATAATTAATCCGCCCCAAGCAAAAAATCGTCCAATACGATTGGCCATACTTTCGAGGGTGATGACGGTTCGCCACATCAGCGGGCGATAAAACATTCCGGCAATGGTATATGAAATTAAAATGAATATAAAAACAAAGAAAAGTTCTATGGAAGCGCCGTAATAAATGAAGCGCATTAATGATTGTTTGTCTTCTGTGGTGTTATTCCATGTCAACCAGTCAAGCCAGAGATGCGGGCTTGATAACGCATTAAACAGATTAAATAACGCCCCAAGGATATGTGATAATATCCATAAGATCGGGCTTTCACTGAAGGTTACGGCGTTATCCATTTAAAAATCCTAAATGTAAGGAGATTTGGATGATAAGGATATGAGATGTGAGTAATCTAAACTTTGCTCACATCTCATATAATTAAAGTTCAGTATTATCCGTTTACACGATTACGCTGTGTAGCGAATACACCGTCAGAAATGCTCATCCAGTCGTAAGTTTGCTGCATGGATGCTTCATAACTGCCGCGAATCTTAGCGAATAGTGGATCATCCATGAAACCGTCCAATGCTTCTTTTGATGCTTTACCGAAAGCATCCCAGATAGAATCATCAAATTCCATGACCTTAACACCAGCCGCACGCAGACGTTCTAGTGCTTGAGCATTTCTTGCGTTTGATTGCGCAAGGCTCCAGCTATGTGTGGCAGCAGCAGCATTTTCAATGATCGCCTGATGTGATGGTGAGAGCGATTCAAATACGTCACGATTAAGTGCAGTTGAAAGGGCTGAACCTGGCTCATGGAAGCCTGATGTGTAATAGAATTCACAGATTTCCTGAAAACCAAGACGTTCATCAGCAAATGGGCCAATCCACTCAGCACCATCGATGGCGCCTGATGAAAGTGCCTGATAAATCTCACCACCCGGAATGTTCTGAACAGATGCACCAGTCAGACCAAGGGCTTTGCCACCAAATCCTGGCATGCGGAACTTCAGACCCTGCAGATCAGCAGCAGATTTAATTTCCTTATTGAACCATCCACCCGGCTGATGACCAGTATTACCCGCCAAGAATGATTTCAGTCCGAAAATCTGACCTAGCTCATCATGTAGCTCTTGACCACCATTATGAAGATACCAGCTCATTGTTTCTGGGCCAGTCATACCAAAAGGTACAGATGTAAAGAACGCATAGGCAGGGTGCTGATTCATGAAATAATAATCAGCTGAATGGTACATATCAGCTTGACCAGAACTAACAGCATCAAATACTTCAAGAGCGCCCACAAGTGTTCCGGCAGGCTTCTTATCGATAGTGATTTCACCATCAGTCATGGCCATGATGCGATCAGCCAGATTTTGTGCAGCATCATCAAATACAGCAAATCCCTCTGGCACAGATGTGACCATGGTCAGGGTGCGCTTGCCTTGGGCATATGCTGGTGCAGCAAGTGTAGAAGCTGCAACTGCTGCGGTTGCTCCTACTGCCGAATTTTTCAGAAATGAACGACGTTTCATAATAATCCTCCTTATTATGGATTAACGTTAGAATAGGTTTACGCCAGAGCCTTTAAGTAAGGGATTATGCAGAAAACCACTATATTTACTACATAGATGTGACAGGGTTTCAGTCAACTAAAAACTATTTGCCGGCAACTACTATTTCAATAAAACTAACGAAAATATGATAATTTATTTTGATAAAATCCATATTTAAATTGGTGTTGGCATGAATAGAAACCATCATCATGCTTGATTCTGTTTGCTTGACCTGTCTTGAATATCATATCATGTCAGCTATGACGCGGATAGAGGCGAAACCCCTAAGAGGAGAAGCTCATGACAACAGCATTTATCGCTATTGATGTTCAAAACGATTTCTGCCCCGGCGGTGCGCTGGCCGTCAATGACGGGGACGCGGTTGTTGATCCGATTAATGCGCTGATGGATAAATATGATCATGTGATCCTGACACAGGACTGGCATCCGGCCGGACATTCCAGCTTTGCCAGCCAGCATGACGGCCATGACCCGCTAACAGCGATTACCATGCCATATGGTGCGCAAACCTTATGGCCGGATCATTGCATCCAAGGAACCAAGGGGGCGGAGTTTCACGCCCGATTGAATGTTACGCGGGCTGAATTGATCATCCGCAAAGGCTATCGCCGCGCCATTGATTCGTATTCGGCCTTTTTTGAAAATGATCACCAGACCACAACCGGACTAGCCGGATATCTGAATGATAGGGGCATAAGCCATGTGGTGATGGCAGGGCTCGCGACAGATTTCTGTGTGGCCTATTCGGCCATTGATGCCATGACATGCGGCTTTAGCTGTCAGGTGGTGATGGATGCGTCCCGTGCCATTGATCTGGGCGGGTCATTAGCGGCCATGACAGATGCCATGACAAGTGCCGGTGTAACATTGGTCAACAGCGCTGATCTGACGTGATTTGCGCCATTGGTCGGGTTCGCCAAAGATCATATCCGGATTATCTTCGCATCAGGGCTTTCAGATCAGTCGCCGGATCAGCAATCATATCAATCGTAACCGGTTGATCGGCCTGATCAGCTGATAGCAGATGCCGGCCAACCATATAGGCCTGGGCATCGTTCAGCGATTCCACCGCCGCTAGTGAACCATCAGCAGCAAATGACCAGAAAGATATCTGTCCATCGCGCCGACCATCGCGGCGCACGGTTTCATGTTCGGCGGGCACCAGTCCGGCAGATTGCAGGCGTTGATCATATTGCTCTGACCAGAACCACGGCACTTCGTGCAGTCCGGCGGGTTGTTCCATAATGGTATGGGCGGCGATATCCGCGCTCATCTGGGCATGATGCACGGATTCCAGTCTGATCTGGCCATGAGTGTAACCATCGGCAGCAAGCGCCACATCACCAATAGCATAAATATCAGGCTTGTTAGTGCGATAGCAAGTATCAGTCATGATGCCATTGCCAGTGGAAATGCCAGCGGCGGCGGCAATATCCATATCCGGAATAACGCCAATTCCGGCAATCACCAGATCAGCATCTATGGACATGTTGTCTTTGGTGGTGACGGTCATGTGCTGGCCGGATGGGATGATCGCACTAACCTGCGCGTTGGTATGAACCGCCACGTCATGTGACTGGTGAAGCGCATCAAAATAAGCAGAGGCCTTGGTGCTAGCCACGCGCGCCAGTAAACGGTCAGCGGCCTCAATAACGGACACGTTCTTGCCTAATGTTCGGGCGCTGGCCGCGACTTCCAGTCCGATATAACCACCGCCAATAATGCTTACTGTTTCTGCCAAATGTAATTTTTCGCGCAAACCGCGAGCATCATCCGGATGCCGCAATACCATCAGCTGATCGCTGTCACCGCCCGGCACGGGTAGCGGCCGTGGATAGGCACCAGTGGCAAGCACCAGCTGATCCCAGTCAAGTGTCTGCCCATCGGCAAGGGTCAATTGATGGTCATCAGCGGCAATAGCCGTCACATCGCACCCATCCATGAATATAATGTCGTTATCAGCAAACCAGCTATCAGGACGGAGAGCAAATGACGCATCACCGGCGGCATCCGATTTGAGAAAAGCCTTGGACAGAGGTGGCCGTTCCAGCGGTAATCCGGTCAACCGGTCAATAATGGTAATTGCGCCCGTATGCCCCAGTTTACGGAGCCGTTCGGCACAGGCAATGCCAGCATGACTGCCACCAATGATAACAATGGTCTGTTGATCAACGGGTTTCTGATGAGGTGCAGATATGGTCATGATATTGTTCCAGCGTCATAAATAATCATAATATCTTTACTGTCACACGTCACAGGATTTGACAATAGCCGGTTGATGCGTGATAAAAATATAACCGAAACAATGAATAGGATTTTGTATGGGAGAGTGGATCAACCACATTCCTGAGCCTGCTCAAGAATATATCAGAAACCGCCGTCTGGATGAGGTGGAATGTCTGGTTGCCGATTTATCCGGCATCGCGCGTGGCAAAGCTATGCCTGCAAATAAATTTTCCAAACAAGCCTATTTTCATTTGCCAACGTCCATTTTCACCCAGTCTATCACCGGCGACTGGATGGATGACACGCTGTTGAATCAGATTGAACCCGATATGGTATTGCGGCCGGATTACTCTACGGCCAGCGCCGCCCCGTGGACAGGTGATGTGACCTTGCAGATTATTCATGATGTCTATGATCAGAATAATGTGCTTTATCCGGTTGCGCCGCGCAATGTTCTGAAACGGGTGATCGCGCTGTATCAGGATTTGGGATTGCGGCCGATTGTTGCGCCGGAAATGGAATTTTTTCTGGTCGCACCAAACATAGACCCGAACCAGCCGATTGAACCACCAATGGGACGGTCAGGCCGGCGCGTGGCGGCGCGACAATCCTATTCGATGTCTGCCATTGATGAATATGGGCCGGTGATTGATGATATTTATGATTTTGCCGAAATGCAGGGGCTGGAAATTGACGGCATCCTCCAAGAAGGCGGATCAGGGCAGGTTGAGCTTAATCTGCAACATGGTGATCCGTTGCGGCTAGCCGATGAAGTGTTCTATTACAAACGCCTAATCAGAGAAGCCGCGCTCAGGCATAATTGTTTTGCGACTTTCATGGCCAAACCCATTCAGGATGAACCGGGTAGCGCCATGCATCTGCATCATTCTGTGGTGGATATGAAAACCGGCAAAAATATATTTGTCACCCCGGATGGCCAGAACAGCGATGTCTTTATGCATTTTATTGCCGGTATGCAGAATCATATGCCCGAAGTGATCGCTATCATGGCGCCATATGTGAACAGCTATCGCCGTTATATTCGTGATTTTGCGGCACCTATCAATCTGGAATGGGGGGTGGATAACCGGACAACCGGATTGCGTATTCCGGTATCTGACACCGATGCCAGACGAATAGAAAACCGTTTACCGGGGATGGATGTCAATCCGTATCTGGGGATCGCCGCTTCGCTGGCATGTGGCTATCTGGGTATGATTGAAAAACGTCAACCGCGCCCACAATTCACCGAAGACGCCCACACGATTGAACAGGAATTGCCGAATAATCTGTATGATGCGCTGGATATTTTTGATCAGGCTACCGCCATACATGAAATACTGCATCCTGATTTCTGTCATATCTATTCGGCGATTAAGCGGCTGGAATATACCGCCTATCAACAGGTGATCAGCCCGTGGGAACGTGAACATTTATTGATGAACGTATGAACCTGCTCACTGAAAATGATCAGCAAGGCCAGTATCCGCCCAGTTTTTATGCTGACACGGTAAGCCATCTGCCACTGCAACCACCATTGAAAGGTGAGCATAAAGCAGATGTGGTTATTGTCGGGGCTGGCTTTACCGGATTATCGGCGGCCTTGCATCTGGCAGAACGTGGCTATGATGTGGCGGTGCTTGATGCCCATCGCATGGGTTTTGGGGCATCTGGCCGTAATGGTGGGCAGGTTGGCAGCGGTCAGCGTGTTGAGCAGGATCGACTGGAAAAAACCTATGGGCTGGATAAAGCCCGGCAATTATGGGGGTTAGCCGAAGACGCCAAGGCGCTAGTCAGGCATCTGATCACAACGCATGATATTGACTGTCATTATCGTGATGGCATCGCCCATAGCTGCTGGCGGCAAAGTGAGGTTGATGAAGACCACCGCTATGTCGAAAAGCTACAACGTGAATATAACTATGAGCAGATTGAGCCATTAGATCAGAATGCCATGTATGATATGATCGGCTCACCAGTTTACCGTGGCGGCAGTATTGATCATGGTGCCGGGCATCTGCATCCGCTGGCCTATGTGCTGGGGTTAGGTCGGGCGGCGTTGGCGGCAGGCGTGCGGGTATATGAAAATAGCATGGCCACACGGATTATTGAGGGCAAAAAACCAAGCGTTATGACAGATCAGGGGGCTATCCATGCTGATCATCTGATTCTGGCCTGTAACGGATATCTGGGGGCATTGAATAAACCGGTCGCACGGCGTGTCATGCCGATTAATAATTTTATCGTTACTACAGCGCCACTTGATACAGAGTCACCATCAGTGCTGGCCAGTGATATTGCCGTTGCTGATAGCAAGTTTGTTTTGAACTATTTTCGCCGATCCCATGATAACCGGCTGATTTTTGGTGGTGGTGAAAATGTCAGCTACCGGTTTCCGGCGGATATCCGTGCCATGGTTTCAAAGCCGTTGCATACTGTTTTCCCGCAACTCAAAGACGTGCCGCTTGATTACGCCTGGGGCGGCACATTGGCGATTACGGTCAATCGCATGCCATGCTTTATGCGGCTTAACGGAAATGTCTTGTCAGCATCCGGATATTCCGGTCACGGGGTGGCGATGGCTACACTGGCTGGCAAATTGCTGGCTGAGGCCACCGCTGGCGTATCCGAAGGTTTTGATTGCATGGCCGGATTGAATATCCCGCGTTTTCCCGGTGGGGATTTGCTGCGCTGGCCATCGCTGGTGATTGGCATGAACTGGTATATGTTGCGGGATAAGCTCGGTTTCTAGTCAAAACTCTAGCCAAAAAAACCTGGCCAAAAAATCTTAACCAAAAAACAGCAGGAAAAGCTTTGCCGAAATGGCCAGCATGATAACCCCGATGATGATATCCAGTATGCGCCAGTGGCGGCGGCTAGTCATAAAGCGGGAACAATATCTGGCACCATAGCCGAGTGACGCAAAAAACACAAAACTGGCAGTCATGGCACCAAAGGCAAAATGCCATTTGCCAATCACATCATAGGCGATGGAAAAACTGCCAATCAAAATGACCGTATCCAGATACACATGCGGATTAACGAAAGTCAGCACGGCAAGGGTGGTGAGCGATTTCTGCCATGATAAACCGGATGTAGCGGTTGCCAATTGATCCAGATCATATGCCCCGCGCCATGCTGATAGAAAATGCATGACCGCATAAACAAACAGCCATGATGATGCGATAATGGCCAGAACATATTGATAATCAGCCATGACAGCATGAACCGCCACCGCCATGCCGCCAACGCCAGCGGCAATCAACAGGGCATCCGCACAAGCACAAAATAGCACACATAAAGTCACATGCTGGCGCTGCAAACCCTGTTTAAGGACAAAACTGTTTTGCGCACCGATAGCAAGAATGAGCGAAAAGCCAAGCCCGAAGCCGTTTATATAAGCAAGCATAATGTGTTCATCCAGATTGCGATTGGCCGCTATGAGTGATCATGTTAGCACCGGAACAATTCCAATATTCACCGATAGCATGATTGGCTGGCGATTACTATTTGCGTTACAGATATTAACCGCAAATAAGGGTTCTTGCAAAAAAGTTAGTATGTGCTAACTTTCTATTTATGAGATATAAGAATCCAGACAAAAAGCGCAAAGATATGTTCAGCTATCATGTGATCAAACGGGTTGTGATGCTGGCTATTTTATTATGCAGCTTTAGCGTGGCGGGTCTGGCTTCGGCTGAACGGATCAAGGTTGTGACCAGCTTTACGATTCTGGCTGATATGACACGGCAAGTGGCAGGCGTGCATGCTGATGTGGTATCGATTACCCGTCCGGGCGCGGAAATCCACGGTTATCAGCCCACTCCGCAAGACTTGGTGCAGGCTATTGATGCTGATCTGCTGATCTATAACGGGCTTAATCTGGAACAATGGATGGATCAGTTTCTGCAACATCTGGGTGATATTCCATCTGTCCGGATTAGTGCAGGGATTGCCCCTATATCCATTGATGCCGGTGTTTATGCGGGTAAAGCCAATCCGCATGCGTGGATGGGGCTGGAAAATGCCAATATCTATATTGATAATATTGCTGATGCATTATCCGATATCGATCCGCAAAACAAAACGCATTACATGACCAATGCTAGTCAGTACAAAGCCAGATTATCAGAACAGATTTTGCCACTAAAAGCCGATATCGCGGCATTGCCGGAACATGCCAGATGGTTAGTTACATGTGAGGGTGCGTTTAGCTATCTGGCCGCTGATCTTGGGATGAAAGAGCTGTATTTATGGCCGATCAATGCCGATAGCCGAGCTACTCCGCAACAGGTTCGACGGGTAATTGATCATATCCGCTTGCATGATATTCCGGCGATTTTTTGTGAAAGTACGGTAAATACCGCCCCGGCAGAACAAGTAGCAAGCGAAACCGGTATTCATTATGGCGGTGTGTTATATGTCGATAGCCTGAGCGTTGAAGGCGGCCCTGTTCCAAGCTATGAAGATTTAATTGTTGTCAATGTCAACACTATCAAACAGGCTATTGATAGTGGACTTGCCAAAACACAGAACGAATAAAAGTGATGCGGAAAACAATGAAAACATATGATGATGGTATCCGAGCAGAAGACGTTTCAGTGACCTACCCCAATGGTCATAAAGCGTTATGGGATGCCAGCTTTATCCTGCCGCATGGGACGGTTTGCGGTCTGGTCGGAATTAATGGTGCCGGTAAATCGACTTTGTTCAAGGCTATCATGGGGTTTACGCGGCTATCCCGTGGAACAATCAGCATCATGGGCAGAACCGTGGCTGAGGCATTGAAAGAAAATCTGATTTCATATGTACCGCAAACCGAACAGGTTGACTGGAACTTTCCAGTGCTGGTCGAGGATGTGGTGATGATGGGTCGATATGGCCATATGGGATTTTTACGCAGACCCGGTAAAGCAGATCATGACGCGGTTGAACAGGCACTACATAGGGTTAATATGCAGGATTACCGCCACCGCCAGATAGGAGAGCTTTCGGGTGGCCAGCGCAAACGTGTTTTTCTGGCCAGAGCAATTGCCCAGAACGGACATGTTATTCTGCTGGATGAGCCATTTACCGGTGTTGATGTGCATACCGAAGAACAGATTATCCAGCTGATGCTGGATTTACGCGCCGAAGGCCGGATCATTCTGGTATCTACGCATAATCTGGGCTCAGTGCCGGAGTTTTGTGACCGCACCATCCTGATCAGGGGAACGGTGTTAAGTTATGGTGAAACCGAAACCACATTCACACAAGATAATCTGCAAGAAGCTTTTGGTGGTGTGTTGCGGTATTTCACGCTTAGTGGCAAAACTCTGCACGAAGATAGCGATAGCCGCTCAGTAACTATCCTTACCGATGATGAGCGGCCGCTGGTTCAATATGGCGGAAAAACAAAAACCAAGGAAGGAGAGTCCTGAGTGTATCTGCTTACGCCTTTTTCCTATGACTATATGAATAATGCCATGCTGATGGCGGGGCTTGTTGGCGGTATGTGTGCGTTTCTGTCTGCCTATCTGATGCTAAAGGGATGCGTTATCCCATTCGGTTGTCCCCGGAGTAGCAGGCGCCTATATGCTGGGCTTGCCATTTGCGCTTGGGGCTTTTCTTGCTGGTGGACTGGCGGCACTGGCCATGCTGTTTTTATCTGAACGCTCAGGGCTGAAAATTGACACAATCATAGGCATTATTTTCACCTCATTCTTTGGGTTGGGGCTGTTTATGATGTCGTTATGGCCGATGTCGGTGTCTATCCAGACGATTGTTTTTGGCAATATTCTGTCTGTTACCCCCGAAGATAAAGTCCAGCTTCTGGTGATATCCATCGTGACTCTTTCGATTTTGATGTTCCGCTGGAAAGATTTAATGGTGACTTTTTTTGACGAAGATCATGCGCGGAGTGTCGGGCTGAATCCGGTTCGCTTGAAATTACTGTTTTTCATGCTGTTATCGGCATCGGTGGTGGCGGCGATGAAAACGGTTGGTGCGTTTCTGGTGATTGCCATGGTTATCACGCCGGGGGCGACGGCTTATCTGATCTGTGACCGGTTTCCGCGACTGATTGCCGTTTCGGTTCTGATTGGTGTGCTGACCAGTGTTATGGGTACATATATCAGCTTTTTTCTGGATGGCGCGACTGGTGGGGTGATTGTCACGCTTCAGCTGATCATTTTTCTGATCACTTTTGTTATCGCGCCAAAATATGGCTGGCTGGCCAGTCGCCGTAAGGCGCGTGCCGCCATGACATATCAGGAACCGGTTTAATGAGCTGGGCTGATCTTATATTGCCGTTTCAATTTGGCTTTATGCAGAATGCGTTTCTGATTGGTATTATGGTGGCGGTGCCAACGGCCTTGCTATCCTGTTTTCTCGTGATGAAAGGCTGGGCGTTGATGGGGGATGCGGTTAGCCACGCTATTTTGCCCGGTATTGTGCTGGCCTATATTTTCGGGTTTCCATTGCTGATTGGCGCTTTTTTAGCAGGCATGCTATGTGCGTTGATGACCGGATTCCTGACCACTAATAGCCGCGTCAAACAGGATACGGTGATGGGTGTTGTGTTTTCTGGGATGTTCGGGGTCGGGATTGTTCTTTATGTATCCATTAAAACCGATTTGCATCTGGATCATATTCTGTTCGGGCATCTGCTTGGGGTTAACGGCAATGATCTGTTTCTGACAGCGGCGATTGCTGTGCCGGTTAGTCTGATTCTGATGCTGAAATGGAAAGACCTGATGCTTCATAGCTTTGATGCGATGCAGGCTAAGGCCAGCGGGCTTTCTGTCGGGATATTGCATTACGGACTGTTGACGATGATATCACTTGGGGTTGTGGCGACGCTTGCGGCTACGGGATTGATACTGGCTATCGGTTTGCTGATTGCCCCCGGTGCGATTGCTTTTCTTCTGACCCGGCGATTTGCCTATATGCTCTGGCTGGCTGTAGGGATTTCTGTTTCTGCCATGATCATGGGGATTTACCTGAGCTTTTTTATCAATAGCGCACCGGCACCAACTGTGATCCTGATTCTGACATTCTGGTTTATGATGGCCTTTATTTATCGCATGGCGCGGATCAAGATGTTGACTACCCGTATGGAAAGTTAAAAATCTCTCATAAGGGTAAAAAACCGCTTTACAAACATGATGCCAAACAGGTAATGAAAATCTCGAATGATGGCGTCATTCATTGGCGATATTATCGCCAAACCTTTGTTTCTGATTTGATAATTATATCCTGTACGCCGGGATAATCATCTCAGGAGTAATAGGTCGTTAGCGCTCCTGAGAACATCGTTTCGCAAGAAATTATTTTTCAAAGGAGCCAACAATGAACAGACCTCAATATTACCGTTTCCACAATGGAACTAAAGACGCTTTACCTTTTTCGCAAAACGAATACAAACGGCGTCTGACCGCGATCAGGGCGCGCATGGCGGCCAGAGATATTGACGCATTAATTCTGACCTCTATGCATAATGTGGCCTATTATACCGGCTTTCTGTATTGTGCTTTTGGTCGACCTTATGCGGCGGTGATTACCGCTGATGCCTGCACCACTGTTTCGGCGGCGATTGATGCTGGCCAGCCTTGGCGGCGATCCATTGATGATAATGTGACCTATACCGACTGGCAACGCGGCAATTATTATCGGGCGATCAATGATTTGCTACCAACGGCGAAGCGTATTGGCATCGAAGACGATCATGTCACTTTACAAAACCGGCAAGCATTTGCCAGTTTTATGCCGAATGCAGAATGGACAGATATTTCTGCTGATACCATGACCGAACGCATGATAAAATCCGAAGAAGAAATCACGCTGATCAAGGCAGGCGCGGCGGTGGCGGATATTGGCGGCTATGCCATACATGCAGCGATCCGCGAAGGCGTGCGGGAAATTGATGTCGCTATGGCTGGACGTGATGCGATGGAATTGGCTATTGCGGAATCATTTCCGGATAGTGAGTTGCGGGATTCATGGGTCTGGTTCCAATCCGGTATCAATACCGATGGCGCGCATAATCCGGTGACTTGCCGGAAACTGGCGGCTGGTGATCTGTTGTCGCTAAATACCTTTCCCATGATTTCTGCCTATTACACGGCGCTGGAACGGACGCTTTTTCTGGGTGAGCCTGATGCGGCAACACGCCAGGCATGGGATGCTAATCTGGCGGTGCATGAATACGGGCTTAGCCTAATCAAGCCGGGGGCAACATGTAGCGGAATTACGGCGGAGCTGAATACCATGTTTGCCGAAAGCGGATATTTAGAACGCAGAACATTTGGATATGGACATTCTTTTGGTGTGCTATCGCATTATTACGGGCGTGAGGCCGGGCTGGAATTGCGCGAAGATATCGATACTGTTCTGGTGCCGGGGATGGTTGTGTCCATGGAACCCATGATCACTATCGGCGATGATGAGCCGGGGCGTGGCGGATATCGCGAACATGATATTCTGGTTGTTACCGCTGAAGGAGCAGAAAACATCACCAAGTTCCCATATGGCATGGAGCATAACATCATTTCTGTTTAATCAGAGGCGATCAGCATGCCAGATTACTATTAGCTATACCAATCTGTCTGTTTATTAGGGTTTAAACTAGACAGATTGGGGTGATAAGAGTTAAGTTATTCTCAATTAATGGTTCAATCATGAATCAAGATAATTACCATGGCAGGAGATATATATGAAAAATTTGCCACTTATTGTTATTGTTCTCGTTATTGGTGGTGGTTTAGGCTACTTCCTTGGCGGTGGAAATGAGCAAGCTGTTGAGCAAGAAGCTGTGATGGAAACATCATCAGAATCTACTCTGGAAGCAGTAAAAGCTAAAGGCTACGTTCAGTGTGGAGTAAGTCAGGGTCTTCCCGGATTTTCAAATGCTGATGACAATGGTAACTGGACAGGGATTGATGTCGATCTTTGTCGTGGTGTTGCCGCTGCTGTTTTTGGCGATGCTGATAAAGTCCGCTTTACACCGCTTTCCGCAAAGCAGCGCTTTACCGCGTTATCATCCGGTGAAATTGATATTCTTTCACGGAACACAACATGGACAATGACACGTGATACCCAGCTAGGTCTGAACTTTGCCGGTGTCAATTATTACGATGGTCAGGGCATGATGGTTCCATCCGGTCTTGGTGTCACATCAGCGACTGAACTTGATGGTGCTAATATCTGCACAAACACAGGCACAACGACTGAGCTGAACATCACGGATTACTTCCGTGCTAACAATATGAGCTTTGAGCTGGTTGCCTTTGAAAAAGCAGATGAGGTTGTTGCCGCTTATGATGCGGGACGTTGTGACGTTTACACAACTGACCGTTCAGGTCTGGCCGCACAGCGTACCAAGCTGACTAATCCAGATGCACATGTTGTTCTGCCGGAAATTATTTCCAAAGAGCCACTGGGCCCGGTTGTCCGTCAAGGCGACGATCAGTGGTTTAACATTGTTCGCTGGTCACTGAACGCGATGATCAATGCCGAAGAACTTGGTGTTACACAATCCAATGTTGATAGCATGATGGGGTCGGATAATCCTTCCATCAAGCGTCTTCTGGGTGAAGAAGGTAACTTTGGTGAAGAACTTGGTCTAAGCAATGACTGGGCCGCTAACCTGATCAAGGCTGTTGGTAACTATGGTGAGTCTTATGACGCGCATGTTACTCCACTTGGTCTGGCTCGTGGCGTTAACGCATTGTGGAGCGATGGCGGAATTCTATACGCCGCGCCTATCCGCTAGGTATAAATACATTTGTGGCATCCATCCTTATGGGGTGGGTGCCGCTAATCCCTTGCAGATTGTATATTCCGATTAAAAATATCTGGTAAAAGGGCATGACAGTAATGAATTTTTCTGATTTATCGCGATTATGGAATGATGCACGCATCCGGCGGATAACCATACAGGTTGTATTAGTCGCGCTTGTTGTGTTTTGTTTCTGGTGGCTGATCAGCAATACATCACAAAATCTGGATAAACTGAATAAATCTATCGGTTTTGATTTTCTTTCGCAAAATGCGGGATTCCAGATCGCTCCAACATTAGGCACATGGCTATTTTCTTATGAGGTAGGGCAATCTACCTATTGGGACGTGTATCTGATTGGTATTATAAATACGCTTCTAGTTGCTGTTCTGGGTATCATCGCGGCAACGGTGATCGGCTTTCTGGTCGGTATTATGCGGCTATCGAATAACATCATTTTCAGAAGCTTTGCGACGGTATATATTGAACTCTTGCGGAATATCCCACTGCTTCTGCAGTTATTTTTCTGGTATTTTACGGTTTTGCGTTCCTTGCCGGATAAACGGGGAAAGGTTGATCTGATCCCCGGCGCGGTTAGCGTTAATCTGGAAGGATTATTTCTGCCCTTTCCCATATGGCATAGCGGTGCCGGTTTTGCTGGCATCATTTTGCTGATTGCCGTTATATCGGCGCTTTACATGCGTGCAAAATCGCGTTCCAGACAATTAATGACTGGCCATCCCTTAGCGATATGGCGGATCACTGCGGGCATATTTGCCGCCGCGTGTCTGATGATCGTTGTTAGTGTCGGGATACCCATGGAATGGAGCCAGCCAACATTCATAGAAACAGGGCCAATTCTCAAACAGGGATTTGATAAAACAACTGCTATCATGATCATCCCCGAAATGCTGGCGGTCTGGTTTGCGCTGACATTATATACCGCTGCCTTTATTGCGGAAAATGTCCGTTCAGGTATTCTGGCGGTGAGCAAAGGCCAGACAGAAGCCGCAAATGCGTTGGGGTTAAGCACTGGCCAGACATTGCGGTTGATTGTTATTCCGCAAGCGATGCGGGTCATTGTACCGCCGCTGACATCACAATATCTCAACCTTACAAAAAACTCGTCATTGGCGGTGGCTATCGCTTATCCAGAACTGGTGTCTATCTTTGCTGGTACGGCTATGAATCAGGTGGGTAAGGAAATTGAAATGTTCTTCATGATGATGGTGGTTTATCTGACGTTCTCGCTTCTGACCTCGGCCTTTATGAACTGGTTTAATCATCGCAGCAAGTTGGTGGAACGGTAATGAAAACAGATCACTCAACCGCCTATGTTCGCCAAGAAGACGCGCCTTTATTGCCGCCACCCCGTAATGAGACAGGTATCATTGGCTGGTTTAATCAGAATATTCTTAACCTGATCAATGATTTCAGCGGTATCGGGGCGGCTATCCGTTCGGTCTTGATGGCTGTCGGAACATTAGCCATTCTTTATTATTCTGCACATATATTATGGGCATTGATTGATTTTGCCCTGATCGAAGCCGTGTGGTCTGATCCTGATGAGTTAAAGCGCGTGGTCTGCACCACAGAAATTGCTGGCGGGATACAGCATAATGGCTGGCATGGTGCATGCTGGCCATTGGTAACGGCAAAGATGAAGTTTCTTATTTATGGCGCTTATCCGGCGGAAGAATTATGGCGGGTGAATATCACTGGTCTGGTTCTGATCACAGGGCTGGTCTGTCTGATGTTTGATCGGATGCCATACCGGATGCATATTGGTATATCCATGCTGACCATTTTTCCGGTTTTTGCGTATATTATGCTGGTCGGGCTTGGTGACTGGATCGGCCTGCCATATGTTGATACCCGTGATTGGGGTGGCGTGCTGGTGACGCTGGTGGTTGCCTTGACAGGTATTATTGCTTCATTACCGCTTGGGGTTGTGCTGGCGCTAGGGCGACAATCAAAGATGCCTGCTATCCGTTATCTATGCACCGGATTTATTGAGTTCTGGCGCGGAATTCCGCTGATCACTGTGCTGTTTATGGCATCGGTGGCCTTGCCGCTTTTCCTGCCAACCGGGGTGACGATTGATAATCTGTTGCGGGCGTTGATAGGGGTAACGTTATTTGCATCGGCCTATATGGCTGAGGTGATCAGAGGCGGGCTTCAGGCTATTGATAAAGGCCAGTACGAAGCCGCTGATGCGCTGGGACTGGGGTATTGGAAATCCATGCGGCTGATTATTCTGCCGCAAGCTTTAACCTATGTGATCCCCGGTATTGTGAATACGTTTATCGGGCTGTTCAAAGATACCACACTGGTAGCGATTATTGGTCTTTTTGATCTGTTAGGCGCGGCACAGGCGGCAATTAATGATGCTGGTTGGTCATCACCGGTTCAGGCTATCACGCTTTATCTCTTGGTAGCGACTTTTTACTTTATTTGCTGTTTTGTCATGTCGCGGTATTCGATGCGACTGGAACGCAAACTTGACCGATCAAACCGCTAGAATGGCTTGTCCGGTATTGGAGGAAGTATATGGCGAACAATGCGAAACTGAAAAAACAGGATAGCGATGAAATCGTTATCAGTATGAATGGGGTCAATAAATGGTTTGGCAATTTTCATGTGTTGCGCGATATCAATCTGAATGTCCATAAAGGCGAACGGATTATTATTTGCGGGCCATCCGGTTCTGGTAAATCAACCGTGATCCGTTGTCTGAACGCATTGGAACATCATCAGGGCGGCGATATTAATATTCTGGGTGTTACGCTTGATAATAATGTCCATAATGTAGAAATGGTTCGCCGCGATGTTGGTATGGTGTTTCAGCAATTTAATCTGTTCCCGCATCTGTCTATTCTGGAAAATTGTATTCTTGCCCCGACCTGGGTGAAAAAAATGCCACGCGCCGAAGCCGTGGATTTGGCTATGTCATTACTGGAACGGGTAAAAATCCCCGAACAGGCACATAAATACCCGGGTCAGCTATCCGGTGGTCAGCAACAAAGAGTGGCGATTGCCCGCGCATTATGTATGCAACCGGAAATTATGCTGTTTGATGAGCCGACTTCCGCGCTTGATCCGGAAATGATCAAAGAAGTGCTGGATGTGATGGTTGGTCTGGCCGAAACGGGCATGACCATGATATGCGTCACCCATGAAATGGGGTTTGCCCGCAAAGTGGCAGATCGGGTGATTTTCATGGATGAAGGCCAGATCATTGAACAGAATGAACCGGAAGCATTTTTCAGCAAGCCGAAATCTGATCGCACCAAGCTATTCCTGTCGCAAGTATTAAGCCATTAATTCACTTTCCAGCGCCAGAATATCTGCCCAAGTTTTTTCCGGTACAGGGATCACCCCATCAGCAACTGTCCGGTGATGGCGTTCACGCTCGCCAGGTATCTCAACCTGATTAAACCCCGGTGCTGGTGGGCATTGGCGAATATCATCCAGTATATGTTCTGCCATATTCTGCAATTGGTCAGCATCCTGAAAGCGGCGCGTATCAATCGCAATAAGCAACCAGTTCGCTTCGGTTTTGACTTTGCCTAGCAATGCTTCGGCAATTAATTCTGCCATTAGCGCCAAGGCATAGCCTTTTTGTTCACCGCTGGGCAGAATAGCACCGCCATCAAAATAGTCATCGGGATTTGTGGTGGGGATGCCGTGTTTGTCAATCACACAATCCGCTGGCAAATCAGCACCGGCATTTTGTGCGGCATAAATCCAGCCTCCTGCAATTTTTGATGTGGCAAAATCCAGAACAACGCTTCCTCTATCACCCCCCGGAAAACCAATACAATAGGGGTTTGTCGGTAATTTGGCTTCTGCACCGCCATAGGGAGCAACCTGTCGCCAGATAGCTCGATTGCCGCCACCAATCAGGATCGTCATTAAACCATGTTCGGCAGCCGCATCCGCAAATGCACCATGGCGGCCGGTATGCCCCAGATTTCTGATAGCCAGCATGGAAATACCTGTTGTGGCGGCGGTCTTGGCAGCATGTTGATAGGCCATGGTCATAGCCGGAATACCAATGCCGCCATTGCCATTGATTTCAATATTGTTTTTCGGATCAGTGGTGAGCATTGGTACAACACCGGCATCCATATAGCCGGATCTAAACTGTTTGGCATATTGCAAACACCGCATGATGCCATGGGATTCAACTCCGCATAGGCTGGCATCAACCAGATGATGAGCGACTGCATCGGCAATATCAGGCTGGCATCCGCAACCGCTAAATATTCGCCGCAAGTGATAAACGGCCTGATCAGCTGTGATCAATATCCGCTTGCCCTCAAGATGGAGTTTGCTGGTAAATTCTGGCGAAGAAGATTGCATTTGTTAAATACCTTATTCATGCGATATATTCTGATCAGTTATTAATGACGTGCCGTGCCGTTTCACTTTTTGCACATGGAAAGCATATGCTCACCATTCTTTTCACGCAACAATTACCCAAGCGTCAGGCTTTACTGGCGGTATTTCTGTCTTCATCTATATGGGGGTTGTTGTGGATACCGCTGCGCTGGCTGGATGATCTGGGCTATCATGATTTGTGGTCGACATTTGCTTTTATGATCATTCCTATTTTGCCGTTGCTAATTTTTGCATGGCCACGAATGATGCGGGATATCAGACACATGCCGGTTTATTTGCTGGCCGGTGGACTGATTGGTGCCGGTTTTGGGTTATATTGCACCGGACTTGTCATTGGGTCTGTTACCAAAACAACATTATTATTCTATTTAACGCCGGTATGGGGATCAGTGCTTGGAATGATATTTCTAGGTGAGAAAGCCACCATATCACGCTGGCTGGCCAATGTTCTCGGCTTAAGCGGATGCGTGCTTATTCTGGGTATTAACACGGGAAATATTGTTTTACAGGGCGCTGATGCGCTGGGTTTTCTGGCCGGTTTTGCATGGGCATTTGGCGGCGTTGTGATCAGACGGTTTCCTGACGCGGATTTTGTCACGCTGGTATTATGGCAATATATTCTGGGTGCTATCATGACGCTGGGCGCATTGGCCATGATCGGCACGCCACCGCCAACTTTGGCGCAGACAATGGATGGTCTGGGCATTGCCATTGTCACCGCCATCATATTTTTGCCAACAATGATGCTGATTTTCCGGATTAGTCAGTACACTTCACCCGGATTAGTAGCCTTGCTTATGATGTCTGAGGTAGTATTTGCAGTATTTTCTGCCATGCTTTTACTGAACGAAACGCTAACCCCCCTGCAATGGATAGGCGCCGCGTGCATCCTATCCACAGGGATATTTGTTGCTCTATCAGCAGAAGCAAAAGACTAGTTTTCCTCAAGTGGCGGGAAACGGGTTTTCGCCGCCGCTTCTGTCCAGTCCATATGATTGCGAACATATTCTTCGGATGCATGGCGCGGTGGGTTGTAATCCCAATCAGCACGCTTACCGCTTTGCATCGCTTGATACACCGCCTGGCGTTGTTTCTGTTTGGCAATAACGTCATGGCGAATGGTATCCATGTCCCAGCCAGCGGCAATTTCTGCGGCGAATTGCTGTGCCAGTTCAATATGATCAGGATCATCCGCCAGATTAGTCGTTTCACGCGGGTCACTGGCAATGTTAAACAACATGGGTGCATCGCTAGGACAATAAATATATTTGTAATCTCCACGCCGGATCATAATGACCGGATGCGCGGTCATTTCCGCGCAATATTCACCAATTGCAACGCCATGATCTTCTGCACCAGTGGTGGCCATGCCCCATAATGACCGGCCATCAATCGGCTGGCCATATGATGGGATCGGAGTTTGATCGGTTTGCGCTATATCTAGCATGGTAGGCAGGATATCAACCAGCGAACAGGGGCTGTTAACCGCGCCATTGTGAACGCCGGGGCCAGCCATGATAAGCGGCACACGGGCGGAATGTTCAAAGAAGTTCATTTTATACCACAGGCTTCTTTCGCCCAGCATGTCACCATGATCGGCAGTGACGATAACAATGGTATTATCCAGCTGGCCACATTCTTCTAGCGTCTGGACAATATGCCCGACTTTGCTGTCAAAATAGCTGGTATTTGCGTAATAGGCATGTCTGGCATTACGGATATCGTCATCACTTGGCACGATAGTTGAGGCTTCTATGCCGTCCATCAGTCGCCGTGAAAATCCATCCTGCTGATCAAATGGAATGGTCAGTGCCGGCATATCAATGGCATCATGATCATATAAATCCCACCATTCTGGCCGTGCCACATACGGATCATGGGGATGAATAAAACTGGCCACCATGCAGAAAGGGTGCTGTTTTTCAGCGGCGTATTCAAACAGTTTCCGCCGTGCAAAAAATGCTACTTCCTCATCATATTCGATCTGGAAAGTGGTCTGGGCTACTCCGGCTTCACGCACGGAATCCATGTTGTGATACCATTTATCTATCCGTTCATCCGCCAGCTCCCAATCCGGTGTCCATGCAAAATCCGATGGATAGATATCAGTGGTGATCCGTTCATCAAATCCATGCAATTGGTCAGGCCCGACAAAATGCATCTTACCCGACAGACAGGTGCGATAACCCATGCCGCGCAAATAATGGGCAAAGGTCGGGATAGATGATAAAAACTCACTGGCGTTGTCATAGGCGGCGATGCGCGTGACCAGCTGTCCCGACATGAAACTGAACCGTGACGGCGCGCATAATGGCGCGTTACAATAGGCCGAATCAAATCGCATGCCGCGTTCAGCCAGACGATCCATATGTGGGGTTTTTACCACCGGATGCCCATAGCTGGATGTAAATTGCGGGGCTAGCTGATCAGCCATGATCAGGACGATATTGGGTTGCTGTGCAGTCACCTTAACCTCCATAAAATATTGGAAAAATGGAAAACAACTACTTTGGCTTAGTCTTCTGCCCCTAGCTTATTAGCCCATGCGCGCAAGATTCGATCAGCCATAATGGCAATAAAGGCCATGGAAAGGCCTGCTGTCAAGCCTAATCCCGTATCCCCCGAACGAAGCCCGATATTAACCTGCTCTGCCAATCCGCGCGCCCCGACAAGCACGGCAATAATCAACATGGCCAGCGAAAACAGAACCGTCTGATTAAGGCCAAGCAGGATGCTGGGACGTGCCACGGGTAATTCAATATGGATCAGCCGTTGCCACGCATTACAGCCTTGCGCCACGGATGCTTCTACCAGCGCCACAGGGATAGAGCGTAAGCCATGTTCGGTATAGCGGATAATCGGAACAATGGCATATAGCACAATAGCAACTAATGCCGAAAACTCACTAATCTGGAACAACGCTACCGCTGGTATCAGAAAGATATATAGCGGTATGGATTGCAAAGTATCATTAATCGGTTGCATGACACGGGATACACGCTCAGATTTTGCCGCCATGATGCCAAGTGGACAGCCAATAACCAGACAGATCAACACTGCCGCCGCGCATAGATAAAGCGAATATAAAGCATCCGCCCAATGCCCGAAGACAGTAATCATCATCAGCATGGCAAAACACATTATCGCCAGCCGCAATCCGGACACGCTCAACGCGGCCAGACAAACCCCGCCAGTCACCGCCCACCACGGCAAACCGGTAAATCCACGATACATAATGTAGCCAGCTACCAGAACAAAAATGGCCATAGCCACCCGCCGGCGCATCATTAACAGCCCAAATCCGCCAATGACAATCATCTGATAGATCAGCTTGCCGGTTTCGGTAAACTCAACCCCCCAGGTCATGGGCATCACGGCCTGTTCCAACCCTATCCGTAATGGCAACAGAACATAGATAAAAGCGTTGTTTTTTATGCTATCCAGAATAACTCCATAGCTGGTGATAAACTGGCTGAGCTGATCATTAATGGCGCTTTCAGTAACGCGGAACAGATCAGACGTAGTCCCAATCAAATTATCCATGGGTGCCAGAAAACCAATAATAACACCAAGACCGGCAAGCATTAATCCCTGCCGCAACTGGGATGGGGTGCGCTTTTGCGTCTGTGTCATGCTGGCCGCCCGACTTAACCGGTCAATAACAACTGCCATCAGAACGATAATCAATCCAGCGCTCAATGCTTCACCAAATCGGGCAGAGCCTTTATTTGTGGCGACTAGCACCTCACGGCCAATATCATCAAATCCGCCAATCACCGCCGCAATGATCACCATAGACAGACTGGCCAGAATGGATTGATTGACGCCGACCAGAATTTGCTGTCTGGCGTTGGGCAATTCAATCATGGCAAAGCTCTGCCAGCGGCTAGTTCCGGATATGGCGGCCACATCCTTAAGTTCGGACGGCACCTGATTAAGCCCTAACATGACATTGCGCGTAATCGGTGGCGCCGCATAAATCATGCTGGCAATAACGCCGGGGACGGGGCCAAAACCAAACAGAACAATCAATGGCACCAAATAGGCAAAGGTGGGAATGGTCTGCATCAAATCAAGCGATGGTTCGATAATACGGCCAGCACGCTTTGACTTTGCTGCCAGCACCCCCATCAGGAAACCAAAACTAAGAGCCAGTGGGATAGCAACCCCGACCATGGCCAGTGTGTTCATGGATTTCAGCCATAATCCGGATGCTGCCATATAGAAAATGGATACCGCCGCCAGCATTGCCAGTCCGGCACCACTCAGCCGCCAGCCTAGCCATGTGACTAATACCAGAAAGGCAAACCACGGCGTATGATGCAATCCGAATTGTAAGCCGCGTACGGATTGATCAACAATGCCGCTAACAGCACGCAGAAAGGGTTTTGCCCAATCAACAAATTGTCCAATGGCGGTGTTGATGCCGTCCTGAAACCAATTCGTGCTGGAAATCGGTTCGACCACCAGATAAGGCACCTGGCCGGGGGCAATAAGAATAATCAGCATGGCTAGTAATATAATGAAGCCACCCACGCGCAAAACAGGTTGGCGCCAATCCTGCCAATTATTATGCCAGTTATTCTGTATCACTTGCCACCTTTTCATCATGGGCTTGCTCCTTCGCTTACAATGCGCAACAAATCGGCGCGGGTGCAATGGCCTATTGGTTTGCCGGCCTCATCCGTGATCACAAATTTGTTCTGTTTCGGATCAAGATCGACCAGACATTGTTCCAGTGTCATCTGGCTATCCAGATGAATAGCCTTGTCAAAACCGGATGGAATTTTGCTATCCGGAGTCATGATATCATCCAGCCGTAACACTTGCAGGCGTGAAACGTCGCCAACAAAGCGGGCAACATAATCATCAGCCGGATTCAATAGTAAATCCGCCGGCCGCCCCAGTTGCACCATTTTGCCATCACGCATGATAGCAATCCGGTCAGCCAGCCTGACAGCTTCTGAAAAATCATGGGTAACAAAAATAATGGATTTCTTTAGCCGAGCCTGTAATGCAATCAGCTCATCTTGCAATTGGCGGCGGATCAGCGGGTCAAGCGCACTAAAAGGCTCATCCAGCAACCATAGTTCTGGATCAACAGCAAGTGATCGGGCAATGCCAACACGTTGTTGCATTCCGCCAGATAATTCAGACGGATAAGCATCACCACGACCATCCAGCCCGACCAGATTGAGCATGGCAAGCGCGGTTCTATTGGCATCTGCTTTGCTCTCGCCACGGACTTTTAAAGGAAACGCAATATTCTGAAGCGCGGTGAAATGTGGGATCAATCCGAAATTCTGAAACACCATCCCCATCTTGCGGCGGCGGATATCGCGCAAAGCGGGTTCAGCCATGGTATCAAGGCATTCACCATCCAGAAAAACATGCCCGAAACTGGGCTTCTGAAGCTGGGCAATGCAACGCAAAACAGTTGATTTGCCAGAACCGGATAGCCCCATAATGACAAATAATTCACCAGCATGAACAGAAAAGGAGATATCTTCTGCGCCAACAATATAACCATTTTCCCGCAAGGTTTCTGACCGTTCGGCGCGGCTCATAGCTTGCCATTCAGGGTCAGATTTTAGCGTATCAGCATCATTGCCAAATACCTTCCACAAAGCATCACAAGATAACTTGACCGGATGTATCTGATTTATGCGATCCTGGGTTTTCATAAATGTCCTGCAATAATAATTACTATGCTGTTTGCCTCTCTGCGAGCGTCATGAAGCAAAGAGCGACAGGCAAAACGGGTCTGCCTGTCGCAAATAGATAGTTGTCAAATCTGATTACTTCGCTTTTGCGGCAGCAATCATGCTATCGATATCGGATGCTTTGCTAGCAACAAATGCTGCAACAACATCATCAATATCTTCACCACGGCCATCAATAGCCGCCATCATATTTTGCTGATCACCAGCATCCATGGTGTATTGGGCAAGAATCTCACCCGCGACAGGCCATGTATCATTCATCCCTGACCATGTTACCTTGAAGATGCGGGTTGGTGAGAAGTCGCAGTCACCAGTGGCGTTAGGGTTAACGCCCCATGAAGCATCATTATAGCATTCATCAGTACCCGCCGGTAACGCCACCCATTCGGTTTCATATTCGGCCAGCGCCCAATGTGGTTGCCAGAAGGTCAGCAGTAATGGTGATTTTTTGGCAATAGATGCTTCCAGTTCAGTGATAAGCGCACCTTCGGATCCGGCCGGAACAGCCTGAAAATCCATGCCCATAGCATTAAACCGATCAGCACCCGGTGAACCCCAGTCAGCCGGATAGTCAAGCAGGCGACCTTTTGGCATGGTTTCTACGGTTGCAAATTTTGCCGCGCAAGCATTTAACGCTTCCCAATCAGGAAGGCCGGGGCACATGTCTTTCATATGGATAGGGTAAAGCACACCTTCGCGCGCATTCAGTCCCAGAGCGCCGATATCTTTGATACCACCGGCGGCTTCCATGTCATTAAACTGACCGGGCAGGTTAGATGTCCAGACTTCCATGGCGCCGTGTAATTCGCCATCAGCCATAGCAATAAATTGTGGGCCATAACCTGCGGTGACGTATTCAACGTTATATCCGGCCTTTTCCAGAATAGCGCCAGCGACACGTGTGCTAAGATGCTGGCCTGTCCATTCATTCATAGCCAATTTAATCGGCTGATCCGTTGCGCCCATATCCAGCGCAACAGCAGAACCCGTCATTATGGGAATGGCAAATGCGGCGGTAGCAATCATTGTTCTTAACTTCATTATTTTCCTCCATAGAACTATATTTTGTCATTTTTTGAATATTGTAAAATTATTGTTAAACATATCTCTGATCTTGTAAACATGTGGATTCATTATTATTATATAAATCGATTGCGGATCAGGGGCGTAAATCGGCTAAACAATTTTTTATGATGTCGTTTATAGTTTTACGCATGATAATATCTCTCCTGAAAAACAGAAGAAAAGCCGGATTATATTCCGGCTTTTTTTTATGTGAGATATATTATTTT
>JAHEII010000102.1 GCA_024639485.1 Alphaproteobacteria bacterium
ATAAAATCCTGCCAAAATCATATAAAAACCGATAAGTAATATTCTGAACATAATACCCTGAATATATCACCCGAATAAAAAAGGGCTACTTATATAAATATAACAGGCATAAGCATGACATGAAGCGATGGAGGCCCAGACCGGAATCGAACCGGTGTACGCGGCTTTGCAGGCCGCTGCATCACCACTCTGCCACCGGGCCATCATGCAGTGAAGAAAACTCAATAGCGCAACTGTTGCATGCCGTCAACTATTCACGAAAGACTATGGGTTTATCAATATGATCATGTATACGCAAATTATCCCTTAAATTGCACTCATACTATACTCATATTATACTAGGCATCATTACAACAATTCGTTATGTTGTTGGGATATGTAATCTACAAAAACCCATAAGTAGGAATTCCTGTTATGTCTGTTTATGCTACCCGCCGGCGAAATATGGTAGAAAGCCAGCTTCGCGTTACTAAAGTCACTGATGATCGTGTTATTATGGCTTTTGAAAATGTGCCGCGCGAAGAATTTGTCAGCCCTGAGCTTAAGGGATTAGCTTATATCGATGAAGACCTAGTGCTTGGTTTTGGCCGGTTTATGCTTGAACCGATGGTTCTGGCTCGATTAATTCAGGCTCTGGATATCAAATCTGATGATACCATTCTGGATATCGCGGCAGGATGCGGTTACAGCACGGCATTATTATCATCATTAGGACAATCTGTTGTCGGTATCGAAGCCCATGCGGAATTGGCTGAAACAGCGCAGGAAAATCTGATTAAGATGTCTGTTGATAATAGCGTTATACTACATGGCGATCACCAGTTGGGCTTTGCCAGCGAAGCACCATATGATGCCATTATTATCGAAGGCGCGGTAGCCGAAGTCCCTGATCATATTCTGGATCAATTATCTGAGCATGGCCGGTTAGTCACCGTTATTCGCGATAACAATGCCGCACCGGGTAAGGCCACACTATTCCAGAGAACTAAAACCGGATTTTCCCGGCAATATCTCTTTGATGCACAAACGCCTATCCTTACTGAGTTCAATAAAGCCACTGCATTTCAATTTTAATTCTAGCTCTTTTACGGAAAAAGATATGTTTGCTCGCATTTTCAAGGCTTTTTGTTTTATGGGAATGATTATTCCCAATTATGCTGGCGCTGACACGTCTACATTACATGCCTCATTACAGCACGCGCTTAATCATAGCGAAGCTATTCTTGCCGAAATAGAAAATATCAAATCGGCCAGGGAAGAATCCATTATTGCCGGTTCAAGCATGGATTTATCCGCGTCACTCAGCTCATATGTCAATCGGGGTGAACGTTCTATCGATGGTGATGACAATATTGATACGGAAAATGAAAATATCACCCTGACTATCACAAAACCGCTTTATGATGGCGGCGAAGCAAAGGCCGATGGCATCATTGCCAGATTAACACTGGAAAATGCTATTTATTCTTACCGTTCTGCCGAACATCAATTGCTAATGGATGCGTTGACGGCTCATATTAATCTGGTTACGGCGCGGCAACGGCTTCAGGTAGAAACATCAAATGTTGACCGCTTGAAACAACAGCTAGCCGCCAGTGAATTACGGGTTCAGCTAGGTGATAGCACACCAACACAATTGGCGCTGACACAATCCAGACTGGCGCGCGCAGAAGCCGCCTTTATTTCAGCAGAAACACAGCTGAATACCGCCAGCGCTATTTACAGACGATATTTCGGGGAATTACCGGATCACATCACGCTTCCCGACGTTATTAGCCCCGTTCCAGCAAGTGCAGGGCTAGCCGGTGATAAGGCACTTGAAACGCAACCAGAACACCAACAAGTCAAAATTAATGAGCGATTAACCCGGTTTGGTTTGAATTCGCTTATCTCACAAATCAGACCACAAATCGATTTTAACATCACTGGATCAACAACCAATTCTAATGTGGCGACCTCAAACATTGATTCTGTTGCCGCATCAATCACATTAACCGCGCCATTATATCCGACGAAAGCCACCCGCGCAAAATCCCGCGCATTGGTAGCAGATCATAAATACATGGTGCTAACGCTGGCCGATTCCGAACAGATCACACGGCTAAATGCTGAAAATGCCTATCGTCAGTTTAAAGCAACCAGCAGTTTGATTACCGCCAATCAATCTGAACGTGATGCCGCTATATTATTTCGGGATGGCGTTAAAAAAGAGGTGGAGTTCGGTCTAAAAACATTGCTGGACTTGCTAGACGCTGAGCAGGATGTTGTTAACGCTGAGCTCAGTCTGATCAGCACTCGTGGGGATTATGTTTTATCCGGATATGCCCTGCTTGCCAGCATGGGACAGTTGAATGCCGAAACATTCGGGCTTATGCCTGTATTTGTGTCTGTTGATGATTTACCAGCTCATAATGTGCCATTTAGCGGTATTCCACCGAAAATCATTTATCAGGATTAAAACCGATGGTAAAGCGTCCAAAACATCGGGATATGTCTTCTGCCATACTTGATCTGAATGAAGTGGTTACTAAAGGTAAACATTCAACAGCACCTGATGAAACCCCGCTTAAATCTGTACTTGCACAACTGGAAAGCAAGCTATCAGCATTACCAGAAGAAAAATCAGTTCTGATCCTAAATGAGGTAATAAGGCTTGTTGATAATATGTCCGAACCAGACGCTATCGCATCTGATGATATGACCGATGTATTCAACCAGAATATCCGGTCTTCGGTTGAGGCCGTGATCACAAAAGAATTAGAAGACTGGATCAGGCATAGACTACCGCAAGTATTTTCCGAAACCGTTTCCGCTCAACTATCTGATCCCAAATCGCAATCTGATAAGAAAATATCTGAATAAGACCGTCAGGATTCATCCGGATATTCCACTTTGCAAAAATCTATTTGTCATAAGGCTTGTGATATAGTCAGTAAATGTCTAAAAAGCAGTGTGTGAAACCATAGAATAATCGTTGATATGCTAGATAAAACCTATAATCCAAAACAATTCGAAGCGCGGTGGTATAAGGCATGGGTCGATAGCAATGCTTTTGCTAGTTCACCTAACAGCCCGAAAGCCCCTTACACGATTATGATGCCGCCACCAAATGTGACAGGCTCATTGCATATTGGCCATGCGCTCACCTTTACCTTGCAGGATATATTGATCCGCTATCACCGTATGGCAGGCCGTGATGCGCTATGGCAACCGGGTACAGATCATGCCGGCATTGCTACGCAAATGGTGGTAGAACGTAAACTGGATGCCGAGGGCGTGAAGCGGCGTGATTTAGGTCGAGATAAGTTTGTCGATGAAGTCTGGAAATGGGTTGATCATTCCGGCGGCACCATTTCCAAGCAACTGCAATCATTAGGGGCTTCACCAGATTGGGCCAGAGAACGCTTTACACTGGACGAAGGTCTGTCAAAAGCTGTGCGATTAGTATTCGTGCAAATGCACCAAGAAGGCTTGATTTATCGTGACAAACGGCTGGTGAACTGGGACCCAAAGCTGCAAACTGCTATTTCTGATCTGGAAGTCGAACAGCGTGATGTTAATGGCCATTACTGGCATATTCGCTATCCGGTTGAAAATAGTGATGAGCATCTTGTTGTGGCAACAACTCGCCCCGAAACCATGTTTGGTGATACCGCGGTAGCCGTTCATCCGGATGATCCCCGTTATAAAAATCTGATTGGCAAGTATGTTATCCTGCCATTGATGGGGCGCCGTATTCCTATCGTTGCTGATGAATATGCCGATATGGAAAAAGGATCAGGCGCGGTCAAGATTACGCCAGCTCATGATTTCAATGATTTTGAGGTTGGCCGCCGTCATGATTTGGATATGATCAATGTTATGGATGCCGAAGGCCGGATGAATGATGTTGTACCTGATGCGTATCAGGGCATGGACAGGTTCGAAGCCCGAAAGAAACTGGTAGCGCAACTCGAAGCTGAAAACATTCTGGCTGAAACTGAGCCAACGGTTCATAGTGTTCCGCATGGCGACAGATCAGGCGTACCGCTAGAACCGTGGTTGATGGATCAATGGTATGTAGACGCAAAAACGCTAGCCCAACCAGCGATTAAAGCGGTTGAAGATGGCCGCACGCGTTTTGTTCCCAAACGGTGGGAGAAAACCTATTTTGAATGGATGCGGAATATCCAGCCATGGTGCGTGTCGCGTCAATTATGGTGGGGGCACCGGATACCGGCTTGGTATGGCCCTGATCAGACACCGTTTGTTGCTATGGATGAAAATGCAGCCATGGCCGCCGCCCGCGAACATTACGGCAAAGACGTGACATTACGGCAAGACGAAGATGTTCTGGATACATGGTTTTCCAGCGGATTATGGCCATTTTCCACCCTTGGCTGGCCAGAAGAAACCGACCATTTAAAACGTTATTATCCGGGGGATGTTCTGGTTACCGGATTTGACATTATCTTTTTCTGGGTTGCCCGCATGATGATGATGAGCATGCATTTCATGGATGGCGAAGTACCGTTCAAGGATGTTTATATTCATGCGCTGGTTCGTGATGAAAAAGGCCAGAAAATGTCCAAGTCCAAGGGCAATGTTATGGACCCGCTGGATATATCAGAAAAATACGGCGCGGATGCCTTACGCTTTACATTAACGGCGTTGGCGGCACAGGGCAGGGATATCAAACTGGCGGAAAGCCGGATCGAAGGCTATCGCAACTTTGCCACCAAAATCTGGAATGCTTGCCGTTTCCTTGAAATGAATAACGCAACGGGCAAACCGGGGCTTGATGGCGTTACTATAAATGATCCGATTAACCAGTGGATATTGTTTGAACTGAACCGGACTAGCACGGCCATGAAAACAGCCATTACAGAATACCGGTTTAATGATGCTGCTGATACGATTTATCACTTTATCTGGCATCAATTCTGTGACTGGTATCTGGAATGGATCAAACCTGTTCTAGGTGATGAAAATCATAGCGCAAATAATGAGTATACCCGTGTAGCCGCAACAGTCATGGCAGAAGCCATCACCATGCTTCACCCATTGATGCCGTTCATCACGGAAGAATTATGGAAAGAGATTTTTGAAGGCGAGAATATGCTGATTTCCTCATCATGGCCAGAACGTGATGTCAGCCATTTTGAGGACGCGGGCGTTCAGATCAGTTTTGTTTTTGATATCATCAGCACTATCAGATCGCTTCGTAATGAAATGAATATTCCAGCATCGGCTAAGCCTGATCTGGTTATTTTGACTAATGAAACGCTTAATGAAAACTGGATTACTGATCATCGGGATGCGATTTTACGGCTGGCACGGCTGAATGATATCCGGTTTGAACAAGACATGCCGGCACAATCCGCACAAGCAGTGGTAAGCGGCGTAGAAATTGCCATACCATTAGCAGGCGTGCTAGATTTTGACGCAGAAAAGAAACGGTTATCTGATTCGTTAAAGGCTACCGAAATTGAGGTCAAAAAGTTGGAATCAAAATTGAATAACCCCGGTTTTGTTAATAAAGCACCAGCAGATGTAGTCGAAGAAAACAAACGCAGACTTGACGCAGAGATAGAACAGCGCAACAAATTAGATACCGCCATTAAACGGTTACAATAATTAGGAGATCAGTAATGTCATCACAGTCATGGGATAAATCAAACCTGCCGAGCCGCCATGTTAGCGTAGGGCCAGAACGGGCACCACATCGGTCATATTATTATGCGATGGGCATGACAGAAGAAGAAATTAACCAACCGCTAGTTGGTGTAGTGTCTACCTGGAATGAAGCCGCGCCGTGTAATATTGCGCTCAGCCGTCAAGCACAGGCCGCTAAAAAAGGGGTTGCTGATCATGCTGGCACCCCGCGTGAGTTTACAACGATCACCGTGACAGATGGTATTGCTATGGGGCATCAGGGGATGAAATCATCACTGGTCAGCCGTGAAGTGATTGCCGATTCCATTGAACTCACCGTTCGCGGCCATTGCTATGATGCTATTGTTGGTCTGGCCGGATGTGATAAATCGCTCCCCGGTGTGATGATGGCGATGGCAAGATTGAATGTGCCGTCTGTATTCATGTATGGGGGGTCAATTCTGCCCGGCCGTTTCAAAGACAAAGACGTAACGGTTCAGGATGTGTTTGAAGCTGTTGGCGCTTATGCCGCTGGCAATATGTCTGATGAAGAACTGTTTGAGCTGGAATGTGTGGCATGCCCAAGTGCAGGGTCTTGTGGCGGCCAGTTTACGGCTAATACCATGGCTTGCGTGTCTGAGGCGATTGGACTGGCTCTGCCGGGGTCAGCAGGCGCTCCAGCACCATATGAAAGCCGTGATGAATATGCATATCATTCAGGTCGTCATGTCATGGATTTGGTGAAATCAAATCTGCGTCCACGGGATATTCTGACCAGAAAAGCATTTGAAAATGCGGCAACGATTGTTGCGGCATCTGGTGGTTCAACAAATGCCGGATTGCATTTGCCAGCACTGGCCGCCGAATGTGGGATAGATTTTGATCTGCATGATGTGGCAGAAATATTCAAGCGCACGCCTTATGTGGCGGATTTAAAACCGGGCGGACGTTATGTTGCCAAAGACATGTATGAAATTGGCGGTGTTCCGGTTTTGCTGAAAACCCTGTTTGAAGGTGGTTTTATTCATGGCGATTGTCTGACCGTTACTGGTAAATCCATGGAAGAAAATCTGGCTAATGTGTCTTTCCCGACTGATCAGGATGTGATCCGGCCGGTTAGCGCGCCACTATCACCAACTGGTGGAGTCGTTGGTTTGCGCGGCAATCTGGCACCGGAAGGCGCTATTGTGAAAGTTGCTGGCATGACCAATCTGGTTTTCACCGGAACCGCCCGTTGCTTTGATTGCGAAGAAGACGCTTTTGCCGCTGTGGAACGCCGTGATTACAAAGAAGGCGAAGTTCTGGTTATCCGTTACGAAGGCCCTAAAGGTGGCCCCGGTATGCGCGAAATGCTGGC
>JAHEII010000103.1 GCA_024639485.1 Alphaproteobacteria bacterium
TCGCGGCGGCGGCTGGCGTGGTTGTGGCTCTGTTCCTCAGCTATATTCGGTATGGAAAGGTCGAATTGACCATGACCTTAAATGGTGCTCTTGCCGGACTTGTTGCGATCACGGCAGAACCACTAATGCCATCTGTTCCCATGGCAGCGTTTATTGGCGGTATTGGCGGTTTGATTGTTGTTGTTACTGTACCGCTTCTGGATAAGCTCAAAATTGATGATGTCGTTGGTGCTATTCCTGTTCACCTATTTGCTGGCATCTGGGGGACAATTGCGGTTGTATTCTCTAATCCTGATGCAACATTAACAGCGCAGTTAACAGGTATTGTTCTGGTTGGTGTATTTGTTTCGGTGGCTTCTGCTATCGTCTGGTATGCGCTGGCTTTAACATTGGGTATCAGAGCCAGCAAAGAAGATGAGATTAATGGCCTTGATTTAAGTGAATGCGGGCTGGAAGCCTATCCGGAATTTTCACGCGGATAAATAACCATAAATCACATGTAACTACTGGGTGAGGATGCTAGCCGTATCCTCACCTTTTGCTGTTTGCATATGATCTGTGATCTGACGGATCAAATCAGAAGTGCATGAGGCAAGGCTACCATCCCGTAAATACATATTATTTTCAAATCCGATACGGCCATGCCCGCCGTGCTTAATGGCTTTGATGATGCTGTCATATTCGCTAGCCCCGAAGGCACATAACATCCAGCTATCCAGCGTGTTCAGATTTTCCCCAAAAAAACCATCGAGTTCTGCCGGGTCAGATACAAAACCCGGATTATAACGGCCAAGAACGAGCAGGGCATGTAGCTTGCCGTCGGGAATGATGCGCTGTTGTTTGAGCGAGATAAGAAAATCCAGATCATCCGGACTATAAACGATATGCTGAATAGAAGTACCTTGAGCATTGACGCGAGCATAAATATCAGCGGCAAAAGCAAGGCTTTTCTCATCACCATTGCCTGTCATTTCACGAACACCAACGGATGCAAATGGCGGCTGTACCTCAAGTAAACAGGCGGCTTGCTGTTGCGGAGTAAAGATACCAGCGGATTCGGTCGTGATTTGCACCAGCATATCCGGAACCGTTTTCGCCATCTGGTTGAGCAATTCACCATAGCGATAACTATCAAGACTGTGCTGGCCTTTATCGTCACGAATATGTGCATGAAGAATGCTTGCACCTGCATCAAAACAGCGGCTCGCAACATCAATGGTTTCTGTTATGGTAATAGGTAAATTGGGATGATCGGTTTTGATTTTACGCGCACCATTTGGTGCCGCCATGATTATAGGAAATGATGACATTTATACTGGTCTTTCCAATGCTTTTACGATACAAAAAATGAACTAATAATTTTGGAGGATATCATGGACGCGACATTTGGTCTTTTTCTAGTAATTGGTTTTCCTTTATGTCTGGTCATTGTCATTAGCTTGTTTGGCCGGTTTTCAGTTGATCCTGAATAAAATCTTTGAAACTTATGCAAAAAGAATGGGTGTATAAATACACTCCCATTCTTTTATGATTGTTTTGCATCAACCGTTTGATTGAACAAATACATAGACAGCCGCAGCAACGCTGATCAGCGCAAGAACAATTGTCCAGTGCATTTTGTTGTACACATTTTCTTCTGGTACATGACTAGGTCTGGTTTTTTTTGACTCGTTCATTTGATTACCCCTTTTAATTGATTATGATGACATACCTATCATAACAGGTAACACAAAACATGCAAAATGTTGCCATAGTGACATGACATGAATAATAAATGAGTGATAAATGGGTTGAACATGCAACGTGTTTTGCTTTAGATTAAATTTTTAATGAATGAGTCTATTATAGTCATGATGCGATCAATTTTATTGTTTCTAATTTTGCTTGCTTTATGGCTTTTGCTTTCTGGTCATTACACGCCTTTGATTATCGGGTTTGGGGTGATTTCATCGGCTTTCTGCGTCTGGATGTCTTCGCGTATCTCAACCTATGATGATGAGGGGTTGCCACTTCATTTGATGATTGGTTTACCCGGATATGTGATTTGGTTGCTGTGGCAAATCGTAATTGCCAACTGGTTGACGATTAAAACGATTTTTTCAAACAATGTGTCACCATCTTTGTTTCGTGTCCGTGCTGGCAAGATGAGCGAAGCAGGATTAGTGCTTTATGCAAATTCTATCACGCTGACCCCGGGGACGGTTACGATTAAAATGATGCGTGGCGGATTGTTAATCCATGCCTTGACGCCGGCTATGGCCGATGATGTTAAAAGCGATGCCATGGGTGCAAAGATTCGCAAAATAGACAGGAAGCCATCATGACCGTTCTGTTAGCATGTATGATGGCATTGGGTGTTTCTATATTGATTGCGCTCATCCGTGTTATTTTAGGGCCGACGGCATTTGACCGGGTTCTTGCGGTGAACAGTATTGGCACCATAGTGATCATTGGCGTTGTTGTTCATGGATTTATCATGGGACGCCCTGAGTTTGTTGATATTGCTATTTTATATTCCATCCTTAATTTCATTGGCACCTTTGCCGTTCTAAAGTTATTCAGTACGGGGAAGTTGAGCTAATCATGGAAAATATAATCCCATATATTGCTTTGGCTTTGGTCGGGCTGGGTTCCGTTCTGATTATTATCGGAACCATCGGATTAGTGCGACTGCCAGATGTTTACTCGCGTATTCATGCCTCTGGTGTTGTTGATACTGGTGGGGCGGCGCTTATTTTGCTGGGGTTATGTCTGTATTCGGGCTGGAACCTTGTTACGATCAAGCTGATTGTTATCGGAGTGTTTCTATTTTTCACCAGCCCTATATCCGGTCACGCCATTGCCCAGGTTGCGCATAGCCAGAAAGTTGATTTTCAGGGTGAGGATGAAACAAAGTCCAAATCTGATCAGACTTCGGATGGAGAAGGAGCGTGAGCACTTTACTGATAAATATTTCTCTAGTGAGTTTTATGTTGGTCATTGCGCTTATGATCACCTTTAGCCATCGGCTATTTGCTATTATTGTCATGTCTGGCGCGTATTCACTTATTTCTGCGGCCATGTTTGTCAATCTGGATGCCGTTGATGTTGCTTTTACCGAGGCGGCGGTAGGTGCTGGTTTTTCGACCGTATTATTTCTGGCGGCAATGGCATGGCTTCCAGCAGAAGAAAAACGCGATAAGGCGCTGGTCATTCTTCCGTTAATTGTATGTTTTGCGGCTGGATCGTTATTGATGTGGGCTGTGGCCTATCTGCCGGCGTTAGGTGATCCGTCATCGGTGGTTCATCAGCATGTTGCCCCGCGCTATCTGGCCGAAAGCTATGATATACTGCATATCCCAAATGTTGTGACAACGGTTCTGGCCAGTTATCGCGGTTTTGATACATTGGGTGAGACGATTGTTGTTTTTACCGCCGGTCTTGGCGTTTTGCTGATTCTGACAGGAAAAACTGGCCGTGTTCAGAATGATAAAGCCAATAATGACATCCGGGATGAGGATGAATAAATGAAAAATAATCCTATCCTTCGTGTTGTAACAAAAACGCTTTTTGCGCCAATTATCCTTTATGGCCTTTATGTTCAGTTTCACGGTGATTTCGGCCCCGGTGGCGGGTTTCAGGCCGGTGTGATTATTGCCGCCGCTTTTATTCTTTACGGCATGGTGTTCAGCCTTGAAGAATTAAAACAACTGGCGCCGCCCAGAATTGTTCATGCTCTGATGGCTATGGGTGCGTTGATCTATACTGGTGTTGGTGTCGCTTCATTTCTTCTGGGGGCTGAGTTCTTGAATTATGATGTTCTGGCTAAATATCCCGCTAAAGGTCAGCATTATGGCATTTTAATTGTGGAATTTGGTGTTGGATTAACTGTCGCAAGCACTATTCTTGGTTTGTTTATGGCGTTTGCCGGTTTTGATATTCCTAAAAATAAAAAACCCCCAAAACGATCCCCATCTGTCAAACCCAATGCATCTGTAAAGAAGAGGTCGTAGATATGTCTGATCTTCTTCTATCGCACTGGAATTATTTTATTGTTGTCCTATTGATGATGATTGGGCTGTTTAATGTTATATCCAGCATGAATCTGGTTAAAAAACTGGTTGGATTAAGCATCTTTCAGACATCGGTGTTTCTGCTTTATATTTCGCTTGGAAAAATCGAATCAGGTACGGCACCGATTATCATAAAATCTGGTCATGATGGGCATGGTAATATGGATATTCTGTATTCAAACCCATTGCCACATGTGCTTATTCTGACAGCGATTGTTGTTGGTGTTGCTACAACCGCGCTGGGATTGGCGCTTGTTTTGCGTATAAAGGCCAGTTTCAATAGCATCGAAGAGGATGAAATTCTCAATGTTAAGCGGGCGATCAACAGCCGGAGTAAATCATCATGATTGACTGGATGTTCCATTTGCCCGCAATTATCGTTGTTATTCCGTTATTATCTGCAATTATTGTTGCATTATTGCCATCACGAATTGGCTGGGTTTGCGCCTCTATCAGCTCTGGATTGTCGTTCTGGGCGGCTATTGCCTTGACGGCACATATGCTGGATGCTGGATCATTAAAGCGCATGTCCTATTTTCTAGGTGGTTGGCCGCCACCCTGGGGCATTGAGTTTTCGGTTGATCATGCAACAACATTGGTTATTCTGGTTATTACTGGTTTAGGTTTTGTATCAACTTTATCCAGCAACATGCTGTTATTTAATGATATCCATAAAGACGATAGATCACGATTCTTTGCCGCATGGCTATTGACGCTTGGCGGATTACTGGGCTTGGTGATGACCGCTGATGCCTTTAACCTGTTTGTCTTTTTTGAAATATCCTCTCTGGCTTCGGTCACGCTTGTTGCTATGGGTAGTGGCCGTGATAAACGCGCGCTGGTTGCGGCTTTTAATTATCTGGTTATTGGCGCTATCGGGGCGACTTTCTATGTGATTGGTGTCGGGTTCTGTTATGCCATGACAGGTACGCTGAACATGCTTGATATGGCAAATCGTTTGCCGTTAGTGACTGATCTTGTTCCGGTTTATATTGGCCTCGCCTTCATGGTATCCGGTGTTATGGTAAAAGCGGCCGTGTTTCCTGTTCATTTCTGGCTTCCGCCTTCTTATGGCTTTGCCCCAATGGCGGTGACTAGTCTGTTAGCCGCTATTGCTACGAAAGCCGCGCTTTATGTATTGATACGCATCATGATGACGATCTTTGGCGGGTTTCCCGATATGCCATTAATGATCATGCAATGGGTATTTATCCCACTGGCATTAATGGCCATTCTGCTTGGTACGGTGCTGGCCATTTATGAAAAAGATGCAAAAATGATGCTGGCGCAATCTTCGGTGGCGCAAATCGGCTATATTGTTCTGGGCTTTGGCGTTGCGACGCTGGCCGGTGTGCAATCCGGATTTATCCATATTGCTAATCATGCCATGATCAAAGGCGGCATGTTTATTGGTCTTGGCGGCATGGCGATAGCGGTTGCCGGTAAAACCCGCATGACCAGTTTAGCCGGATTAGGGCGCCGTATGCCCATCACATCAACGGGTTTCCTCATCTGTGGGTTGAGTTTAATTGGTGTGCCGTTAACCGCCGGTTTTATTTCCAAGTTCTATCTGGTATCCGCTATTATAGCGGCCGGATACTGGCAAATCGCGGCCATTGTATTGTTATCCAGTGCGCTATCAGTCATTTATTTATGGCGACTGGTTGAAACATTGTGGTTTGCACCTTCGGATCAGATGGAAACACGCTTACCCGAACAGGCGATGATCTATATACCGTTATGGATATTAGCTATCGCAAATATCTGGTTTGGCATAAATGCCGGCATGATCACGGGATTAGCAAAAATGGCTGCCACTAGCTTATTCGGGGGCATGTCATGATTACTGCTGATAACGCTATTATTCTTGGCCTGGCTGTTCCGCTTATTGTTGCTATCCTTACGCCGATATTTGCCACTCGTCCGGATATACGCGATTGTTTAGGGCCTATTGGTGGCGTTATCAGCCTTTATGCCGCTATTCTGGTGGCAAGAGCTGTCATAGGCGGGGAAACGCCGGAATGGTTCATCATATCAATATCAGAAGGCCTGAATTTCAGCTTTAAGGTTACACCCCTTGGCGCAATATTCGGGTTGGTTGCATCTGGTTTGTGGATTATGGCAGCGATATATTCTGTTGGCTATATGCGCGGTAATAAAGAAACACATCAAACACGATTTAATGCATTTTATGCAGTCGCCGTGCATGCCGCGTTAGCGATTGCATGGTCTGGCAATTTACTGGTGCTATTCATTTTTTATGAGGTGCTGACGTTTTCTACCTATCCGCTGGTTATTCATAAACAAACGGCTGAGGCTATGCGGGCAGGGCGGCTTTATATGGGCATCCTTGTTGGCACGTCACTGATGCTGTTATTGCCGGGAGTAATCTGGGTATGGACAGCTACCGGTTCTCTGGATTTTGTTCCGGGGGGAATTCTGGCAGGAAAAATTGATCCGGCCTATGTTCCGTGGATGCTGGCGCTTTTTGCTTTTGGTATTGGTAAATCTGCGCTGATGCCTATTCACCGGTGGCTACCGGCGGCTATGGTTGCGCCAACGCCTGTTTCGGCATTGCTGCATGCGGTAGCGGTGGTCAAGGCCGGCGTCTTTACCATGCTGATGGTGGTTGTGTATATATTCGGCTATGATTTTCTGGCCATGACCGGTGGGTCTGTCTGGTTGATCTGGCTGGCTTCATTCACCATTCTGGCATCAAGCGTCATTGCTATTCAAAAAGACGATATCAAGGCAAGGCTGGCTTATTCAACGATTTCACAATTATCATATATCGTGCTTGGGGCGGCGCTGGCTAATGAGCTGGCGGCGAAGGGTGCAGCGTTGCATATCGTTATGCATGCCAGTGCCAAAATCACGTTGTTTTTCTGTGCTGGTGCTATTTATGTGTCTGCACATATTAA
>JAHEII010000114.1 GCA_024639485.1 Alphaproteobacteria bacterium
TCTCGTCATAGATGGTGGAAACACCAATATTGTATTCGGATTAAGACAGGACGAAGATCAGTTTCTTAACTGGCGGAAAGCTACTGATCCGGCGTTTACGGCAGATGATTACGCCTCATGGCTGGCTTTTCATTTGGGCAATCATAATCATGCGCTTTCTGATATTACGGGCGTTATCATATCAACGGTTGTACCCGAAACATTGCCTGCGTTACGGCGATTTGCTGATCGGTATCTGGATGTGCCCAGTTATGTTCTAGCCTCGGATCAATTTAGTCACGGGGTTAGCATTGCCATTGATAAACCGGAACAAGCGGGTGCAGACCGGATTGCCAATGCGGCCGCTGTTAGCACGCTTTATGCCTGCCCATCGATTGTAATTGATTTTGGCACAGCCACCACCTTTGATTATATTTCGGCTAAGGGTGAGTATTGCGGTGGTGCGATTTCCCCCGGCGTTAATCTGTCTATTGATGCGCTTTATCAGGCGGCGGCCAGATTACCGCTGATTGATCCGGCGCATTGGCATAAGAATTTGCCGGTTATTGGTAAATCAACGATTGAGGCGATGAATAGCGGATTATTCTTTGGTTATATCAGCCTGTTTGAAGGAATTGTTACCCGCATTAAGGCTGATGTGAAAGAAGATCAGGTGACAGTTGTTGCCACCGGCGGGTTAGGGGCTATCTTTTGTGATGCCAGTCCGTTTATAGATACATACGATCCGATCCTTACTCTCAAAGGACTGGCCATCATTTTTGAAAGACAACAGGTCTGAATATGAACTGGAAATCATCTGATATTCTTTTTGTGCCATTGGGTGGCTCTGGCGAGATAGGCATGAATGCCAATCTCTATCACTATGATGATCAGTGGATCATGGTAGATTTGGGGATTAATTTTCCTGATGAAAATATGCCCGGTGTTGATGTTGTTCTGCCTGACTTGCGGTTTTTGGATGATAAGCTGGATAAGCTGAAAGCATTGGTGGTCACGCATGGCCACGAAGATCATCTGGGGGCTATTCCTTATTTATGGGAAAAAATCAAATGCCCTATATATGGCACGCCATTCACGCTAGCATTATTGCGGCAAAAATTGAAAGAACGCTGTCCGGATCTGTCTATTCCTTTGCGCGTGCTGGAATATAACCAGAAACAGAAAATAGGCACATTCGAAGTGGAAATGGTGGCATTAACCCATTCCATCCCTGATCCGGCCGGATTGATCATAAATGTTGCTGGTGAGCGCATTTTTCATACGGGTGACTGGAAATTTGATGATGACCCGCAATTAGGGCATCTGTCAGATATAGCCCGTCTGGATGCGCTGGGCGAAAGCGGCGTGCTGGCCATGATTGGTGATTCGACCAATGCGATGGTTGAAGGTTCGACCGAAAGCGAAGCGGTGGCACGGCAAGGTTTGATTGATGTTATCAAAGAACAGAAAGGCCGTGTAGCGGTAACTTGTTTTGCCAGTAATGTGGCGCGGTTGAATTCACTAATAGAAGCCGCCCGCGAAGCAGATAGAAGCCCCATGCTGATCGGGCGAGCATTAAACAGGGCATATGAAGCGGCGCGGTCTTGCGGCTATTTGCAAGACTGGCCAGATATGATCCCAATGGAGGAGTTCGGATTAATCCCCCGTGAAAATATTCTGCTGATTTGTAGTGGCTCACAAGGCGAACCACGGTCAGCCATGACTCGCGTGGCCAATGGATCACATCATATGGTATCGCTTCAAGCTGGTGATACCGCGCTATTTTCTTCACGCGAAATTCCGGGGAACGAAGTGGCCATCCAGAAAGTGCAGGATAATCTGATATCTCGCGGGATTAAAGTGATCACCGCAGATGATGCACCTATCCATGTGTCTGGCCATCCAGCCAGAGATGATATGACGCTGATGTATCAGAAAATCCGGCCTGAGATTGCTATTCCCGTGCATGGAACATCACGGCATGTGGCAGCACATGCTAAACTGGCGCGGCAATGTCAGGTGCCAAATGTCATTATTCCCGAAAATGGTCATGTGATCTGTCTCAACAGGGACGGAGTAGGGGTAAAGGGTGAGGCGGAAACAGGCTTGATGACATTAGACGGCGGTGAGCTAATCCCGTTATATAATGATGCCATGTCTAGCCGCCGCAAATTGTCTTGGAATGGCACGGTGTCGGCAACGGTTGTATTAAGTGAACGTGCGGAATTATGTGCAAGCCCGATGATTAGCCAAAGCGGTGTTATTGAAAGCGGCAAAACCACAACCTATCTGGCCGAAGCTATGATAGGGATTGAGGATGAGCTGGCAGGTATGTCTAAAAAAGACCGGATGAATGATGACAGGGTCAAAGAAAAGCTGTCAGGGGTATTGCGCCGTCTGGCCAAGCAGATGGTGGAACGCCGCCCTGTTATTCATGTCCATATTATGCGCGTGTCTGCGCTAGATGATGGTGATATGTAATTATGCTGGAAAAGATTAATCATATCGCCATTGCGGTTCCTGATATGGAACAGGCAAAACAGGAATGGGGGCAGAAGCTGGGCGTGAATATGTCTGACCCATTGCCGCAACCGGAACATGGGGTGACGGTTATTTTTATCGAGCTGGGCGGCACAAAAATTGAATTGCTGGAACCGCTGGGCGATGCTAGCCCGATTAGCCGGTTTCTGGAGCAGAATCCTGATGGCGGCATGCATCATATCTGTTTTGAAGTCGATGATATTCTTAAAGCCCGTGATCATTTGCTTGCCAATGGCGCGCGTGTTCTTGGTGATGGCACGCCAAAGATAGGCGCGCATGGCAAACCTGTTCTATTTATTCATCCCAAAGATGTAACCGGAACCCTTATTGAGCTAGAGCAAGTCTGATGGATATCGTATCTGGAATCGTTGTTTATATTCTGTTGTGGTGGTGGGTTTTTTTTATGACGCTACCATTCGGTGCTAAACCTGTGGACGATCCGGAAGATGGACACGCCCAATCAGCACCAGAAAAACCGCGCATGCTCATTAAGCTGGCGATTACAACAGGTGTGGCCGTTATTTTATGGGGTGTTGCGTGGTTGATTATAAATTCCGGTTTTATTTCGTTCCGTGATCTGGCCAGAATAGATTCGATAACAGGTTAAGCCAAATCCTGATTTCCATATAAACGCTAGATATCGGGATGGAATATATGTTCCGGTAAAAAGAGCAAAAAAAATGGTAAGGGAAACCCCTCACCACTAGAGTATTATATTTTTTTTATGCTTTGGTTCCTCCCCAACCTCAGCCTTACTTTAAAAACACTAGGATATAATATTTTAATTGTCACCATAAAAAATAACTTTTCTTGCTCTTTTTTATTCACATAGTTTATATCATTACTCAAATGGCCATTTCCGGCTTTTGCGACATGGGTTTCTAATTATTGATAATCATCTCTGGTTTGAAGATTGTTGAATTGACATAAGGATATAAACGCCATGAAAGAAGTATATCTGGCATCTGACCATGCTGGCACTTTTCTTAAAGAAACGATTATTGATCATTTGCGCGAAAATGGCATGATACCCCATGATTTAGGCTATACAGGTGATGGTAAGGCGGATTATCCGGATTATGCGGCGAAACTGGCGCAGAATATGAAGCCAGTGCCAGATAGTTTTGGTATTCTGATTTGCGGTTCCGGCATTGGTATTTCCATTGCTGCTAACCGCTTTCCATGGGTAAGAGCCGCACTGTGCCACGATGTCACAACTGCTAAACTTGCTAGACAACATAATAATGCTAATGTAATGGCATTAGGTGAGAGATTAATTGGGGTAACAACTGCGCTTGACGCTGTTGATGCTTTTCTGGCCACAACGTTTGAGGCTGGCCGCCATTCAGGTAGAGTGGAAAAGTTATCACAATTGCCTCAATAATTACGATAAGAGTAATGAATAGAAGTGAATATAATGTCCTATTTTATTCCTTTTTAAATGTCTGGAGATCGAAATGAATAACATGAAAGATTTTTTTAGCGCCTCGCTGATGCAAAGCGATAGTGATCTATTCACCGCCATTGATCATGAACTGACACGCCAGCGCGATGGTATTGAGCTGATCGCATCTGAAAATATCGTTAGCCGTGCTGTACTAGAAGCACAAGGGTCTGTTCTTACTAATAAATATGCCGAAGGCTATCCCGGCCGCCGCTATTATGGTGGATGTGAGCATGTGGACGTTGTGGAACAACTTGCCATTGATCGTGCCAAAAAGCTTTTTAATTGTGAGTGGGTTAATGTTCAGCCACATTCAGGCGCACAGGCTAATCAGGGCGTATTTCTGGCATTGCTTAAGCCGGGTGATACGATTCTGGGTATGTCGCTTGCCGCTGGTGGGCATCTGACCCATGGTTCAGCGCCTAATCTGTCTGGTAAATGGTTCAATGCTGTTCAATATGGCGTTCGTCCTGATAATGGTCTGATAGATTATGATGAGCTTCAGCGCATGGCAGATGAACACAAACCAAAAATGATCATTGCCGGTGGTTCTGCCTATACACGCATTATCGACTTTAAGCGCTTCCGTGAAGTCGCCGATAGTTGTGGAGCGTATCTGATGGTTGATATGGCGCATATATCCGGTCTGGTTGCTGCTGGTGCACATCCCAGCCCGATTGAACATGCCCATGTTGTAACATCAACAACCCATAAAACTCTGCGCTGTTCGCGTGGTGGTATTATTCTCAGCAATGATCTCGATCTGGGTAAAAAAATCAATTCGGCCATGTTCCCCGGCTTGCAAGGCGGGCCATTGATGCACGCGATTGCCGGTAAAGCCGCCGGGTTTGGTGAAGCATTAAAGCCTGAGTTCAAAACCTATATCAATCAAGTGGTCGAAAATGCCAAGGTTTTATCAGACACGCTGATCGAATGCGGGTTTGACATGGTATCCGGCGGCACCGATAACCATATCGTTCTGGTGGATTTACGACCGAAAAAACTGACTGGTGATATATCAGAAGTAGCACTGGAACGGGCGGAGATTACCTGTAATAAAAATGGCGTTCCGTTTGATCCGGAAAAGCCAATGGTGACATCCGGTATTCGTCTGGGAACACCAGCGGCAACAACACGCGGCTTTGGCGTGGATGAATTCCGTCAGGTTGGTCATCTTATTGGTGAGGTGCTAGACGGTCTTGCTAGCAACCGCAATGATAACAGCGCGATTGAGGAAGCAGTTAAGGCAAAAGTACATAAGCTTTGCCAAGCCTTCCCAATTTACTAGATTTTGTGTATATAAAGGGCAATCATCAATAGCTTGTAGGTTAAACCTATGGATTGCCCTTTTTGCCGCCACCAGGATACCCAGGTCAAAGACTCACGCCCTTGTGAGGATGGTGCCGCTATCCGCCGCCGCCGCCAATGTGTTTCCTGTGAAGCGCGTTTTACGACTTATGAACGTGTTCAGTTGCGTGAATTGATGGTGGTTAAGCGGAATAATAAACGCTCCCCATTTGATCGCGATAAACTGGAACGGTCTATGAGTATTGCGCTTCGCAAGCGTAATATTGATCCCGACATGGTTCAACAACGGATAAATAACATTGTCCGGCGGCTTGAATCCCAAGGTGATGGCGAAACCAACACTCAGGATATTGGCCGTCTGGTGATGGAAGAATTGTCCCAGATTGATAAGGTTGCTTATATCCGTTATGCGTCTGTTTACCGGAATTTCCGTGAAGCAAAGGATTTTGGCGATTTCGTCAAGGATGAACTTGATTGAGCCAGTCTGATGCATGTTTCTCCTTCCCATGATGATCAGAAATGGATGCGGTCTGCCCTGGTCATGGCCAGCAAAGGTGACGGTCTAACCGCGCCTAATCCTTCGGTTGGATGCGTCATTGTCGCAGATAATGGTCTGATTGGTCGTGGGGTGACAGCATCGGGAGGGCGGCCACATGCCGAAACAGAGGCGCTTGCCGATGCAGGGCAAGCGGCTAATGGGGCAACGGCCTATGTCACGTTAGAGCCTTGCGCTCATACCGGAAAAACCCCGCCATGCGCGCAAGCGTTGATTGATGCGGGGATTAGCCGTGTTGTCATTGGCTTGACTGATCCCGATGAACGCGTATCAGGGCAGGGCATTGCGATGCTTGAAGCTAGTGGTATTGCGGTGACGTCTGGCGTTCTGGCATCAGATATCCGCCGCCAGCTCTCCGGATATCTGAAATTGCGGCAACATGGCCGGCCATATGTGACGGTCAAGATAGCGTCCTCACAAGATGGCAGGATTGCCCTTAAAGATGGCACATCACAATGGATTACCGGTGCTAATGCCAGACGATATGTTCATGAATTACGGTCACGCCATGATGTTATTATGACAGGCATGGGAACAGTGCGGGCTGATAATCCGATGCTGAATTGCCGTTTGGAAGGTGTGACGCATCATCCCCTGCGTGTGGTCATGACATCTGACGCTGGGCTTGATCCAAAATCACGAATAGCGCAATCGGCTAAAGATATTCCGACGCTTTGCATAACAGGCCAAGATGCAGATCAACCCACATCCCCGACAGATCATATTGACGGCGTTTCGGTGACCGCGGTAGCCCGTGATACAGATGGCCGACCAGATATAATGAATGCCTTGTCAGTTCTGGCAAAGCAAGGTATGACCAGTGTTCTGGTTGAGGCTGGTGGCATCTTGCTTGCGTCACTGATGCGTAAGGGGCTGGTTGACCGGCTGATCTGGATAAAAGCACCAATGGTTATTGGCGGTGATGGTATCGCGGCAATTGATGCGCTTGATCTCACCTCGCTTGATAAGGCCCGTGGCTTTGAAGCCGTTCATCAGCAGATGGTGGGTAAAGACATGGTAGAAATATTTGAACGTAAAGCATGAATAACACGCCGAATAAC
>JAHEII010000037.1 GCA_024639485.1 Alphaproteobacteria bacterium
TAGCGGCGACGCTTGCCGCGCGATAGCCAGATGTTCCGGATAATCAGCCACCATAACAGCAAAAGCGTAAGCGCCCTCAATCTGGGCAATGACGGTTTCAGTTGCTTCCATCAGCGTGGCTGTCTGATCCACGGCATCGGCAAATAAATGCGCTAATACTTCGGTGTCTGTCTGGCTATGGAACGTATATCCTTTTGCCGATAATGCCTGGCGTAATTTCCGGTGATTTTCAATAATACCGTTATGCACCACCGCCACCCGACCGCCAGACATAATGGGATGCGCGTTAGCCATATTAACACCGCCATGTGTTGCCCAGCGGGTATGTCCTATACCTGTCGTGCCATGCAAGGGGTTATCGTTTAGCACATTTGCCAATGCGTTGAGTTTGCCCACCGCGCGGCGCACCGCAAAACCGTTATCATTACGAACAGCAATACCAGCAGAATCATAACCGCGATATTCCAGCCGCCGCAATCCTTGAAGCAAGGCATCTGCCGCATCCGGAAATCCTATCGTGCCGATAATGCCACACATATCACCTGTCCCTCTGATTTTGCTCACAATTCTTGTTGTCTTTTATACGCTGTTTGCGGTTACATATGCAATATCGCATTTATCTTTTCATAATCGCCAATAGATCATATAATCCAGTCATGATGTTTACTGCAATTATCCTCGCCGCAGGCAAAGGCACAAGAATGCGCTCAAGCCTGCCTAAACCTTTGCACCGGCTAGCCGGAAAACCGCTTATTGAGTGGGTGCTGGACAGCACGATAGCGGCTGAAGCAAAGCATGCTGTTATGGTTGTTGGCGCAGACGGCAGTCAGGTCAGCGATCATATCAATCAGATCAAATCCAGCACCACTTGCCAGCTGGATACGGTAGTTCAAGACCCGCCCTTGGGCACCGGTCATGCAGTTGAAGCCGCCGCAGAAAAATTACAATCAGAAAACGGCATCGCGGTGATCGCTTTTGCCGATACGCCGCTTATTTCTGCTGATACATTTCATGCGCTTGTCCATGCCATATCAAATGACGGCCATGATATTTGCTGTCTGGGATTTGAAGCGGCCAACCCGACAGGTTATGGCCGGCTCATCCGGGATCAGAATGGGTCTGTATCAGCTATTATCGAAGAAAAAGAAGCCGATGCCAACACCCGCGCTATCACATTATGCAATAGCGGTTTGATGGCGGTAAAAATGCCAATGCTGTTTGATCTGCTAACCGCGATTGGTTTTAATGAACAGACGGGCGAAAAATTCCTGACAGATATTATTGGTGAAGCCCATCATAAAGGTCATTCGATTGGCTGTGTTATGGCACAAGAAGATTGCGTTATGGGGATCAATAACAGAGTTGATCTGGCGCGGGCTGAACGCATTATCCAAAAACGGCTCCGCCATAAAGCCATGATGGAAGGCGTGACGCTGATTGATCCGGATAGCGTATATTTAAACGCTGATGCCGTTATTGCCCAAGATGTGATTATTCATCCGCATGTTGTTATCGGTGGCGGTGTTCGCATTGGCGAAGGGGCTGAGATTAAATCCTTCAGTCATATCGAAGGTGCTGATATCGGTGCTTGCGCAGTGATCGGGCCTTATGCCCGTTTGCGGCAAGGGACGGTTCTCGAAGAAGGCGTGAAAATCGGCAATTTTGTAGAAACCAAAAATGTCACCATGGGTGCAATGGCTAAGGCTAATCACCTCACCTATCTGGGCGATGCTGAGATTGGTGATAGTGCTAATATTGGCGCTGGAACCATTACCTGTAATTATAACGGTTTCCGCAAATCCATGACACGAATTGGCGCTGGTGCCTTTATCGGATCAAACTCTGCGCTTGTTGCACCGGTTGATATTGGCAAAGGCGCTATCATTGGCGCGGGCAGCACCATCACAGCCACCGTTGAGGATGATGCACTTGTTGTTGTTCGTGCCGATACCAGAACAACACCGGATGGTGCCACGATATACCGTCATCGTGAAAAAGGTGAAAAAGGCGACAAAGGCAAAAAGGGCAAATCGTGACAGATCATACCCCCCTGAACGCTGAACGTGCCGCCGTAATAATGACCCGCATGCAGGATTGCCATATTGTTGTTATTGGCGATGTCATGCTGGATACCTTCGTTGACGGATCGGTTGACCGCATTTCACCAGAAGCACCTATCCCCGTTCTTCGCCATCAGAACACTCGACATATGCCGGGTGGTGCGTCCAATGTGGCACGTAATCTGGCACATCTGGGGGCGCAGGTGACATTAATCGGGATAACCGGTCATGACGGCCCCAGAGAGATGCTGATTGATTGTCTGGCGGCTGAGCCAGCCATCACACCGCATCTGATTGCTGATCCAACCCGGCCAACAACAACGAAAACCCGCTTTACGGCCAAAGGCCATCAGCTGTTGCGGGTTGATGACGAAAACATTAATCCGGTCAGCGCGGATAGCATGACACAAATGGCATCAGCGATCCTTTCTGCACTGGATACCGCTAATATGGTTATTCTGTCTGATTATGATAAAGGCGTGATTCAGCCGAATCTGATCACATTACTCACTAACCATCCACGGCGGGCGGATTTCACTATACTGGCTGACCCGAAACAACCGGATATCCGGATTTATGACGGTGTTGATATCCTCACCCCCAACTTGTCTGAGTTTGATTATTTCTGCCAGTATCAGAATATAACCATCCCGCAAAAACGTGACACTGGCGCATCAGATATAAACGCCGTTGACCATACCGCACAGGAATTGCTTGGCCTGACATCCATTGGCGCTATGATCACCACCATGAGCGCAGATGGTATCTTGATCAGCCAGAAAAATACCCCCCTGTTCCATTCACAAAGCATGGCGCGAGCAGTATTTGATGTTTCTGGTGCCGGTGACACCGTTATTGCCCATTTTGCCGCCACCATCAGCGCTGGTGCTAATATCACCGAAGCCGCTATTCTGGCAAATATAGCCGCCGGTATCGTGGTGGGAAAATCAGGCACGGCGACTGTTACCCCCGGTGAAGTTCTGGCATCCATTCATCAGCAACAACCCCATAATATGCAAAGCATTATCCCACTGATTACAGAATGGAAAAATAACAATGAGCGCATTGTTTTCACCAATGGCTGTTTTGATTGTTTGCATCCCGGCCATATATGGCTATTGCAAGCGGCAAGGGATAAAGGCGACCGGCTGATTGTCGGGTTGAATAGTGATGCCTCAACTAAACGGCTCAAAGGTGATAATCGCCCCTATCAGAATGAAATGAGCCGGGCAAGCGCGATTGCCGCCATACCATGCGTAGACGCGGTGATCCTGTTCGAAGAAGACACGCCTCTTAATCTGATCACCCGGCTTAATCCGGATATTCTGGTCAAGGGCGGTGATTATCAAGCAGATGAGATTGTCGGGGCGGATCACATGAAGGCCATTGGCGGTGAGATACAGATCATTGCCCTTCGTGATGGTTATTCCACCACGCGGTTAAATCAGCAGTAGAATTCATAACCACATGTTATGTCATGACAAGTAGATTGGATAGGGTGCATCATGTTTAGATTTTTCAAATCAAGAGAATGGTTTTTCTGGGCATGGTTAGGCTCAGCGGTAATCCTCACATCACTATGGGTTCAAGTGCAAATTGATGTCATGATCAATGCCTGGTTTGGTGAGTTTTATGACATGATCCAGAAAGCACTGGGCACACCTAACGCTATCACCATGCAGGAATACTGGGGCAGTTTGCTGTCCTTTATCACGCTTGCCGGTATTTATGTCATGGTCGCGGTTCTGGTCAGCTATTTTACCTCGCATTTCCTGTTCCGGTGGCGGGCATCCATGGTGGAATGGTATCACAGCGTTTATGATAAAGCGCGCAAGATAGAAGGCGCGGCACAGCGGGTTCAGGAAGACACCATCAAATTTAGCCGGATTATGGAAACATTAGGTACCAGTTTGATTGAATCCCTGATGATCCTTGTTGAGTTTTTCCCCATCCTGATCGGGCTTTCTATTGGTATTCCGATTTTCTTTTTTGGTGACTGGGAATATGGGCTGGTAACAGGCGCGCTGATCTGGAGCATTGGCGGCACATTGTTTCTGGTCGGTATTGGCTGGCTATTACGGCTGGTCGGGATCGAATATGACCTGCAAAAGAAAGAAGCCGCTTACCGGAAAATTCTGGTCATAGCCGAAGACGATGAAACCGTACGTCCCAAAACCATTGATGAGCTTTTCCACGATGTCCGGAGCATCCATTTTACCAGCTATTTGCGCTATCTGTATTTCAATATTGGCCGGATCGCCTATCTACAAGCCAATGTGCTTAGTGCTTATGTCTTTCTGGCACCAGCCATTGTAGCAGGCGTGATTACACTGGGCGTGATGCAACAGATTATTCGCGCCTTTGGCCGGGTGGAAGGAAGCATGCAATATTTGCTAAAGTCCTGGCCAACCATTATTGAACTGGCCAGCGTCTATAAACGTCTGCGTGAGTTCGAGCATCAACTGAAAGATAAAGCCTAATCTGATCATGCGCTGATCGCCGTCATTTATTTTATGCGGCGGTCAGATGCTTTGGCAATGTTGTGCTTTGCCCGATGCTTGGCGATGGCACGCGCCGTCAAACGGATACCATGCCGGTCTGCTATGGCATCGGCTATTCTGGCATCACTTAGCGGAGCAGATATATCTTCGGCCGCAATCAATGCCACTAATGTAGCCGTGACCGCACGGCTGGCCACTTGCGGGGCATCTTTGGCTAAAATGGCGGTGCTAAAGAAATGTGCCAGCGGGATAATTCCACGTGGTGTGTCCACCAGCTTATCTTTGACTAGCCGCGTTATTGTGCTGGGATGGCAATCCATATGATGTGCCGTTTCCGTCATGGTAAGCGGGATTAGGCTCTCATCGCCATCTGTCATGAAACCCGATTGTCTAGCTACCGCAAATCCGGTCAGCGTAGTCAGCAGATTAGCACGCGCAAGCAACGCTGATTGCAGTGATGCGGCCTCAGCCCTAGCTTTTTTCAGAACAGACCCAAGCCCAGCATCTGTTTTGATATCAGCGGCAACAGTAACGCTAGGCAGGGTTGAAGCATTTATGGCAACTTCATATGCGTTGTCTTTATAGCTTACAATCAGATCAGGTCGGAAAATGTCACCATCATCTGCCAGAAACCGCGCACCGGGTTTTGGATCAAGATGCCGCAATCGCTTAAGAAGCATATGCACCTTATCGGCATCTAAACGTGTTGCCCGCACCAACCCATCTAATCCCTTATCAAGCAAGACAGGCAGATGCGTTAACAGCGTTTGCATATCCGCATCATCATCCCCCTGCTCTTTGAGCTGAAGCGCCAGACATTCCGTTAAATTGCGGGCAAACAAGCCAGCCGGTTCAATCTGTTGTAACTGGCCAAGCAGCGTTTCATATTGCGTTCCACGCATACCGTATCGGGCGGCGGTGGCGGCGGCATCGCCATCAAGCCATCCTGCGGGGGTGATATGTTCTATCAATGCCATAGCAACTGAGCGTGATAACCCAGTAGGAAATAATAGCCCGATTTCTGTCATTAGATGGGCATGAAGCGATATATCCGGCCGATCTAATGCCATCCCTGACGAGAAAGGAAAATCAACCGGCATATCGGTTGCGCGTTTGTTTGACTGTTCTGGATAATGAACATCAAGAAATGGATTATCAACGGCCAGATCACGGATAAAACGGGTGATCTGATGATTGCGCCATGCCATGATTTGCAACGACTGTTTCATGGCCGGCGTTAGCGCAAGACGCAATCGTGATGATGTTGATAGCGTCTGGCGTCTGGTTTCTGTTAACGCCATTAATCCTTCATATCCTGGTCATTACGCATAGCGCTCATCACCAGCCCAAGCCCTAAAAACACGGTAAGCATGGCGGTACCACCATAAGATATCAAAGGCAGAGGCGCACCAACCACCGGCAGAATACCGGACACCATGCCAATATTTACCGTGACATAGAAACTGATCATGGCGGCCACACCGATAATAAGTAACCGTGAAAATGTCGTTTTCACCGAAAAACTATATTTCAGCAAAAGAAAAATAAGCGCGGTATATAAAGCAATCACATAAATACAGCCAAAAAAGCCGAACTCCTCACCAATCATGGTGAAAATAAAATCTGTCTGGCGTTCTGGCAGAAAATCCAGATGACTCTGGCTGCCTTGCAAATAACCTTTTCCGACAACGCCGCCGCTACCCAGTGCAATTTTTGATTGCGTTACCTGATAGCCAGCACCCAGAGCATCAAGATCAGGATTTAAAAACACCATAATCCGGCTTTTCTGATAAGAATAAAGCATGCTCCATGCAATAGGCACCGCCGCCAGCACCAGACCAATGACCGTCATTACCATCCATCGTGGAATACCAGCCACAAAAATGATAATAGATGCCGATAACAATAGCATCAGTGATGTGCCTAAATCCGGCTGTAACATGATCTGAATAAACGGGATGAACACAATCGCCAAAACCGGAATATAGGTGCGCAAATATTGCATCGAATCTGCGTATATATTATGAAAATATGTGGCTAACATGACGAGTACAGCCAGTTTAGCAGGCTCAGACGGCTGTAAGTTAAACCCGCCAATAGAAAACCATCTCTGCACGCCTTTACCGGTACCAATCATCTCAAGCACGGCAAGCATAACCACCGCTAATCCCCACCAGACAACCGCATATCGTCTGAAAAAATGTATCGGGAACAT
>JAHEII010000039.1 GCA_024639485.1 Alphaproteobacteria bacterium
AAGGTGATCAACGAAAAAGGCGGCGTCACTGTTAATGGCAAATCCTATCAGCTTGCGGTTAAATATTATGATGACGAATCAACGCCTGCGCGTGGGGCTCAACTGGCCGAAAGACTGATCCAGCAGGATGGCGTTGAATATATGCTTGGCCCGTATTCGTCTGGCATGACAAAGGCGATTGCGCCGGTGTCTGAAAAATTTGGCGTGCCAATGGTTGAAGCCGAAGGCGCGTCACGGTCATTATTCACCCAAGGTTACAAATATTTATTCGCGGTATTATCCACAGCCGAACAATATATGGCTATGGCAATTGATTTAGCGGCGGCTAAATCTGATGATCTGAGCAAGGTTTGGGTAGCGATGGCATTTGAAGGCGACCCGTTTTCTATGGATGTGTGCGCCGGAGTTATCCATCAAATCGAAAAATACGGCATGAAGATAGTCATTGATGATCAGCTGCCAGCTGATCTGTCCGATATGTCCACTACATTGACCAAAGTTAAGGTGTTGAAACCGGATATTCTGATCATTTCCGGCCATTCCAAAGGCGCGGCGACAGCGGCGCGGCAAATTGGTGAGATGAAAATCAATGTTGATATCATTGTGATGACAAATTGCGAATCAGCAAAGGTTCATGAAAAATTCCCGAAAGCATCCAATGGTTTTCTTTGTCCGGCACAGTGGGTGGCATCCTTATCAAAATCTGACCCCTTATTTGGCAGTGCTAAAGAATGGAATGACGGTTTTATGGCGGCATACCCATCATATACTTCTGTTCCATACCAATCCGCACAGGCATCAGCCGCAGTTTATGTATGGAAAGTTGCTTTTGAAACAGCAAACAGCTTTGATAAGAATGCGGTCAGAGATGCGATTGCCGCTACGGAAATGGAAACATTCTATGGTGACATCAAGTTTTCTGAAAATGGTAACAACATTGCCAAGCCAATGTTTATCCGGCAAATTGATGCTAATGGGGTTTACCACTTGATCGAATCTGCTGATCAGATGATTTATCCACGGTATGTGGATTATTAAATCAAGAATGCTAACGATATAACCACATTACATTTAAAGAATATTTAAAAATACTAAATATAAATTTAAAAAAATGAAATAATCGTACTTAATGTATGGACTTTTAGTAACTTCGTTACATAATCATTATTATATAAATCAGGAGGTTTCTTATGAAGCAATTTTCAATAAAGGCAATAACGGCTGTTGCGGCTGTTTCAACTACACTTGCTTTGGGCGGTAATGCTCTTGCCAAGGTTGAGGGTGATACCATTATTCTGGGGTCATCTATCTCACTGACTGGTAAATACGCAACAAATGGTCTGCATACACAGCGCGGTTATGATTATGCTGTCAAAATGATCAACGATAATGGTGGCGTCACTGTTAATGGCAAATCCTATCAGCTTGCGGTTAAGTATTATGATGATGAATCCACCCCTGCGCGTGGGGCACAGCTGGCCGAAAGATTGATCCAGCAGGATGGCGTTGAATATATGCTTGGCCCGTATTCGTCTGGCATGACAAAGGCGATTGCGCCGGTATCTGAAAAATTTGGTGTGCCAATGGTTGAAGCCGAAGGTGCTTCACGTTCGCTATTTACTCAGGGCTATAAGTATCTGTTTGCCGTGCTTTCTACATCAGAACAGTATCTGGCCACAGCTATTGATATGGCAGCGGCTAAATCGGATGACCCAAGCAAGGTTCGGGTAGCGATGGCATTCGAAGGTGATCCGTTTTCTATGGATGTGCGTGCCGGTGTTGTTGATAAAATCGAACAATACGGTATGCAGGTTGTGATTGATGATCAGCTTCCTGCTGATCTGTCCGATATGTCCACTACACTTACTAAAGTAAAAGCCCTTCGTCCTGACATTCTGGTCATTTCCGGTCACTCAAAAGGCGCGGCGACAGCTGCTCGTCAAATTGATGAAATGAAGGTCAATGTCAACATGATTGCCATGACACATTGTGAAGCGGCCAAAGTTCAGGAAAAATTCCCGAAAGCATCTGATGGTTTCCTTTGCCCGACACAGTGGGTGGAATCACTTTCCAAGTCTGATCCTATGTTTGGTAGTGCAAGTGAATGGAATGCCGGATTTAAAGCGGCGTATCCTTCATATACATCTGTTCCATACCAATCCGCACAGGCATCAGCCGCGGTATATGTATGGAAAGAAGCATTTGAAGCTGCCAACAGCTTTGATAAGGATGCGGTCAGAGACGCGATTGCCGCTACGGAAATGGAAACATTCTATGGTGACATCAAGTTTTCTGAAAATGGTAACAACATTGCCAAGCCAATGTTTATGCGTCAGATTGATGCCAGTGGTAATTACAATCTGGTGGAAACCGCAGATCAGCTTACCTTTCCACGGAATGTAAAATACTAATCTGTTCAACTTTCAAGAAGGAGAGTGCGCTCTCCTTCTTTCTTTAAGGCTTTCTTTAAGGATTTCCGATGTTAAGTAACCTTGAACTGCTCTTTTACTGGGCTCCTATTATCAATGTTCAAATCATTCTGGAAGGCATCTTTGTTGGTGCTGTTTTTGCGTTAAGTGCTTATGGGCTGGCGCTAGTCTGGGGGGTGATGAACATTAAAAATCTGGCACAGGGTGATTTTGTCATCATGGGCGGATATATGGCGTTTTCACTTCATGCGATGCATGTCCCGCTACCGTTGATCATGATCGCCGTTATGGTTGGGATGTTCATGTTTGGCTGGGTTGTTTACATCATTATGATCCGGCGAATTATTGATCAGGATATGTTTGTTTCGTTATTGGCAACATTTGGTCTGTCTTTGCTGGTGCAACAGGTGATGAACATCATTTACGGCCCCGAAGTCCAGACAGTTGATATGGAACTGCCTATCTATGATGCGTTTGATAATATGGTTACGATTCCATCATCCAAGATTCTGTCGCTGTTTTTTGCCGCAGTGATTGCCGCCGGTGTGATTATCTTTATGAAGAAATCCCGCCTTGGTCAGGCTATCCGCGCTACATCACAAGACGCGCGTGCCGCGCGCGTTCTGGGCATCAATACGGATCGGGTTTATGCTTTCACATTTGCCATTAATGCCGCGCTTTGTGGGGCGGCTGGTGTGCTGGTGTCGATTATCTGGGTTATTCAGCCGTTTTACGGTATCACCTATTCCGTGCGCTCATTTGCCATTGTGACTGCCGCCGGATTAGGCAATTTGCCGGGGGTAATTACTGCTGGTTTCGGTATCGGGTTATTTGAAAAATATGTTGGCGTGATCGTTGGTACAGCGTACGAAGTTGCCGCTCCGGTAAGTATTCTGCTGATTGTTCTGATCATTCGCCAGATTTCAATGAAAAGAAATAGACAGGTCGTAAAATGAGTTCAACACAGAAAAAAATTATTCCCTATATCCTACTTGGAGCATTAGGGATTTTTGGGCCAATCCTGTTTCCGCAATATACGCTTCAGATTGCGTATTTGTGGATGATGGTGCTTATGGCATCAACTTGGGATTTGCTTGGCGGCCAGATGGGTTATAATTCTCTGGGCAATATCACGTTCTTTGGCGTTGGTATGTATGTTTCCGCGATTGTTCAGGTGTCTTTCTTTTACGAAGGTGGAGTAGGTGAATATACCTCCGCTATGGGATCAATTAAGCCTGTTTATACAGAATATCAATATTACATGGGGTTAATCTGGGGCATATTAGCGGCTGGTTTTGTTTCACTACTTCTCTGTCTGATATTTTCAACATTTATGTTTGGATTGCGTGGCCCATATTTCGCTATTGGTTCTCTGGGCTTGGCAATTGCGGCGGCAGAGTTAACCATCACATTTGATTATGTTGGCGGTGCATCCGGTATTTCGATGCCGCTTTTCCCTGGCGATATTGAGTTTCGATCCACGTTTTTCTATATGATCTGTTTCGGGTTAACGATACTGGCGCATATTCTGTTGCGCTGGATATACTCAACCCAGTTCGGTCTTGCCATTAATGCGATCCGCGATGATGAGGATAAGGCCGAAGCCATGGGAATCCCTACATTGAAATATAAATGTATTGGATGGTGTATTGCGGCGGTCTTTATGGGCTGTATTGGTGCGGTTGCTGGTAATATGGCCGGATTTATTGATAAAGAAGTCGCTTATCCTATTCCTACTTTTGGTATCTTCATGGTGGCTATGGCGCTTCTGGGCGGTAAGGGGACATTATGGGGGCCGGTTATTGGCGCTATTCTTTTCCATGTTGTTAAAGAAACCACATGGACGTATCTCTTAAATCTCCAATGGGTAGCACTTGGGCTGATTCTGATTATCAATATTGTATATTTTCAGGAAGGCATTATGGGCTGGCTTCAGAGAAAATATCCTGAATTTTTCGGAATTGTTGTTGATACGTCAACACGCGACACAAAAGAAGAGGCTTAAAACATGTCAGAGAATATTATCGAAGTTAATAATGTTTCTAAGTCTTATGGCGGTGTCCATGCGAATGTTGATATTTCCATGGTGGTCAAACAGGGCTCAATCACCGGTATTATCGGGCCTAATGGATGTGGCAAAACGACTTTGTTCAATTCCATTGTTGGTTATCACCCCATTGATAACGGGTCTATCCGTTTTGATGGGCAGGAAATATCAAAAATGCTGGTAGGGCCTATCGCCAGATTAGGTATGTTGCGGACATTCCAGCAAACCCGGATTTATTCCAAAATGGATTGCGTGGATAATATGCAAATATCGGTTTCCCACCGTAAAGATGCCAGAGATGGCATATTTGCTAACCGCAAAGGTGAGATCAGGGACAGAGCCGAACATCTGCTTGAGTTCGTCGGGTTATATTCCAAGCGTAATCTGATTTCAGGGGATTTATCTTTTGGTCAGCAGAAACTGCTTGAGTTTGCGATGGCCTTGATGAATGAACCCAAGGCATTGCTTCTGGATGAGCCAACAGCCGGAATTAATCCGACTTTGATCAATGGTCTGATTGACCGGTTGCGCCGTGCCAATGAAGAACTTGGCATTACTCTATGTGTGATTGAACATAATATGCGGGTGATCATGAATTTGGCTGAGCATATTTATTGCTTATCAAACGGGCGGATGCTCGCCGAAGGAAAACCCGAAGATTTACAAGAAGACCAGCGCGTAATTGACGCCTATCTTGGAGGGCACTAATGGCTACCAAATCTACTGGAACTAAGGCTTCAGCCAAAAAAGCACCAGCCAAAAAGACAGCTAAAACAGCGGCATCTGCAACAGCGGCCGCAAAGAAAGCCGCAACAGCGAAAACCGCTAAAGTTGCAACCAAAAAGGCGGCACCGGCAAAGACTGCTGTTAAGAAAGCTCCTGTTAAGAAGGCTCCTGTTAAGAAAGCACCTGTTAAAAAGACAGTAGCTAAAAAGACAGTAGCTAAGGGTAAATCTGTATCCGGTTACGGTAGTGGCGGCGTTGATGTTGTCATGTCTGTGGATCAGATCGCTAAAGAAGCGGCAAGCATTGCGGCATCCGGGCCAAGTAAATCTGATCTTGATAAACTAGCTAATAATGATGCCTTCCTTGTGATCGAAGACTTGCGGGCAGGTTATGGCAAGATGGAAATTCTGCATGATTTTTCACTGCGTATTGGTAAAGGTCAGGCGTTATGTCTGATTGGCCCTAACGGGGCTGGTAAATCGACAGTGCTACATTCCATTTTCGGGTTTACCAATATTTTTTCCGGCTCAATCACTGTTGGCGGGAAAAACGTGACGTCATTAAAGCCATCCGAAAAACTGGCCACAGCGGGGATTGCCTATATCTTGCAGGATAAATCTGTTTTCCCGCAAATGACTGTCGAAGAAAATCTTCTGATGGGTGGGTTTTTGAAAAATAAACCTGCAGAAGCAAAACTAGCGGCAGAACGGGTGTTTGATAAATATAGCCGTCTGGCGGATCGTCGCCATAAACCTGCTGGCGTATTATCAGGAGGTGAGCGCCGATTGCTTGAAATTTCCCGTGCGCTTGTTATGGAACCCGAGGTTCTGTTGGTGGATGAACCATCAATCGGGCTAGAGCCACGGTTTATTGATATGGTGTTTGAAATTCTTGATGATCTGCAAAAAGTTGACGGTAAAACCATCGTTATGGTTGAGCAGAACGCTAAAAAAGGCCTTGCCTTTGCGGATATTGGTTATGTTCTGGTATCTGGAGAAACAGCACTTGCTGATCGTGGGAATGATTTACTTGAAAATCCTGATGTCGGCCGGTTGTTCCTTGGCGGTTAACAGCGGTTTGATATGCAGATCATTAATGGATCATCATATTGATCAGCGATAATGCCGCGCCACCTAGAAAGGCGAATAAAAACGCGGTAATCAGATTATGACTTAAAGCCAATTTTGTGCTTTTGATCTGATATAATCTGGCGCAAGTAATCACCGATAGCGACGCGACACTGCTCATTGTTCCGGCTCCCCAGCCAATCAAATGACTTTGCATCAATAACGCCGGATGTACTGCCGCTCCACCATTGCTGAATATGGCCAGCATGACGGTGCTGGATATAACCGGATGGATACCAACAACAGATGCCAGCATCATAACCACCGGCGTAGCAATTAACGCTAGCCATCCCGGATACATGCTGTGTGGCCCCACTAGCCCCAGCTGTTCAAGCCCGTTCGTATTAATGGCAACATAGCCGATTAACATGGCCATGCTGATAATGATCAGATCATCGGATGTTAGCGCCAGCCCATCACGGGTAGATTTTA
>JAHEII010000002.1 GCA_024639485.1 Alphaproteobacteria bacterium
AAACTCATCCTTTGGTGGACGCACCGGATTAATCGCACGCCAGGCCAGTTTACCGTGACCAATTTCCCGACGACCGGGTGAACCAACACGTCCGGCCTCACCAACAGAATATGGCGGGAAATTATAATGAAGCATGAAATTCTGGCGATATTCGCCTTCCAGTGCATCAATAATCTGCTCATCCTGACCAGTGCCAAGCGTAGCAACCGCAAGCGCCTGTGTTTCGCCACGGGTGAATAAAGCCGAACCATGTGTACGCGGCAGAACCCCGACTTCAGCTACAATCGGGCGAACCGTTGACAGATCACGGCCATCAATCCGCTTGCTGGTTTTGAGAATAGCACCACGAACGGTGTCTGCTTCCAGTTTTTTGAATAAACCGGATGCCAGCACCGCGTCTGTGCCTTCATCCAGCTTTTCCATTGCGCTGGCTTTAATCTCACCTACTGCGCTCTGGCGGCTAACCTTATCAGCAATCTGGTAAGCTTTTGCCAAATCCTTGCCAAAGCCCTTAAAGGCTTTCTTGATGACGTCGGTTTCTGCTGGTTCTTCTGGCAGAGGGCGAGGGTCTTTGGCCGCTACTTCTGCCATGGAAATAATGGCATCAATCACCGGCTGCATGCCTTCGTGACCAAAATTAACCGCGCCCAGCATCGTGTCTTCGTCCAGCTCACTGGCTTCGGATTCAACCATCAGCACGCCTTCGCGTGTTCCGGCAACAACCAGATCAAGATTGCTTTCCTTAACCTGATCCATGGTCGGGTTAAGGATATAGGCGCCGTCAATCATGCCGACTCTGGCCGCACCAATCGGGCCAAAGAAAGGAATGCCGGAAATAGTCAATGCCGCTGATGCACCAATCATGGCAACGATATCAGGGTCATTTTCCATATCAAAAGACAACACAGTCGTAATGACCTGTGTGTCGCATTTGAAATTTGCCGGAAATAGCGGGCGGATAGGTCGATCAATCAGCCGCGATACTAATGTTTCTTTTTCGCTTGGGCGACCTTCGCGCTTGAAAAAGCCACCAGGAATTTTGCCAGCAGCGAATGTTTTTTCCTGATAATTCACTGTCAGCGGAAAGAAATCCTGCCCGGGTCTGGGGCTTGATGCGGCAACTGCCGTACATAATACTGTTGTTTCGCCAAGTGTTGCCATAACAGCACCATCAGCTTGTCTGGCTACTTTGCCAGTTTCGAGGGACAATGTCTTACCGCCCCATTCGATGTCTTTCTTGAATACTTCGAACATGTTGATTTATATCTCCATAAATCCGGTTATCATGGCCTTATTGCCTGAACCGGGTTGCAATCAACATTCATGAAATCTGGGAAGGATGGGATCGGTCGGATCCATTGTCTGGATCATGTCACCACATAGTAAGGGTATCTGCATTTACTTGCATCACCGGGGGCTTCCCCCGTCGGCATCAGCATATCCTGATACCCGTTTCCTTTGTTTCATCAATGTCTAACCGATGAATAGTGAAAATGGGACATCATGTCAAGAAAACTAAATGCCGTAAAAAAACACCGCCTCATATCCGCGCCGTAAGGAAGAACCATTAGGGCGCATGAGACGGTGCTTATATGATATTTTTTGCGGCGTTTAAATTAACGGCGCAGACCAAGTCGCTTAATCAGATCAGAATATTCCTGTTCATTTCTGCGCTTAATGTAGTCCAGCAAATGACGACGCTTACCAACCATGGTCAACAAACCACGGCGTGAGCCAAAATCATGTTTGTGGGTTTTCATATGTTCGGTCAGATTAACAACCCGTTCGGTCAGAATAGCCACCTGCACCGCTGGATTACCACTGTCTTTGTCTGTGCCGCCGAATTCGGCAATAAGTTCAGCCTTACGGCTTTTTGTAATCGACATCATCCATCTCCTGTGTCTGGATCGGTTTCATGTTGATACAGATTAAATACCCTGATCGGTTGACCCTTGCCATGACTGGCCTGAATCAATGCGATAGGCACTTCACCGGACATGCCGAGAAACACCTGATCTTCCGATGCCATAGGGACATCAATCTGCTGGCCGTGTAACAGCCTTTTTGCTTCATCATCACTAAGAATCAAACCCGGGATGTCGTCCAGCGCCGATTCCAGCGGAAGCAAGCTCTTCATAAGCGCCGCACTATGCGCGATATCTTTTAAGAAATCCAGTGAAATCGCTTTATTTTCATCAAATGGCCCCACCCGAAGCCGCCGCAACGCCGAAATATGGGCGGCACCACCCATGGCACGCGCCAGATCACGGCCAAGCGCCCGAATATAGGCGCCTTTTCCTGTTGTGGCGTGAAAGTGACTGATATCACCATCATGACTGACCAATGTAAAATCATGAATATCAACCGGCCGCGATTTAATCTCAACATCCTGATTCTGTCTGGCCAGATCATAGGCACGCTTGCCATCCAGTTTTATGGCTGAAAACTTTGGCGGCACCTGCATGATACGGCCACGGAATGCTGGCAAATGCGCAAGGATAGCATCCGCATCTGGCCGGAATGGTGATGTTACCGTTTCATCACCTTCTTTATCATCCGTGGTGGTTTCTGCCCCCCATGTAATGCTAAATGCATAATCCTTTGTGGCATCCATCAGATAGGGGACTGTTTTTGTTGCCTCACCAAAAGCAATAGGCAAAATGCCGGTAGCAAGCGGATCAAGCGTTCCGCCATGACCCACTTTTTGCGGATTGAATAGACGGCGCAATGCACCAACCGCTTGTGAAGATGTCATCTCAAGCGGTTTGTCCAGCGCTAGCCAACCAGTAATAGGATGTTTATTTTTCCGTTTCTTCATCCGGCTCAACAGGGTCAGGAAGTGATGTACGGTTTTCTTCGATCAATTGACCGACTCTGCCTGCGGTTTCAAAGCTGACATCCTGAAAAAATTTCAACTTCGGGCAACGTCTGGTGGTCAATTTGCGCGACAGTTCATGTTGCATGATATGGGCAACTCTGCCTAGCGCGGCCTTAACCAAATCCGGATTAGTGCCGCCAAGTGGAGTAAAATATACTCTGGCATTGCTGAAATCCGGACTGATAGAAACTTCGGACAGGATAACAGACACGCCTTCAAGGTCAGGGTCATGCAAATCCCCTCTGATCAGAATATTAGACAGAATATGCCTGATCTCTTCGCCAACTTTCAGCTGACGTTGTGATTTGTTGCCCTTTGTCGAAGATGATGAACGGCTCATACCGGCACTTCTCTCAATACCTAGAGGGTTCTTGCTATTTCCTCAATCTCGAAACATTCGATCATATCGCCTGCTTCCAGATCAGTGTAATTTTCAAATGCCATGCCACATTCCTGCCCTTCACGCGCTTCTTTGACTTCATCTTTGAAGCGTTTGAGCGTTTTCAGGCTACCTTCATGCACCACCACATTATCCCGTAACAACCGAACCTTACAGCCGCGCTTGATCACGCCTTCGGTCACTTTACAACCAGCAATCTTGCCGACTTTGGTGATGTTGAATACTTCCAGAATCTCAGCATAACCGATGAAGTTTTCCTGACGATCCGGTGACAGCAATCCACTCATGGCGGCTTTAACGTCATCAATCAATTCATAAATGATGGAATGATAACGTATTTCCACCGCGTCACGCTTGGCTTGCATCCGGGCTTGGGGATTGGCACGAACATTAAAGGCCAGCACAATACCGTTGGAAGCGGCGGCTAGGCTGATATCAGATTCGCTAATGGCGCCAACTCCGGATGATAGAATACGCGCCTGAACCTGATCCGTGGATATTTTATTCAAAGCGGCCTTAATCGCTTCCAGTGAACCATGCACATCGGTTTTAATAACCAGCGGCAATTCCATAGCTTCACCACTGGCAATCGCGGAAAGCATCTGTTCAACTGTTCCACGCGCACCGGCGGTGGCTTCGTTCTGGCGCAGAACGCGTGTCCGGTATTCGGATACTTCGCGCGCCCGTGCCTCATTCTCAACGACTGATAATCTGTCACCTGCCATTGGTGTGCCGTTCAATCCCAGTACTTCGACCGCATCACCGGGCTTGGCGATATCGATGTTATTACCGCGATCATCAACCATAGCCCGTACACGGCCGGTTTCTGCACCAACAACAAAAACCTGACCAATTTCCAGCGTGCCTTTAAGGATTAATACAGATGCTACTGACCCTCTGCCGCGTTCAACTTTTGCTTCGATAACGGCGGCTTCGGCGGCGCGATCCGGATTGGCCTTTAGCTCAAGCAATTCTGCCTGAAGCATGATAGCTTCTTCCAGTTTGTCCAGTCCGGCTTTGGTATGTGCAGATACATCAACACAAAGCACGTCCCCGCCAAAATCTTCGGTGACAATTTCATGTGATAGCAATTCATTGCGGACACGTTGCGGGTCTGCTTCGGGTTTATCGCATTTATTAACAGCGATAATAACCGGACAGCCAGCGGCTTTTGCGTGATTAATAGCCTCAATCGTCTGTTCCATCACGCCATCATCAGCGGCTACCACCAGAATCACGATATCGGTAATGGTTGCCCCGCGCATACGCATTTCGGTAAATGCCTCATGTCCGGGGGTATCAATAAACGTAATCCGGTTACCAGCGGCAGTTCGCACCTGATAAGCTCCGATATGCTGGGTAATGCCGCCAGATTCGCCAAGCGCAACATCTGTACTACGGATAGCATCCAGTAATGACGTTTTGCCGTGATCAACATGTCCCATAATGGTAACAACCGGCGGACGCGGTTTTAATGTTGCCGGATCATCTTCGTCATCATCAATGGAAATATCGATATCGGCTTCTGATACGCGGTTCGGCTTATGCCCGAACTCAAGCACAACCAGCTCTGCGGTTTCTGCATCAATCGTCTGTGTTACGGTTGCCATAATACCAAGCTTCATCAGCTCTTTGACCACATCACCTGCCCGTTCTGCCATCCGGTTGGAAAGCTCCTGTACGGTAATGGCTTCCGGGATAGTTACATCACGGCTTTGTTTCACATTTGGCAATAATTGCGCGTCACGCAATCTGGCCTTTTCCTTTTCCCGTGCGCGGCGAACAGAGGCAAGCGACCGCTGGCGGTTTCTTGCATCGCCGTCCAGTGCTTCGGTAATTGTCATCTTACCGCGGCGTCTTTCCTGTTCCTGACCACGTTTGGCCATGGTTCGCTTCGGGGCTTCTGGCTGTTCTTTTTTACGCGCGGCAGGACGCGTGAATGTAGCCGTTTTATTATTGGCGGTATCAGCAGAAGCGTTATCATCAGCAGATGTTTTTGTAAATTTCTGCGCCGGATTGGGGTTTCTTTTTGCTTCTTCAGCGCGGCGGGCTTCTTCGGCATCTGCAATATTCTGTAATTCCTGCATTTCCCGTTCACGCCGGCTTAATGCTTCAACCGGAGCATCCGGACTATCAACTGACGCATCATCGCCCTCTGTCTTGCGCTTAGCAGCAGGGGCAGGTGGCGGCGATTTCGGCTTAAAGCCCTCAATCAGCGCACGGTTTCGCGCGGCTCTTTCTTCCTGAGTTAAGCTGGATGTATCTTCAATCGTTGATGCTGGTGGCGGCGATTGTGGTTTCGGTGCAGCAGACCGTTTATTAGCGGTACGATTGCGCACAACTTCAACCTGCACCGGACGTGCATTGCTACGCGAGGCGCCTGACCGTGCCGCTGGCGTTCCACCAGACGCAGGAGCACCTCCACCAAGGGAAAGTTTGCCGCCGCCTAAGCTAAGCGTTTTCTTTTTATCTTGATCACTCATTTCCTTGTGATCCTCTCAATCTACCAGAGCAACAACCAATTGTGCATCTGCCAAGGTTTACAACGCCTGCACCCGTGATGGCAAGCGATTGCTCACCAAAAACACGTATCAGGCCTCTGCTTCTTTCACTCTTATGCCCTTTAACCGGCATAATTCACTATCCAGCGATGCTTGAAATCCATCGCTTTCCTCAAGACAGGCCACGAAAGCGAGGGATGCCCGCCCGAATACCTGTCCCAGTTCTTCCCCTGCCAGATATCCTTTGTGGATATCGGCACCAGTCGCGGCGATTAGCCCTCTGGCTTCACGTTCAGATGCATCTGATGCCGCCAGAAGCATGGTTACCGCATCTTTACTTGCGCTGATTTTACCAGCACCACCAATAACGACTCCGGCTTTGCGCCCCATGCCAAGCATATGCTGAACTCTTTTCAGCAATTGCTGATCCACATATGGAATCAGATCAGAAACCACAGCATCAGCTTTCAATGCTTTTTCCAGTCGCTTGGCTTTTACCGCCTGTTCCAACACTTGCCGATTAGCCAGCAACCATGCCCCTCGTCCATCCAGCTTATGGCCAATATCGGGGAAAATTATCCCGTCAGGGCTTGCCACAAACCGGATCAGTTGATCTGAAGGGCCTGTTTGTCCGGTAACAATGCATGTTCTAATGGGGATAGATTTAATCAGCACTATCCTCACTATCAGCTGTTTCACTGGTTTCTTCTTCGTCATCAAACCAATGCTTGCGCGCTTCCATAATGATCTCACCTGCTTTTTCTTCGCTGGTGATGCCATGCTCACTCAAAAACCCGACCAGTTCTTCGGTATCCAGATCAGCCAGATCATCAAGGGTCAGAATGCTATTTTTGGCCAGGGTCAGGATCATGGCCGGATTAAGCATCGCAAATGCCATCAGATCATCAGCAACGGTGAATTGCCCCATTTCGTCATTGATCCGGTTTGTTTCTCGGTTAACAAAATCAATAGCACGGTTACGCAATTCAGTGGCAATACCTTCGTCAAATCCCTGAATCCCTATTAGCTCCTCGACTTCTGATTCGGCAATATCTTCGGTACCGACAAATCCTTCGGCGACCAGAAGACTGGCAATAACATCATCAATATCGAGCTGTTCCATAAACCGCTCAGACCGTTCCTGAAAACGCTCATATTCATCTGATTGTGACAGAATATCAATATACCAGCCGGTCAATTGTGAGGCTAGACGAACATTCTGTCCACGGCGACCAATAGCAAGGCTAAGCTGATCATTCGGGACAATCACCTCTAGCCTGCCTTCGTCCTGATGCACCACAACCTTGGCGACTTCGGCAGGGGCAAGGGCATTAATGGCAAATGTCACGATATCTTCTGACCATGGAATAATTTCAATTTTCTCTCCATGCAATTCATTAACGACTGCCTGCACTCTGCTTCCGCGCATCCCGACACATGAGCCAACCGGATGAATGCTGGGGTCATGGGAATAGACCGACATTTTCGCCCGGCTACCCGGTTCACGGACAACGCCTTTAATTTCAATGATGCCGTCATATATTTCTGGCACTTCCTGTGTAAACAGGGCAGCCATGAACTGATCACCGGCACGCGTCAGAAAAATCTGTGGGCCTTTTGGCTCTTCGCGGACTTCTTTGATTTGCGCTCTGATCCGGTCACCTTGCTTGATGATTTCTTTCGGGATCATGTCTTCGCGTCTGATCACGGCTTCGGCGCGACCCATATCCACGGTAATCATGTAACTTTCAGCACGTTTTACCGTACCGATAACGATTTCGCCTTCACGACCCTGATATTCTGCAAATTGTCTTGCCCGTTCTGCTTCGCGTACCCGTTGAGAGATGACTTGCTTCGCTGTTTGGGCGGCGATGCGACCGAATTCCAGTGGCGGCAGGGATTCGCGGATAAAGGCGCCAATTTCTAGTGTCGGATCAATTTTTTTAGCCGCATCAAGCGTAATCTGTGTCACTTCGTCTTCGATTTCTTCTACGACTTCTGTGAATTGTTCCAGTGTAATCTGGCCAGATTTGCGATCAATCATGGCGCGGATATCACGATCCTGCCCATAGCGCGACCGACCGGCTTTCTGAATGGCCATTTCCATTGCTGTCAGCACTTCTTCGCGATCAATGGCTTTCTCCCGCGCAACAACGTCTGCTACCTGAAGCAGTTCATTATTTGTGAAAATTGAAGCATCCATAATTTATCCTTTCCGTCTTGATTTTAGCCGCCGTTCCATGATTTCCGTTGGGTCTAGTTTAGCGGCTTCCACCAACCCATAATCCAGTGATACAGGCCCAAAGCTCGTATCCAGTTCAATTTTATCATCATCATTAATTCCGATCAGACGGCCATGAAACCGGCGGCGGCCATCAATCAGGGCGCTTATCGTTACTTTCACCAGCTCACCCTGGAACCGGACATAATCTTCGCGCTTGATCAGCGGGCGTGATACCCCCGGTGATGTGACCTCAAGCCGGTATTGCGATGTAATCGGGTCTTGTTCATCAAGAATTCTTGCGGCCGCGCGTGATATGCTGGCGCAATGTTCCACTGTCATTTCAAGATCACGGTCTTTAGGTTCGGCCATGATTTGCAGAATGCCATCACGATAGCTGATACGAACAAGATCAAAGCCTTTTTCGACAATCATGTCGCTGAACAACATCTCAAGCTGATTTTCTAGGGGTGACGCCATAATATGCCTTTATCCCATGCCCTTAAACTGTTTTTCCACACCCATTATATCAGGCCATCATATTAAGCCGTAATGCAGGCAAAGAAAAATGGGCCACTTCCTTGCGGAAGGCCCATCATCAAATTCCCGATAATGTCTGTTCTATATACCAATCAAATAAGAGAATTGCAAGCCTTAGCAGCTATACCCGGCAAAACCGGAACCATGCGGATTTTCGTCCGGCTTTTTCGGCTTTTCGCATATAGCGGGTACCCGGCCAGTCTGCAGGGGGCTGGCGCCAATCAGCCGCTGAGCTAGCCTGCCATGCGAAATGGTCATGCCGCACAGCATTTGCCAATAGCCATGATTTAGCCGTGGGATCATCAGACGCCAGCAACAATTCCCCATCCGGACAAATATGATCAGCCAGCAGATCAAGCATAGCCGGTTGCACTATACGTCTGGCCTCATGCCGCTGCTTTGGCCATGGATCAGGAAACAGAATATACACTGCTTGCAAAGAGCGCTTAGCCAGAAGCGGCAATAATAGCCGAATATCATCTGGCCAGATACGCACATTATTAAGATTATTTTCATCAATATGCCGGCAAAGGCTGGCCACCCCGTTAATAAACGGTTCTGCGCCGATAAAGCCGGTTTTCGGATATTGTGCCGCCCGTGCCGCCAGATGCTCACCGCCGCCGAAACCGATTTCAAGGCATATCCGGTCAATATCATGATCAAACCATTGCCGTGGATCAATCGGTGCATCAGCCAGCATTTCTGACGTGATGCTATATTCAGAAAGCCCGTGATTTAGAACGGCATCCTGTTTCGGCCGAAGCTTTCTTCCACGCCGGCGACCATAGAATTGCGGCCGATCATATGGGTCTGACATAAGGTATCAATCCTGATTATACCGCTTTTAAAATAGCATCCGTCAAATTAGTGGCTTCCCAGCTGAAACTGCCGGGGCCTGCTTCACCGGGGATGCGTCCAAAATGCCCATAAGCAGATGTTGCGGCATAGATTGGCGCGTTTAAGCCTAGGGTTTCACGAATACCGCGTGGGGTTAAATCCATGACAACCGGCAAAATATCTTCCAGTCGGCTATCTTCGATACTGCCTGTTCCAGCTGTATTCACATAAACCGATAATGGTTTGGAAATGCCGATAGCATAGGATAGCTGAATAGTGCATTTTTCCGCTAATCCGGCGGCAACAACATTTTTAGCCAGATATCGGGCGGCATATGCGGCTGACCGGTCAACTTTTGTCGGGTCTTTACCGCTGAATGCGCCGCCGCCATGTGGTGCCGCACCGCCATAGGTATCAACAATGATCTTACGGCCAGTCAATCCGGCATCACCATCTGGCCCGCCAATAACAAAATTGCCCGTTGGATTGACATAAAATTCATCATCATGACACATCCAGCCTTCGGGCAGAATGTCCAGCACATGACCACGCACCAGATCACGAACCTTATTTTCACTGCCTTCAATATGCTGAGTGGATACCACAACGCTAGATGTGCGGACAGGTTTACCGTTTTCATAAACACAAGTGATTTGGGATTTGCTATCAGGCCCCAGAATATTCGCCGCGCCAGAATGTCTGGCTTTGGCTAGTGATTTGAGAATTTGATGCGAATATAAAATCGGGGCAGGCATTAATACGTCTGTTTCATTACAGGCATAGCCGAACATAATCCCCTGATCACCGGCACCTTCATCCTTATCTTTACCATCTTTATCTTTACCGGCATCAACCCCTTGGGCAATATCGCTGGATTGTTCATGCAGATAATAATCCACTGCCATGTTCTGCCAGTGATAGCCATCCTGCTCATAACCGATATTCTTAACGGCTTCTCTGGCAAGGGCGATAATTTCTTCTTTTTCTACTTTCTGATTACACCGTATCTCACCGCCAATAATGGTTCGGTTGGTCGTGGCAAAGGTTTCGCACGCAACACGGCTTTCCCTGTCTTTGCTAATCAGCAAATCAACCACTTCATCAGAAATCCGGTCGCATACTTTATCAGGATGCCCTTCGGACACGGATTCGCTTGTAAACAGATGTGACATTATAAATCCTTTAATTTTTCAAGCCGTATTCTAATCATCGTTTTTTATGCGTCAAGATCATCAATATCAACCTGAATTTCAGGCGTAAGATTATATTTGATTTCGGTGGCGGAATGCTATTCCCGTGGCTAGACAGAATAGTAAAAGACATACATAACCAAGCTCACCATATTGGGCATATAAAGTATGGGTGCGGCCGGAAATAACAGCATCCTGCCATTTTGATGACTGATAATTAATTTTTGATGTCACTTGCCCATAACCATCAATCACCGCTGAGATACCTGTTGTCGCAACTCGAACCATGGGAACCCCCAGTTCTGCTGATCGCATCTGTGCCATGGCCAGATGTTGACGGGGCCCCAGACTGTCACCAAACCATGCATCATTCGTCAGATTAATGATCATATCCGCACCAAGAACAGCGCGGCGCGTACTAACCGGAAAAATAATTTCGTAACAAATCAACGGGGCGATGTTGACAATCCTGCCATCCGGACGTTCAAGTGATAGTATCACTGCGCTTGATCCGGCAGAAAAATCAACCCCGCCAGCCAGATGATCAACAAAGGAAAACGCATCACGCAAGGGCACATATTCCCCCCACGGCACCAGATAGCGTTTGTCATATATGCCGGCGATGGTGGCATCTGGCTTTACTAGAAAAATACTGTTGAAATATTCAGACTGGTCTGCTGATTTCTGTTGCCGCAATCCACCAAGCACAAACCATGCGCTATCAGTTGCCGCGGCGCGAATATCCGGTGCTAGCTCTGACCAGTCATGTTCCAGAAAACCGGCATAGCTGACTTCCCCCCAGACAATCAGATCAGGTTTTACTCCGTTTTCGGATTGCGCCCGGCTTTGTTCCAGATGCACGGCCAGATGCTGATCTTTTAGCTCGGATTTCCATTTATCCTGTTGCGGGATCGCCGGTTGCACCATTCGCACCGTCAGCCCTTTTGCGGCGTGATCAATTAATGGCCGGCCAGATACTGCCAATGCCAATACCGTTAATATGGCCAGCCCGGCCAATACCGTTTGCCCCAGTCGTTTGTCCAGCCGGATAGCCAATGGCAAGCTAGCCAGCATGAGAGCCACAACCCCACAGCCAAAAACACCAATGACAGAAGCCAGATCAAAGCCCAGATCAATACCCAGTGGCCGCATGGCAAAAACCATCCCCGGGGTCTGCCACGGAAAACCGGTAAAGAGATGGGCGCGCAGCCATTCCATCACCATCAGCCAGAATATGACCGCCCCCCAGCGCACCGCAGGAGAAGTCCCAGAACGCCATGCCAGCGCAAAAGCCAACCCCCAGAATATCGCCAGAAATGATGGCAGAAAAAACATGGCAAAAGGGATCATCCAGTAAAATTGCGACCCGCCGGTTAGCATGGCATTACTGATCCAGTATAATGACACCAGAAACCAGCCTAGCCCACATCCCCAGCCTACCCAGAACGCTGAACGCATATTCTGGCATGAAAGCATGCGGGCAATGGGATAGGATAACGCAACCAGCAATGGCAGAAAATGAATAGGCGGCAAAGCAAAGCTGGCCAGAATACCCGCTATTGGAACAGGTAATGCCAGAATACGGTTCATCATAGAACCGGTTTTTCCGTCGATTTGATCAGCCGGCGGATTTTGACCATGGATACATGGCGCGGGTCGCTTTCAATAATTTCAAACTCAAGTCCCGATGGATGGCGCACAATCTCACCCCGACCGGGAACACGGCCAGCAAGCGAAATGACAAGCCCGCCAACCGTATCAATTTCATCCTGATTATCTGCGTCCAGCAATGATCCGGTGACGGCTTCCAGCATTTCTATTTCCAGTCGGGCATCTGCCATGGCTGTTCCGTCATTGGCAATATCAAATAATGGCGTGGTGTCTTCGTCATGCTCATCATTAATTTCACCAATAATTTCTTCGACCAAATCCTCAATAGTGATTAATCCGTCGGTACCGCCATATTCATCAACAACAAGTGCCAGATGCAACCGGCGAAGCCGCATTTCCTGTAACAAATCCAGCAAACGCATCGTTGGAGAGATAAATATCGGCTGGCGCAAAAGCGTTGTGATATTCACCTTTTCATTGGTCTGCATCATGCGTAACAGATCTTTGATATGTAAAATGCCCTCAACCCGATCCAGATTTTCATTAACCACCGGAACTCTGGAATGACTGGCGGCTGTCATTTTTTCAATGATCTGTTCCATGCTATCCGATTGATCAACATAGAAAATATCTGCCCGTGGAACCATAACATCCAGCGCATTAATATCGCGCAGCCCCAGCATGTTGCGCAAAAGCGTGCTTTCATGAGTATCAAAATGTATTGTGTCACGAATGGATTCTTCCAGAAGCTCGGTGATTTCTTCGCGTGCCAGTGGCGATGAGCTCCCCGGAAGAAGTTTTTTCAGCCCGTATCTTACTTTTTTCCAGAAACCCGTTTTTGATGTATGTATCGGTGTCATGGCTAGCCCTTATCTCTATATTCGTAAGGATCAGCAATGCCAATACTGGCTAGAATCTGTTTTTCTGCTGTTTCCATGACATGCGCCTCAGCATCATCAATATGATCAAAACCTAACAGATGCAATATCCCATGAACAAGCAGATGCAGAAAATGATCAACAACCGGCGTGTCTGTGGCGGTTGCTTCGGTGGTCATGATATCATATCCAATGGCGATATCACCCAGATAATGATCATCCTGATGGTCAGGAAAAGATAACACATTTGTTGGTACGGCTTTCTGGCGGAATTGCTGATTAAGAACAGCCATCTGCGCATCATTGGTAAGCATGACGGTAAACTCTGACGGTGAGGCCAGATGTTTAGCCGGTTTCATCGCTTCCTGCTTCGTCTTCTGCTTCATGGCCTGATTCATGGCCTGATTCAAGATAGAAACAAGTTTTTCATGTTCGGTCTGATCAAGAAAAGGATGCCAGCGTGCGTCTTCGATCACAATCATTGCCATAACGTCATCAGTTACGGCAATCTCGATACTGTCAGCATCGTCATCGTCTTCGGTTATAGATATGGGCTGCCTCACAGCTGCATCAGTCATTGCTGGTCATGCCTATTTTGATTGATCTCTTTTATCATATGCTTTCAGAATACGCGCAACAACCGGATGCCGTACCACATCTTCACCTGTAAACGTCGTAATGTTAATTCCTTTTACATCATCAAGCAATGATACTGCGTCTGCTAGCCCGGACATTTGACCAGATGGTAAATCAATCTGACCAAGATCACCGGTAATCACCATTTTGGAATCATCCCCAAGCCGCGTCAATACCATCTTCATCTGAACGGCGGTGGTATTTTGCGCTTCATCGATAATAACAAAGGATTGTGCCAGCGTCCGCCCCCGCATAAATGCCAATGGAGCGATTTCAATCTGTCCCGATGCCATCATGCGATCCATTTTATCCGGCGGCATCATATCATAGATAGCGTCGTATAAGGGCCGCAAATAGGGGTCGACTTTTTCTTTCATATCGCCGGGCAGGAATCCCAATCTTTCCCCGGCTTCAACCGCCGGACGTGATAGAATAATTCGCTCGACTTGCCCTGATTTGAGTGCCTCAACCGCACGGGCAACCGCCAGATAGGTTTTTCCTGTTCCAGCAGGCCCAACACCAAATACCAGATCATTTGCCGCAATCGCATCCAGATAATCCTGTTGCGTTTTGCTTTTGGCCGTAATGGTTTTTTTCCAGGTTGATATCACGCTCGTATTTTCGGCATAGCGATTAATGGCTTCCTCGGATTGGCTGCTCGCCCATCGCAACGCATCATCAATCATGCCTTTAGGTGCTTCATCTGTTTGACCTTTTGTGTTCATTATACGTTTATATATGGCTTCCAGCGCATGCTTTGCCAGTGTTGCATTGTCTGTTGTGCCAGAAATCTGAATGATATTTCCAAACGAATCCAGCCGCACATCCAGTGCTTTTTCAATATGCGCCAAATTGCTATTGTGGTGGCCATAAAGAAGCGGAAGCACTTGATTATCATCAAACTCAAGAGTGATAGAATGATTAGAATTGTTTTCTGGCTTCACGCTATGCGTACCCTGCATTATGGTTTCATACTAGTATAGTTAAATAACGGCCTGTCCAGCAAGACTGTTTTGCGTTGCCGACACAATTTTAAGTGGAACAATGTCACCAATCTGACCCACATCTTCGCTAAAATGTACCGCTTGCATCCAGGGTGAACGGCCAGCTTTCTGACCAGCACGATTAGCCGGACGTTCAATCAACACGTCCATCACCTGATCCAGCTTGGAATGATTAAACGCCTGTTGCTGGGATGTCAGCAATTGCTGCAATCCGGCCAGCCGTTCTGATTTCACGGCCTCATCGATTTGCATATCATCACTTGCCGCTGGTGTGCCGGGGCGGGGGCTATATTTAAACGAATAAGCCGAGGCATATTTGACTTCATTTATCAAATTCAGGGTATCGGCAAAATCACGATCTGATTCCCCCGGAAATCCGACAATAAAATCGCCACTTACTGCCAGATCAGCCCGGCCATGGCGCAGGCGTTCTATAATTTTGAAATAGGTGTCTCTATCATGCCGGCGGTTCATTGCTTCTAGGATGCGGTTTGATCCTGATTGCACTGGCAGATGCAGATATGGCATCAGTTGCGGAATCTCTGCATGGGCATCAAAAAGCAAATCATGCATATCCAGCGGATGCGATGTCACATAGCGCAGGCGTTTCAGACCATCCAGTTCCGCCAGCGCATAAAGCAAACGGCCAAAATTCCATGTTGACCCATCCACAGCCATGCCATGCCACGCATTAACATTCTGACCAAGCAATGTTAGCTCAACCGTTCCGGATGCAAGCAACCGCTTGGCTTCATCCATGATGCTTTTCACTGGCCGCGAAAATTCTGCGCCGCGTGTATAAGGCACAACGCAAAACGTACAAAACTTATCACAGCCTTCTTGCACCGACAGAAAAGCCGCAGGGCCACGCGGGGCATGTTCTTCAGGCAGAAAATCAAATTTATCTTCAACTGGAAAGTCGGTATTCATAACAGCGCCGCGGGACGATGGGTCAAGTTTGCTCACCAGTTCTGGCAAGGTGTGATAGGCTTGGGGGCCAACAATCACATCAACCCAAGGCGCGCGCCGTGCGATTTCTTCCCCTTCGGCTTGCGCCACGCATCCGGCAACCGCGATAGACATGTCCCGATTCTGTTCGGATTGGCGGTTTTCTTTCATCCGTCGTAACCGTCCTAATTCGGAAAACACTTTTTCTGATGCTTTTTCCCGAATGTGACATGTATTAATGACAACCATATCGGCGTCATCCACCTTATCGGTTTCAACATAGCCAAGCGGTGCCAGCGTATCGGCCATACGCGCAGAATCATATACATTCATCTGGCATCCGTAAGTTTTGATATATAGTTTTTTGGCCATGCCTAATTCTCAATAATCCAGTGTTGTAAATCCAGTATTAAAACATTCTTGTCATTCATTTAATGCCATTATTTATCATGCGGGTTAACCCATATCACGGCCGCGCTTTCTGTCAAGATCACGGCTCTGATTGCCTGCGGCTTTTTGAGCCAGTTTTCCGCATCAATACGGCATCTTCTGTACCGTCAGCGGTCTGATAATAGGCTTTTCTTATCCCATATTCAATAAAACCAGCCGCCCGATAGAGCTGATAAGCGGCTATATTATTCCTCGCCACTTCAAGATAGGCCATCTGATCACAAAATCGATGACAAAATTGATCAATCAGCATAAGCGCGATCCCTTGCCGGCGTGCATCTGGCCGGACAACCAGATCAATAATCTCAGATTCTCCATCAACCGAAAATCCCACCACATAACCAAGCATATTGTCATGATCCGCATGATAGGCGGCAAGACCGGCAAAAGCTTTCTGTTTTAGCCATCCGGTTAACCCGTCTGTCCGGTCGCCACCAACCGATTGCAACATCGCCAGATCTTGAGAGGTAATAGGTCGGCAGATCACATCCATTTAACGCACAGACTTTGCAGGACCCACTTTTGCAGGGCCAAGTATTGGGGCTGAATGATAACGCGGGGTAGGAGGATAATCAGTTACACACTTGCCTGAGTTAATAGCAGCATATGCATACCGGCCAATCATCCCTGCATCAACATCGCCATCATCATAACCCATAACCGGAACACCGGCGGCGTTAAGTTTGCCAGTTATTTCTGTTGCACCAAATCCTTTTATATAGAGCGCGTCACATGCGGTTGCCGCGTGATGCCGGAACATATGATCAACCAACATATCCGCGTCCATATCCAGAACCGTGTCCTTAACCGCCTGATCACCAGAATGTTGATCAAAGGCTGTGTTAACATCAAAACACTGACCAAAATAATGCCCACGTCTGGTATCAATTAATGCCAGCACCTGTTTGTTCTGGCTAGATGACAGATCAGCATGAACTGTTTGAAACACCGAAAAGCCGAGCGCGTCTAGCGATGGGATGCCCAAAACCGGTTTTGCCAGTGCAATACCATAGCCCTGTGCGGCGGCAAGGCCAACGCGAATACCGGTGAACGAACCGGGCCCCGCACCAGCGGCTATATGTGTGATAGCGTGGAAATCTGTTTTTTCCTGTTGCATCAGATCATCAACCATTTCGGTAATCCATGCCGCGTGGCCATGTCTGTCAGCACGGGTAATCATGACCGGCATGCCGGCTGTTTTCACGGCCGCATCATAAAGCGCCACCGATGCCGCCGCACCACTTGCTTCTATGGAAAGAATCTTAATGTTCTGATGGCTCATGCGTTATATTCACTTTTTATCTGGGCTTTATCATGATAAATATAGCGCATGTTTATACCTTTACCCAAAATGCTTTTTGTCCTGCATATGATTACCGCTTTATTCATGGCTTTGGCAATGATGTTCGGCGCATTAATGCCTGCCTTGGCAAATGATGATCAAAGCGACGATGCCACCATTATCATGTATCACCGTTTTGGGGAAAGTAATCTGCCTTCTACCAATATCCAGCTGGATGTGTTTGACGCGCATCTGCAAACGATACGTGACGAAGGCTGGGTTGTCTTGCCGCTGGCTGATATTGTATCACGGCTAAAATCAGGGGTGCCATTACCAGATAAAGCCATGGCAATAACCGTGGATGATGCTTTTAGCTCTGTTTATACAGAAGCCTTTCCCCGCTTGCAGGAATATGGCTATCCATTCACGCTTTTTATCGCAACATCGTCTATTGATCGCGGGCTTAACGGATATGCCTCATGGGATCAGATCAGAGAAATGCAGGCCGCTGGTGTTGAAATTGGCTCACAAACCCATACGCATCCACATATGCACCGGCTTACTGCCGAAGCCGTTCGGGTTGAGATTGAAGCATCACATGCCATATTTCAGCAAGAGCTGGGAATCACTCCGCGATACTTTGCCTATCCTTATGGTGAATACAGTCCCGAAACGCGCGATATCATAAAGGATATGGGTTTTGAAGCCGCGTTCGGTCAGGCATCGGGCATCGCCCATGCCAGCATTGATGCTTTTGAATGGCCGCGCTTTGCTTTTAACGAAAGCTATGGTGACGTAAAACGGCTAAAACTGGCGATTGAGGCCAAGGCTCTGCCAATATCGGATATGACAGGGGGTGATATGGTGCTGGATAGCAATCCTCCTTTTCTGGGCTTTACCGTGGCTGAGGGCATTGAGCCGCTAAGCCGCTTGATCTGTTTTGCGTCTGGCATGGGTCGTGTCGAAGTGGTTCAGCTAGGCCGCCGGGTTGAGGTGCGCTTACCCGAAGCATTTTCCAATTATCGCAATCGCATTAACTGCACCATGCCTGTCGTTGAAAATGGCAAGGATACTGGCCGGTTCAGATGGTATAGCCGCCAATTTGTTCGGGATTAATAAGCAGACATTAATTATTTCGGGCTAGCACCGCGTTATCATAAATCTGCAAATTATTTGTCCGGACGATATTTTTCAATTTACGGATATAAATATCGCCATCCTGTGCATATTTATCCAGTGTCGGGATCAATCGCTGTGTCAGGATATTCTGATCACCTTCACGATATTTTTGTCGCTCAATACGCAAGTTTTTATAGGCATTATGCGTATTCAAATTGTGCATATAACTTCTGACAGAATCAAAAATAGATACAAATGATCTGACAACAGCGCGGTCATTGCTTGGTGATAATGGTTTGATGCCTTTGCTTTCTGACCATGCCCACTCACCAAAAAGTGCATTCCCCTGCCGGGCAAAACGTGATGTTCCCCAGCCACTTTCCACAATAGCTTGCGCTAGTGCCAGCGATACAGGGATAGCATCTACCCGTGACATCAGCTCATCATAAAGCTGATCCACATTCTGATCTTTGGCGTTCTTAATACCATAAAGCTCTGCCCATTTTCTGATCCGGTCAGTGTTGTCATTGGCATAATCTATCTTGATGCGGCTGCGGCGTTCTAGCAGTTCCTGATTAGCGCGCAGAATATGTGGCAAAACCGTACTGATAAAGATAACCTTGCGTTCATTGGCCTCAACTGTCCGCAAATCGGGTAATTCACGCGCATAAAAAGCGGTGACTTCAATCACCTGTCCAGATGATAGCGACTCTAAATCTGTGTCCGGAATACTGCTTGGAATATCCATGAAACTGGCACTGATCGAATTATTGGCCTGCTCTTCCGCATCATCCGGCAAAATCGCACGATATTCGAGCAATGGTAACGTATTATCCGACCATACTAATAACGGTGGCGGGGCAAGTTGTGATTCCAGCCATAGCAATCGTTCTCTGGCCGTATCATTTTTGCCAGTTTCAAAATCAGGCATCGGTTCATAATAACCGGCCTTGATTGGCACATGTTTGATGCCATAGATTTTTACCATCACCACCTGAACGGCGATACATGCCAGAATAGTAACAATAAACCAAAGATGAGCCGGGATTTTAGCCGGAGATTTAGCCGGAGATTTAGAATGTTCCGATTTTTTTTCCAAATCCGAATTCCCTGTATATGTAAGGGTAATTATCCGTTATCTGCACATACTTCTTGTACATCAGGAATATAATGGCGAAGCATATTCTCAATACCCATTTTCAACGTTGCTGTTGCACTTGGGCATCCCTGACAGGCACCACGCATATAAAGTGTGACAACACCATTTTCAAACGATTTGAAAACTATATCGCCGCCATCCATAGCCACCGCTGGCCGGACGCGCGTATCAAGAAGATGCTTGATCTGTGTCACAACGTCATCATCGTCTTCGTTATTATCATCAGCGGCCGGTTTATGATCACCTTCTGTAACCGGCATGCCGCTGGCATAATGTTCCATGATAGCCGCCAACACCCCTGGCTTAATGGTAAACCAGTCATGATTTTCCGACTTGGTGACAGAAACAAAATCCATACCAAAAAATATCTGGGCGATGCCATCAACAGCAAATAGCCGCCGTGCCAATGGCGAAGACGACGCATCATCAATAGATGCAAATTGCACGGTTCCTGTTTCCATAACGGTTTTACCCGGAATGAATTTCAGGGTGGAAGGATTTGGTGTGTCTTCTGTCTGGATAAACATGCTAACTGCTCCGTTAATGTTTATATATGACTGGTCATGTTAACTTACAACCATGATATCGTCAAAATGCGTTCAAAATAGGAAGGGATATGGCTTATCCCAGACTTTCACCCAGAAAGCCTAACCGCTTTCTGATATCTGACATAATTGGCTGGGCAATCGCATGGGCGCGTTCAGCCCCGTCATCAAGCACCTTTATCACTTCAGCCGTGTCATCCATGTAATGCCGCATAGCAAGAGTGACTGGCTCAAGCTTGGCCACCGCAAGATCAGCTAATGCCGGTTTGAACTGACCAAAACCCTGACCAGCATATTCTGCTAGCACTTTGTCGATATCTGTTCCAGCCAAAGCGGCATAGATCGTCACCAGATTTCGGGCTTCGGGACGGGCATCAAGCGCTTCTGCTGTTTCGGGCAATACATCGGGGTCTGTTTTTGCTTTGCGGATTTTCTGGACAATCGTATCTGCATCGTCATTCATATTAATTCGGGAAAAATCCGACGCGTCTGATTTGCTCATCTTGGATGTTCCATCACGCAAGCTCATCACCCGTGTCGCTTCGCCTATAATTTGCGGCTCAGGCAGAGGAAAGAAATCTTCCTCAACCATGGCATTAAAAGCGCCAGCAATATCCCGGGTTAGCTCCAGATGTTGTTTCTGGTCTTCGCCAACCGGAACATGTGTGGCTTTATAGGCCAGAATATCAGCTGCCATTAACGCCGGATAGGCAAATAGCCCAACACTGGCATTTTCACGGTTCTTACCAGCTTTTTCTTTGAACTGGGTCATCCGGTTGAGCCAGCCAAGACGCGCCACGCAATTAAATATCCATGCCAGTTCTGCATGTTGCGGAACACGGCTCTGATTAAATATAATTGCCTGTTTCGGATCAATGCCTGCCGCCAGCAAACTGGCCGTGACTTCTATGGTAGCCTGATGCAGGGCGGCTGGGTTTTGTGGAACCGTGATGGCATGCAGATCAACCACACAATAAATCGATTCAAATTGATGCTGAAGATCAACCCAGTTACGGATAGCGCCCAGATAATTGCCCAGATGCAAATTACCGGTTGGCTGTATTCCAGAAAATATCCTGCTCATCATGTTATCCTGTTCCTGATCGCTATATCGTGTTCTGTTATGCCAAGCTTTTGGCATGGGTCAAGCCTTAAGGCGCCGCCACATGCCGGATATGAAAACTAATGGGGCATAAATCATCATACTTGCGGCCATTAATATGACTAAAGATTGCCATGCTGGCATATCTGGCAGAACGGATTTAAGCCCATAAACCCCACCAGCCATCACCGCTGTAATCAGGATAATCGTCAATATGGGCAAACAAATGGACACATTAATCCGTTGCCGCATGATCAATATCACCGCCAGAATGAATGTTGAGCACCATAAGCTGATTGAGGTAGCAAGGGCGAGGCCAGCCGCCGCAAAATACTGCATCAGAATAAGGCTGAGGCAGATATTGATCAGAACAGAAATGATAGTGATCCACATTGGTGTTTTGGTATCACCAGCCGCATAGAAAGCAGGTTGCAGCGTTTTCACCAGAATAAATGCCGGAATACCAACCCCATATGCCATCAGCACCAATGCCGTCGGATAAACCATCGCCGGATCAAACGCACCATAGGCAAATAATCCGCGTATCAAGTGTTCGGCAATAACCATCACGCCAGCCATAGCAGGCAGGCCAGCCAGCAAACCAATCAGCAAACCGCGATGAATCACTGATCGAACAGCGCCAATATCAACATCGTCCATCTGCTCAAGACGTGATAATGTTGGCAATAAGGCCACCCCAAGGGCGATGCCCACCACCCCAAGCGGCAATTGGGCAATGCGGTCAGCAAAATAGAGCTGTGAAATTGATCCCACCGCCAATAGGGACGCAAGAATAGTATCAATCAGCAAATTGATCTGGGTGCCAGCCGCCCCCAATGCCGCCGGAAAAAACCGCCGCCATAACAAACGGCTATGCGAGCCTATACCCGTTCGGGTGATTGGCGGCACAAGCGGTGGCATCCGGCCAATCCGGATGAGCATAACACCAATAACAACCAGCTTGATGATACCGCCAGCGGTAACAGCAGCAGCAACAATCAGCGCTCTGTTAAAGCTGTCTGCTTGTTGCGATAAATCCGGCCATAACCACCATGCCAGCAACGCGCCGCTAATCATAACCGCGTTCATAATAACAGGAACACTGGCTCCAAGCGCAAATCGGCCATAAATGTTGCTAATGCTAATCCATAATGCCAGCAATGAGATCAAAGGCAGATATGGCATGGTAATACGTGCCAGTTGCACCGCCGTATCCATACGGCTAAGCCCGCCACCATAGGAAAATCCGGGGGCAATCAGCGTAATAACAACAGGCATAAATAGCTCAAAAACAATAACAATCAGTATCAGCACAAGGATCAATAATGACTGCACTTCGCCTGCCATCCGCATGGCTTGTTTGATCCCGTGTTTTTGCTCAACGCCTGTATAGCCGGGAACAAATGCACTTGCCATCGCGCCTTCTGCGGTTAGGCGACGGAACAGATTAGGCAATTTGAATGCCACAAAAAACGCATCGGATACAGGCCCAAGCCCCAGCACAATCGCCAGTATAATGTCACGCGTAAATCCAAAAATACGGCTTAATGCGGTAAAGACGCTGACTTTGCTAAAAATGGATAACAACCCTTTAGGTGATGATGTCATGCCGCCACCTGATTGGCAGGATCACTGTCTTCCAGCACCTTTAGCAACGTTTCGCGAATGTTATCCATCCGGCTTTGTCGCTCGATTTTCAACCCGAAACTGTCTTTGACATAAAATACATCAACCACCCTGTCACCATAAGTAGACACGCTAGCCAGTTGAATTTGAATGCCCAATCCGGCTAACGCATGGGTAATCCGGTATAATAACCCCGGCGCATCCTTGCCGTTAATTTCTATAATGCTGTGGGTTGAGCTAATATGATTATTGATAAGCACGCGGGCGGGTGCCGAAATGCGTCTGATGCGTTGCGGTGTTTGCTGCCAGCGGGTTTCCATCGCGTGATCAATATCCATCTGGCCTGTCATGGCTTTTTTTAGTGCCGTTTTCATTTTATTGAGCTTGGCCTTTTCGGTAATCGCCTGATAGTTCTGATCCTGCACCCATAGCACATCCAGCGTCAGCCCGTCTTTGCGTGTCGTAATCCGCGCATCAACAATATTTGCGCCACAAGCCGCCACGCCGCCAGCAATACGGGCAAACAGCCCGACATCATCGGCGGTAATAATGGCAATCTCTGTCGCGTTTCTTGATTGATCCGGTGTCATGCTGATCCCGACCAGATCATTTGTTTCATCAAATTGCCGGCACATATTGGCGTGATGGATATAGGATTGCAGATCAAAGCTGGTCCAGTAATTCGGATAAAACAAGTTAATATGATGCTGTGCGCTGTCCTGATCCCAACCGCTATCATCTGCCATTAATGCTATTGCCAGTTCTTTATGCATCGCACCGGCCATGTTTTCTGCAACTATAGATGCTTCCGCCCCCAGCAATACCGCCATTGTCCGGTGATAAAGATCACGCATTAATGCCGCTTTCCAGCCATTCCAGACGTTAGGGCCAACCGCCCGAATATCAGCAACCGTCAAAACCAGCAGTAAATTCAACCGTTCCGGTGATTGCACCGCGCTGGCAAAATGGGTGATGGTAGCCGGATCATTCAGATCATAACGAAAAGCAGTCTCGCTCATCAATAAATGATGGCGAATAAGCCATGCGATTGTTTCCGTGGATGCCATGCCCAATCCCAGACGAGGGCAAACCTGTCTGGCGACTTCTGCGCCTAGAATGGAATGATCACCGCCACGTCCTTTGGCAATATCATGTAATAACATGGCCACATATAATTCATCACGGCCATCAATTTCTTTAACAGCTTCGGTAGCGACCGGTGCGATATCCTTAAGCGTGCCAGTTTCAATCTGGTGCAAGATTCCCATCGCAAAGATCGTATGCTCATCAACGGTATAGCTGTGATACATATCATATTGCATCATGGCGACGATACGGTCAAAATCCGGCATGAACTTCCCCAGAATTCCAACCTCATTCATCAAGCGTAACACACGTTCCGAGCTTTTTTTATGGGTGAGAATATTCAAAAAACTGGCGTTGTTTTCTTCATTAAGCCGAAAGCTGTCATCAACCAGATTCAGATTGCGTGTAATCATCCGCAAGGTCTGGGGGTGAATATCATAGCCGGTATCAAGCGCTACGCGAAAAATATCAATAATGGCATTCTGATAATCGGTAAAACGGGTATTCGGATCAAGTGCGATACGGCCGGTTTTTATGATAAACGGGCGCGATAATCTGATCCATTGCAGACGGTCACGAATGGTTCGGGTCGTTTTATTAAAGTCATCCGCAATAGCCGCGCAAAATATGCGGGTCAGGCTACCAACCGTGGTGGCGGTGAGAAAATATCGCCGCATAAACCTTTCCACCCCTTTGCTATCTGATCTATCCCGATAGCCAAGCAAGGGTGCGATATCCATCTGAACATCAAAGCTGAGCCGGTCATCTTCGCGGCCACTGCGGAAATGCATATGACATCGCAACGTCCATAAAAACCGCTGGGCATTGGAAAATGATCGGGCTTCGCCATGGGTCAGGACTTTACGATTAACCAGCTCAAACACGGTATCAACCGCAAACCCGTAACGCGAAATCCAGAACAGGGTATGCAAATCACGCAAGCCGCCTTTGCCTTCCTTGATATTAGGCTCAAGCATATAGCGTCTGGCATCGCTTCGGCGGTGGCGAGCATCGCGTTCTTCGAGTTTTGACGCAATAAAGCTCTTGGCGGTATCGGCGACAATATCGTCATGAAACTGCCCAAGCAGTTTATCAGACAGACTGGATAATCCTGCCAGATGCCGGGCTTCCAGTAACGCCGTACGGATAGTCAGATCATCTTTGGCTGCATGGAACGCTTGCCGCAAGCTTCGGCTAGCATGACCAATATCAAGCCCCAAATCCCACAGCAGATAAAGAATAAACTCAATCACCTGTACATGATCAGCATCCGGTTTAACATCTGTCAGAAACAGTAAATCAATATCCGAATGTGGTGATAATTCTCCACGGCCATATCCGCCGGTAGCAATCATGGCTAGCTTAGGTGGGGCATCAGATGGCCATGTTTTTATCGCCGTATCATGAATAAGCCGGATCATGTGATCCATCAGAATAGCATGCGCCCCAACATAGGCCGCCCCGTCATTATTTGCCAAAAACGCTGTTTTTAACGCCTGCCGCCCGGTTTCAAGCATATCTTTGAGAGCCGATAATAACGCTGGTCTTTGATCAAGCGGATGCTCAAATGTAGCGCCATGATCTGCTTTCATCCGATCCAGCGTTTCCAGAACAGTTTCAATCTCACCAATATCACGGGCATAGATCATTGGCTGAAACGCAAGCATCCAGCTTGGTAATGTTGTCTGCTCTACCGCCATGAGTCATCCATTGTGATTAATCGCATCATATCAGATTATAGCGCATCCACGGATAGTGTCTATGACATGCCGCCATCACGTCCATCATCAAGCATGGCTTTCAGCGCATAAAGATGCTCTAGCGCCTCACGCGGGGACATATGATCAGGGCTAATGGCTTTCAGCTGTTCTTCTACGGCGCTAGGGGTTGCCGGATGCACCACCGGCTGACTTGCATCAAAAAGCGGTAGATTTTCCATCAGCTGATCTGTTGATTTTTCTTCTGCCAGTGTTGCCAGCACATCTTCGGCACGGGCAATGACTATTGGCGGCACGCCAGCCAGACGCGCCACATGAATACCATACGACCGGTCGGCCGCGCCTGCACCTACTTCATGCAGGAAAACAATATCACCCTGCCATTCGCGCACTTTCATCGCGTGACATGTTAGGCTGTTCAATCTGTCTTCTAGTGCTGATAATTCATGATAATGGGTAGCAAACAATACTCTTGCCCCAATAACATCATGCAAATGTTCCACCACTGCCCAGGCCAGCGATAACCCGTCATAGGTTGCTGTACCACGGCCTATTTCATCAAGTATGACTAATGATTGGGCTGTTGACCGGTTCAGAATAGCGGCGGTTTCCACCATTTCCACCATAAAAGTCGACCGTCCGGATGCCAGATCATCAGATGCTCCAACACGGCAAAACACACGATCAGCCATGCCAATAATGGCCGCGCTAGCCGGAACATAAAATCCTGCCTGTGCCATGATAGTGATCAACGCATTCTGGCGAAGAAAGGTCGATTTACCAGCCATATTAGGGCCTGTTAATAACCAGATGCGATCATCCGGCGTAAATTGACAGGAATTGACCACAAACGGATGATCCTGAGCACTGGCCAGCATCTGCTCAACAACCGGATGCCGGCCTTCAACAATATGTAGCCCGATATCATCGCGCATCTCTGGGCGGCAATATCGCCATGTTTCGGCCAGCCTTGCCATTGCGGTTGCTACATCCAGCTGGGCGGCGGCATGGGCGACAGCAATAATGCTGTCTTGTTCTGCCATCACCTGTTCAACCAGACGATCAAACCAGCCCAGTTCCAGTGCCACCGCCTGATCAGCGGCCTTTGACATCGCGGTTTCCAGTTCGGCTAGCTCAACGGTGGAAAACCGGACAGCCTGGGCGGTTGTCTGGCGATGAATAAAAATGGAATCCGGTTGGGACAGCAATTTGTCAGCGTGATTGCTCCGGACATCAATATGATATCCCAGAACATTATTATGTTTGATCTTAAGGCTGGTGATGCCGGTATCATCGCAATAGCGTTGTTGCAGAGCCGCAATTAATCGCCGCGATTCATCACGCAAGGTGAATAGCTCATCCAGCACCGTATCATAACCTTTACGGATAAAGCCGCCATCACGGGCAAGCATGGGCAATTCTTCGGTTAACGCTTCAGTGATCAGATGAACCAGCTGTGCTGATCCCGATAAATGGTCTTTTAGTGCGGTGAGCTGATCATCGGCCAGCCCGCTTGTTGTTCGTTGACCAATGGCATTGGCCATTATTCCGGCGGCGGCAATACCATGTGCCATAGCCGCCAGATCACGCGGCCCCCCATGCCCAAGCCCCAGCCGGCTTAACGCCCGTTCCAGATCAGGCATGGTTTTCAATGCCTGTCTGATGTGATCAGCCATGGCTGTGTCTGCCAGCATAGCTTCGATCAGATCATGTCTGGCCGTAATTTGCGGTTTATGTTTGAGCGGGCCAACCAGCCGTGATGCCAGAAGTCGTGCGCCAGCAGCCGTGACGGTTTTATCAATCACTGCCAGCAATGAGCCTTTTCTATCTCCACTTAATGTCCGCGTTAATTCCAGTGACCGCCGTGTTGCCGGATCAATTTCCAGAAAATGATCGCGACTGATCTGTTCTACCGGCTTCAGATGCAGATTCCGGCCTTTTTGTGTATCATCCAGATAGGCGATTAATCCACCAAGCGCCGCCAGTTCACCACGCGACAGATTGGCCATGCCATCAAGAGTGGCGACTTTATAAAGTGTTTCCAGTTTTTTGCGACCACCCTGGCTATCAAAATATCGCGCTGGACGGGTGCTGATACAGCTATCAATATGGATCAGATTCTGTTCCATATCAGCCTGGCTATCGCTAATAACAATTTCGGCAGGTTTCCATCTGGCCAGCGCATCATCGCGTTGTGACGGCGGCATGGTTTCCACCATGATATCACCAGTGCTGAGATCAACCGCCGCTAGCGATAAAGCATCACCATGATGAAATAGGGTGATCAGATAATTATTTTCCCGTGGTGGCAAAAAGCTGTCTTCGAGTAGCGTCCCCGGCGTAACGATACGCACAACATCCCGCCGCAAAGGGCCTTTGGATTTTCTGGCTTTAGCCTGTTCGGGGGTTTCGGCCTGCTCACAGATAGCCACACGAAAACCCTGCTTGATTAGCCGTGTCATATAGGTGTCTGCGGCATGGAACGGTACTCCGCACATGGGGATATCATGCCCATCTGCCTTACCGCGCTTGGTTAATGTTATATCAAGTGCTTGCGCGGCAATTTCTGCATCGTCAAAAAACAATTCATAAAAATCACCCATGCGGTAAAACAGTAAACTATCCGCATGATTGGCTTTTACTTCTAGAAACTGCCGAATGACCGGTGTTAAGCCGGGTGTATCCGGCGATGGGCGCGGCGGTTTTTTATGTTCTGCTGACAATGTGTCGTCCGGCATGGTGTTAGCTCTTTTTGTGCTGTCGGATCATTTCCATATCTTAAAGCAAGCATGACAGAAAAACAGCATCATTCCAAAATATTATCCAAAAAACTCTGTTGGCATGGCTGGTTTTGCAATTTCAATCAGATCAGCTTGTGGTCTGGCACCAATATGGCTGATCGCTTCGCTTGCGGTAATCGTTGCCAGTTTAATCGCAATATCCAGATCAGCCCCGTTATGACGTGCATAAAGATATCCGGATGCGTAAAGATCACCGGCACCGGTTGTATCCATCACTGCTATATCCGGATCAGGCGTTATTGAAACCAGATCATTACCCGCAAACGCGATTGATCCGTTTTCACCATCGGTAATAGCCGCCTCAGCCACCAATTGCCGCATTTGGCGAATGGCGTTGTCTTTATCTGTTTGAAACATGATTTCTGCTTCTTCAGAATTGCAAAGCACCATATCACAATGATCCTTGATGAATTGATGCATAGCCGGTCTATGGCGTTCTACACACCAGCCATCTGACAGTGAAATAGCAATCTTGGTTCCGGCTTCACGGGCAACAGTAGCCATTTTATCCCAACAGGCCGGGCCATCAGGGGCATCATAAAGATAGCCTTCGATATAGACTATATCCGCCGCCGCAATAGCATCAGCGTTCATGTCTTCGGGCTTAAGGGCAATGGAAGCCCCCAGATAAGTGTTCATTGTCCGCTTTTTATCTGGCGTTATCAGTATATAGGAACAAGCGGTTTGCAGATCCGCATCAGCCGCAAGCAATGCTTCAACCCCGACGGCTTTAATGTCATGGCGGAATATGCGCGCCAGCATATCCGTGCCAACCTTGCCAATAAAACCAGCATGCCCGCCCAGTAACGAAATACCAACAGCCGTATTTGCCGCAGAACCGCCTGATACCTCGGTTGCTGGGCCAATGGCATCATACAGCGTAGTTGCCCGATCTGCATCAATCAGGTTCATGGCATTCTTCATCATGCCCTGTTCGGCAATAAACTGATCTGTTGCTTTTGCGATAACATCAACAATAGCATTGCCAACTGTAACAATACTGGCGTGATTATTTGCATTTTCTGACATCTTTCTTCCTTTATTTTCAAAAACGATGAAGCTTAATATTGAATTATTTATTGTGCCAATATAATTTGATTAGATGAGTGCTAACATAACCATCAGGCTGAGCATAGCCGCAAGTGTCATAGGATGTCTGATTTCTGGCTGTCAGCCTGTGATGGAACAATATTCTCTATCTGGTAATATCAATATACCGACAGATGACCAAGTGCCTGATTTAAGCACGGCGGTGCCATTACAAGGCGCCACCGACACCAGCGCTAATGGTTCGCCCGATATGCCAAGTCATGTTGCCGCCGAAGTGCCGCAAGCATCATTGACCACGATTGAAACAGCCAGCATAGCCTTGCCCGCCGCACCAGCCAAACCGGTATTCTATCCGGCTAATATCATGGGCTGGCAAAAACAAGAGCTGATCAAGGTGCTGGGGAATGCCGATTATATCCGCCATGACGGCGCCGGTGAAGTGCATCAATATAAACTGGAAACATGTATTGTTGATTTTACGCTTTATCCGGTAAATGGCCGGGTTGAGATTATTGCATGGCATGGGCGAAGCCGTATCCAGCATAATAATATCAATGCCGATGCCTGCTATCAGGACCTAGCTCATCGCAAAGCAGGCCAATAGGCCATTAATCTGGCAATTCCGTTTTGTCTTTGTAACGGCATAAATCGCTGATGATGCAATCCGGACAACGTGGCTTTCTGGCGACACAGCAATATCGGCCATGCAGAATAAGCCAGTGATGCGCATCTTTCATGGCAGATTCCGGTACTTTTTTGAGCAATCCTTTTTCTACCTCAAGCGGGGTTTTTCCCGGTGCCATGCCGGTTCGATTACCAAGCCGGAAAATATGCGTATCCACCGCAATAGTCGGATGACCAAACGCCTCGTTCAGCACCACATTTGCGGTTTTCCGCCCCACCCCCGGCAAGGCTTCTAGTGCTTCCCTGTCTTCGGGGACAATACCATCATGATCACGAATTAATAATTCTGCCATCGCGATCAGATTTTTGGCTTTGCTATTAAACAGCCCAATCGTTTTGATATGACCGATTAATCCATCCAGCCCCAATTTCAACATATCCGCTGGTGTTTCCACAATTTCAAAAAGCGATTTAGTCGCTTTGTTGACGCCAACATCCGTGGCTTGTGCTGATAAGGCGACGGCGACAAGCAATGTATAGGGATTGGTAAAATGCAATTCTGTAGCGGCTTCCGGCATGGTTTTCGCAAAACGCTCAAAGGTTTCGGCTATGGCTTTGCGTGTCATTGCCGGTGATGGTTTTTTTTGATCTTTTGCTGACATATCAAACCCCTGTTTTGTTGCAAAATCGGCAATCTGCCATCATAAATACGATCTGGCTGGATTGACCCTGCTATGTTGCACCCTATCATATTTTGTATGGATAAGGGAGATGCAGAACACATGACATCCGAACATAAACCCATCATGCTATGGCCATATTGCAGCCTAAGCCGGAAAGGTGCGGCTATCTTGCTAATCGTGCTTGGATTTGCCGGTTTATCGCTATCCATGGCGTTTTATTTGCTGGGGGCATGGCCGGTTATCGGGTTTTTTGGCGTTGAATTCGGATTGTTGTTTCTGTTTTTTCATCTGCATCACCGATCAACAGAAAAACGTTATGAACGCATTACCAAGGCAAAGCCAATGCTTCGGATTGAACGATCAGATGCAAAAGGCCGGGTCAGTACAGAAGAAATGCCGTTAGCATGGTTACATGTCCGTCTGGAAACCGAAGATATGAAAACATGGCCAGATACGGATAAGCATCTGATTGAGCGCCATCGGCTATATCTGTCCGGTCATGGCAAAACCGTTGAAATTGGCGATTTTCTGCCCTATCAGGAAAAACCGGAATTAGCTAAAGCCATTACCAGTCTGATTGATGAGCCAGCACCGGAACCGGTTAATCCGCCAGAACATCATCCATAGCATATAAACCGGCTTTTTGCTGTGCTATCCAGCTTGCCGCCCGTAACGCGCCTCTGCCAAAAATTACTCTATCCGTGGCGCGATGGGTTAGCTCAAGGCGTTCGGATTGCCCATAGAAAATGACACTATGTTCACCGGCAACATCACCGCCGCGCATCACGGCAAAACCAATATCGCCATCTTGTCTTGCGCCAGTGCGATCAAGTGACATCACCGCATCAAGATCAACATTGCGCCCCTTGGCGGCCGCCTGGCCAAGAGCCAATGCGGTTCCGGAAGGCGCATCAATTTTATGTTTATGATGGCTTTCAACAATTTCGATATCCCAGTCATCAACCAGTTTTGCAGCCACCTGTTCAACCAGACGGCCAAGCAATGTCACCCCGACAGAGGTATTTGCACACCAGACAACCGGAATATCTGACGCCAAATGAGAGAGCTGTTTCCCGTCTTCTGCGCTCAGGCCGGTTGTACCAACAACCATGGCTACTTGATGGCTGGCCGCCATAGCCGCCAACGAAAGCGTGGCCGCAGGCGTTGTAAAATCAATAATCACATCCGGTTTGGCGGCAAATAAAGCCGCCGCATCATCAGCCACAACCACCCCCGAAACCGGAAGCTGGTTCATTGTTCCAATATCCTGTCCCAGCATGGGTGAGCCGGGCCGATCCGATGCCGCAACAATCATGCATCTGTCGTCTGCCGCCGCCAGTGTTGTGATCATGCGTCCCATACGGCCAGCCGCCCCCGGTAGCGCAATACGAAGTGGTGCAGTCATACAAAAGCTCCTGTCAGCTTATCGTTTTCCCAATAGCCTTTATCAAGTGAGGCATGCGCTCATCTTAGCGTCAGGGGAAAAGCGAAAGCAACGTGAAATGTGAGAGTCTAGTTTTCGCCAAACATCTTTTTAATCCGTTTCACGAATGAATCGGATTCTGGATTCTGGTTCTTGCCAGCGCTTTCAAACTCTTTCAAAAGCTCTTTTTGACGTTTGCTCAGATTGATAGGGGTTTCCACCTGAATATCAACATACATGTCGCCACGGCCACGACCCTGCAATCCGGGCATACCCTTGCCACGTAACCGCAACCGGTGGCCGGATTGCGTGCCTTCATCCAGCGTGATCCGCGCCATTTTCCCATCAAGACTTGGAATATCAACCGTTCCGCCCAGAATAGCTTTAGTCATAGGTACCGGCATCGTCATAAACAGATTATTGCCTTCGCGAATAAACAGCGAATGATCTCTCACATTGATAAATATATATAAATCACCAGAAGGCCCACCGCGCAATCCGGCTTCGCCTTCGCCAGATAACCGGATTCTGGTGCCAGTATCAACGCCTTTCGGGATATTGACGTTTAAGCTTTTATTTTTCTGGATACGCCCCTGACCACCACATGATGAACATGGCTTGGATATCGTCTCACCCTGACCCTGACAACTTGGGCAGGTGCGCTCGACTGAGAAAAAGCCCTGCTGGGCTCTGACCTTGCCATGCCCGCCACAAGCGTTACATGTTACCGGTTTGCTACCCTTTGCGGCACCGCTACCATCACAAGTATCACATGTGGCCGGAACCGGAATACTGATTTTCTGGGTATCGCCATCAAATGCCTGTTCCAGATTAATTTCCAGATCATAGCGTAAATCGGCACCTTTACGGCTTTGCTGGCCTCCACGACCACCACGGCCACGGCGCCCGCCCATAAACTCGGAAAACATTTCATCAAAAATATCGCTGAAACCGCCGCCACCGCCGCCAAATCCGGAAAATCCACCAGCGCCACCGCCGCCGCCCTGACTCTCAAACGCGGCATGACCAAATTGATCATAGGCGGCGCGTTTCTGTTCATCTTTCAGCACATCATAGGCTTCCGTTGCTTCGCGGAATTTATCTTCGGCTTTATCATCGTCCGGATTGCGGTCCGGATGGTATTTCATGGCTAGCTTGCGGTAAGCAGATTTAATGGCTGAAGCATCAGCGTCTTTCTTGACACCCAGCACCTCATAAAAATCTCTTTTAGCCATAAATAAACCCTTTGTCTTAAACCAAAACCACCCTGCCTGTTTTTGA